>JBBQXO010000053.1:0-26399 GCA_038209595.1 Chitinophagales bacterium
ATTTTTTTAGGAATTTCTCCTTTGATTTTTTTAGATTTTATTAATTGATGTTTGTAGCCTGTATATTTTTTGAATCTGTAAATTTTCCTATTTGGAATTTGTAGTTTATCTTCTTTTGGAATTTGCCACTCCAGTGTCGTCACTCCGAGGAACGAGGAGTTTACCCTCGACCAAAGAAATGGCGTAATAAACATTTTAATTTTTTTCGTTTGTCCTATTCTTTGTTTGTGCCTTCCTGCCGATAGGGTTTAGTTGATCCCATCCTATGCGGAATTCTTTATTGTTGGTTTATAGTGTTGGTTTCATTGCCTCTTGCCCATAATTTGTTATTTGTATTATTTGGAATTTCTTTATTCGGAATTTTTCCTCCTATGGAATTTATTATCTCAGTGCTTGTTCCAAATCTCCCATTATATCTTCAATATTTTCAAGCCCAACACTCATACGAATCAAACCATCGGTAATGCCATATAAAAGCCGGTCTTCTCTTGCCACACTTGCATGGCTCATGGTAGCGGGGTGGCTCACTAAGGTATCCACCGTTCCAAGGCTTACAGCTCTTGTACACATTTGCAAGGCATCAATAAATTTCCGGCCATTTTCCAATCCGCCTTTTAGTTCAAAACTCAGCATGGGTCCGGGATGGCGCATTTGCTTTTTACTGATTTCATAATCAGGATGGCTTTTCAGTCCGGTATAGTTTACCATTTCTATAGCGGGATGCTCGTTCAGAAAATCAGCAACGGCTACCGCATTGCTGCAATGGCGATCCATACGAATTTCCAACGTTTTTATACCTTGAGTAAGCAGGTAAGCGTCAAAAGGATTGGCGTTTCCTCCCAGTAAAGCATGCCATTTCCATGCCTTGGTTTTCATAAATTGGATGTCCTTTCCAATAAGCACGCCACCAATGGCCGTTCCGTGTCCATTTAAAAACTTGGTTGTGCTATGAAAAACAAAATCCACATTAAACCTAAAAGGCTGCTGTAAATATGGCGTTGCAAAAGTATTATCAACACTGATCAGTTTCTCATGCATTTTACCTAGTGTACATAGCGATGCTAAATCTACACATTGTATGGTGGGGTTGGCCGGTGTTTCCAGGTGGATTAACTTAATATGTTTGTTTTTTTCCAGGATGGCTTTTGCTTCTTCCAGATTTCTTAAATCTGCTATGATGGCTTCAATCCCATTGTCCTTTAAAAGCTTGGTCAAAAATTCGTGGGTGCCACCATACAGCGATTGATGAGAAAGTATGGCATCACCATGCTGCAGGGTACTTAAAAACAGGGTAGCCATAGCAGCCTGTCCACTTGCATGCAGCAGTGCTTTCAAGGCAAGCGGTTTTCCATTTTCACCGGTTAGACCAAAGGCCTCCAAAGCAGCTATTTTCTGCTCGCATTCCTTAAAGGTTGGATTTCCCCAACGGCTGTAAATTTCTTCTTTGTCGAGGCTCGCAAACCGGTCGCTTCCTTCTTGCGCTGTATCGAATACAAAGGTAGAAGTAGCGTAAATTGGGGTGATATGCGAATGCTTCGGATCGGCCTCATGCCCTCCGTGAATGGCAGTGCTGCTCCATCCTTTTAGTTGTTTTTTTTCCATGTGGGGTAAAAATAGGGCAAATCATTGGGTTGTAATGGTGAAACGTAAGAGGTGAAACAAGAGAGGAGTGAGAGGAGTGAGAGAGTGAGAGGAGTGAGAGTGGTGAGAGTGGTGAGAGTGGTGAGAGGAGTGAGAGTGGTGAGAGAAGTGAGAGAAGTGAGACGTGAAAGGGGAGCTGTGGAAAGGTAGTGTGTGGTGAACGAAGGCCACGGCTCGTGCCGCAGAGAATAACAAGGGATAAGAAAGATTTCCGGGTACACCTTTCCGTGCTGAACCATTCCAGGGAAATACAAGCTCCGCTAGGAGCGGCATATCGGTAGCCGCCGGTGAAGCCGGCGGATCGGAAGAATTAGGACGCAAGCATAATCCCGTAGGGATGGCACGTAAGGTGTGAAGCGAAGGAAAGGAAATATGAAACGAGGGAAGTTAGAGAGTGAGAGAGTGGTGAGAGAGTGAGACGTGAAAGGGGAGCTGTGGAAACGCAGGGCGTGGTAACGAAAGCCAAGGCTCAATCTGATGACATTGACAGCAAGATTTCCTTGTAACCTCCCGTGCTGAACCACTGTGGAGAAATACAAGCTCTGTTAGGAGCGGCATATCGGTAGCCGCCGGTGAAGCCGGCGGATCGGAATAATTAGGACGCAGGCAAAATCCCGTAGGGATGGCACGTAGGGTGTGAAGCGAAGGAAAGGAAATGTAGAATATGAAACGAGGGAAGTAAGGAGTGAGAGAAGTGAGATGTGAAAGGGGACCTGTGGAAAGGTAGGGTGTGGTGAACGAAGGCCACGGCTCGTGCCGCAGAGATTGACAAGACAGGATAAGAAAGATTTCCGGGTACACCTTTCCTGTGCTGAAACTATTGCTTAGAAATACAAGCTCCGTTAGGAGCGGCATATTGGTAGCCGCCGGTGAAGCCGGCGGATCGGAAGAATTAGGACGTGAAGGGTGAGACGAATAACCTCCCGTGCTGAAACTATTGCTTAGAAATACAAGCTCCGTTAGGAGCGGCATATCGGTAGCCGCCGGTGAAGCCGGCGGATTAAAAGAAAAAAGACGCAGGCAGAATCCCGTAGGGATGGCACACGGGGTGTGACGCCAAGGAAGGAAACGTGGAATGTGAAACGAGGGAAGTGAGAGGTGAAACGAGGACAACCCCTTGTCGCCGATGGCTATCCATTGATAAACCCATGAGACATAAACATCTCTACAATTTTTCTTTTTCTCCTGCCCCAACAATCTGAACGCAGAGATTACGCATTTCAACGGCTAACAAAATCATACGCTCCAATTGGTCTATCACAGATTCAACGGCCCGGTTCAGTTCACCTTCAGGTAATTGATTTTCTTCATTTTTAATATCCCATGTGGGATCTTGACGGATAATATCAAACCAATTGAAACAGCGGAGCGTATCAGCTGATTTTTTTTCCCCTTTTTTTAGGAGGAGGATTTGTTCCGCCTCTTGCAGGATAGCGTTTCCTTCTTCGTGAATTTCTTTGAAAAGCGGATGAACCACAAGTTCGCCATACTTAGCCCTGTAAGCCGATAGCGAAGCAGTACGGGAAGCAAATACATGGCAAGCCACTACAAGCGGGTGCAAAAAACTGCCTTCTTGTTGCCTGCTTTTGGGTTCGTTGAGCATACGCTGAAAAGCATCGCTCAGGTTGGCCAGCGCAACATAGGTTTCTTTTCGGTACCATTTGTACTGCGAAATTTCGGTTGTAATCCCGGTGAAACCTTTTAGAATGGAGCCAAAATACTGTCGGTGAGCTTCCAATGTTTTTACCAAAAGGTCCGAAAGAAGCGTACGCTCCCAAACCGGGGGAATGACAAAGGTGAAAATAAGCGCAATGATAGAAGCTATTACCGTATCCAGTATTCTGTCTTGCAAAATGGGGGTAAAGTCGCCCGGCTTCAACAGGTAAAAGGCCAGTAAAACATAAAGGGTAATCAACCCGACACTTATGGCATACCGGATCCTCATCAAGCTATAAGCCCCCACCATACAAATAATCATCATTACCAATAACCAGGGCCCTGATTGAACGGAGAGCAATACCATTGCTCCGGCCAATCCACCTACAAAAGTTCCCAGTAATCTTTCCCGGTTACGTTGGGTGGTTAAGGCATAAGCGGGCTTAATAATAACGATGATGGTAAGTAAAATCCAGTAACTGTGTCCTAGTGACAAAAACTGTGACAAAAGAAATCCGGCCGCCATGGAGGCACTCATGCGCATGGAATACCGGAAAATATTCGATTGAAGGTTGAGGTTTTCAAGCAATAAAGAAATATTGATATAACTAGGAACCACGAAACGATCGTAATCAATTTTCCGTCGGATTTTTATATGCTCCTCATAGCGGGTATATAATCCCAGCAATTCAATTTTTTGTCTTAAATCGCGGATGCTATACAAAATTTCTTTTAAATTTTCATACGCCTCGCTATTGGCCGGTGTAGCATGTGATTCCCTGCTTGCTTTATAAAAAGCAAACAATCGGGCATAAACGTTTTCTGCCCCGGAGGCTTTGGTAAGGTAAACGTTTCCCGATCTCAAAGCCAATGCTACTGCCTCAATTTCGCTTACAAGTTCTTTAAGAGTGGCGCCAAACTGTTCTAGAATGCCGGTGTCAGCCAGATCTTTTTGCAGCGTTTCATAATCCCGTTCGGTGGTTAAAACCGATTCGAAAAGATCCACCGTGTCCAAAAAGGAAAGTACCAAAACCCTGCCGGTATGCGTACTCTCTTTTACAATACTCCTGGTTTTGAACAACACTTCCCGCACTACTTGCTGCTTTTGGTGTACCTCCACTTGTTGTTTGAGCAATTGGTTGTATAGCGCTGGCAAATCGGTACCCACTGCGTAAAACCCAGCTTTAATTTCAAGATATTTTGCCGTACTCTCCATGCAATCGCTCAGCACCTGCTTGGCTAGTTGATAGGGCCGTATTCGATATAGTGTGATGCTGAAAACGAAATACCACAGTCCGCCCAATACCGAAAACAATGTGTTTTCCCAAACCGATAATTCAGATGGAGCAAGATGAAGGGTAAAAGCAATAAGAATGGCCGTTCCAATAGAGGATGCCCGGGTGCCAAACACTCCAATAATGGAAAAGAAAAATGTGGCTGCCACCAGCAAGATCCCTAGCAACGTTTTATAGGGTAGTGTCAACCCAACCAAAACCGAAGCAAGGGCTATAAAACCAATACTCACCAACATGCCATTGATGCGGTGGTGCATCGGGCCCGCATTATCTGTCAGGCTGATGCACATTGCCCCAATAGCCATAGCCAATCCCCATCCAATTTCATCGAAAAGCGTTGCTACAAGAATCGGAACCAAAATGCCCACAGTGATCCTTACTCCTTCGTAAAAAGAATGGGTACTGAAAAAAGAACCATATCTGGCGTATGAAATCATGTGTGCGGTGAAGGTAAAGTGTTGCGTGCAATAGGTAAAGCGAAAACGGATTAGGCATTTAGGTCACTACCTCTAACTTTTTTGGTTGAGCAATTCGACCTCCATAAAGGACATAATCATTTTTGAATCCCATGGGTTGAATTTTTCAGACGGTTTCAATCCCATCCACTGACTAAGAAATTTATATTCTTTATTTTTTGGGTTAGACAATACTTTTTTTAGGTTTTCATAACCTGGGATACCGCCACAGTCTTCTGGAGGGCAGGCGCCTGATGCGCCCAATAGTTTCGCTCTAAGGTTGCTTTTAGGAATCCTATGTACCTCTTTTGTAACAATGTTGTGCGTCCACCCATCTCCGAAATCATAATCGTACATCATTTCGTCCCCCGCTTTTGTCAAATACTTGAATATTTTAATCTTTCTTTCGTCTATTATATCCCTTTCCTCCCAAAAGTCTGAATCCGGCTCACCTATTATCAGCGCTTCATCTAATTGACTCGAAAATTCGTGCAGGTGGGCGTTTTGCCAGCCAAAAGCAGTATTAATTACCATGTGTAACATATTAAAAGTATAGTTACCTGGAACCTGTATGGTGCGGGTTACCGCGGGGTCGGTTACATCATCAAGAGTAACTTCTAGTATTAATAGTGGGTATAGTACTGCCATATTATGCGTTTTTTACAAACAAAATGATTTTGCGAAAATCAGACTTGAATTCTATTATTCGTTCAAAATTACCCTTTATGGATGGCAGTTTGAAGAAATTTTCAGGTAATAATTTTACCACCTCTAAGTTATTAGTAGGTAATATTTCTTTATCAAACAGCGATTAATAGTTAAAATTGTTCCTTAAGTTTATATAATGGCTTATACCTGATTCATCTAATAATATTCTTTTAAAATAAATTTCTGGTACCTGATTGTTGAAAGTTTGAAACGCCATTCCGCTTTATAAGACTCACAAAATGGGTTATTTGTTTGGGATCCCTTCACCGTGATTCATCATTTTTTGTTTACAACCTTAAACTGTGCGGCTACATACATACAGTTGGTTCAAATTCGCGCTTTTACAGCATTTTGTGATGCATAAAGCTACTTTGTTCAACAATATCCCCACTCGCTTGTAACTTTAAATACTTCACAGAAGCAAACGTTATTATGAGTGAATTGGTAAAAGTGACCCATCTCGTCAAGCATTTCAACGATATCCATGCGGTGAATGATTTGTCCTTTACAGTAAATCAAGGAGATATTTATGGTTTTTTAGGGCAAAATGGAGCTGGCAAAAGCACCACTATCCGGATGTTGCTCACCCTGATTACCCCCAACTCGGGCAGCATTGAGATGTTTGGCTATAAATTGCCACATCACCGCAATGAGATTCTGCGTCAGATTGGTGCTATTATCGAAAGACCCGATTTATACAAGTACCTGAGTGCTTACGACAACCTCGAAATGTTTGCAAGGTTGAGCGGTATCCGGCCCACCAAAAAACAATTAATGGATCAGTTGGATCGGGTGGGGCTTTCTGAACGGGCACATAGTAAAGTGAAAACCTATAGTCAGGGTATGAAACAAAGGTTAGGGATTGCCATTTCGCTCATCCATGATCCAAAGTTGATTATCCTTGATGAGCCTACCAATGGTCTTGATCCGCAGGGTATTGCTGATGTACGTAAAATGATCCTTGATCTTCGTACCGAACACAAAAAAACCGTTATTGTAAGCAGTCACCTGCTCAACGAAATTGAACAGGTCGCTACCCGGATGATCATTATTCACAAGGGTAAAAAGATTGTGGAGGGCAGTACGACCGAATTGTTTGATCCTGCTGATACGCTGGTAGAAGTGCAAAGTCCTGATACCGAAATGGCAGCAAAAGTGGACCGTAGCGAATGGAAGGGACGATATCAGCTATTGGATAACAAATTTGTTTTTTCACTCCATGCCAAGGATGTACCCGCACTGGCAAAAGATTTGGTAGCAATGGATATTCCTCTGGAAAACTTTAGCCGCAAACATTCACTGGAACATCTGTTTTTAAAATTAACCGCCGAGGCAGCCTTACTACCAACCACCTGATTAATCGCACTCCATGTTTTTCACGATATTACGTATTGAACTTTATAAGATTTTCCGCAAGCCAAGAACCTATATCGGTTTTATAGCCATTGCCATCATTGTTTTGCTGATACAACTGGCACTTAAAGCCGACGGACCTACCTGGCTTAAACTGATGTTCAGCGGGATGGACGATATGTTTGCCATTCAGGATGGCGACGTATTGAACGGCTATTTTGTTTGTTTTTTGATATTAAATACTTTACTGATACAAGTGCCCTTACTGATAGCGTTGGTAACCGGTGATATGGTTGCCGGAGAAGCCAATCTTGGTACCCTGCGGTTACTGCTTACCAAACCTGTAAGCCGCACAGAATTACTGCTTGCAAAATTTAGTGCGGGTTTGGTTTATACCTTTATGTTGCTGGTATGGATGGCCATTTTATCGCTATTTCTGAGTATGTGGTTTTTTGGTACAAGCGATTTGCTGGTCAATAAAAGCTATACCATTATCCAGTTTTATGTGGACAATCAGGGTGATGATGTTTTCTGGCGGTATTTATCTGCCTTTGGGCTGGCTTTCCTGGCATTGGCAACGGTTGCCGCCTTGTCGTTTATGCTCAGTGTATTTGCTGAAAACAGTATCGGACCCATTGTTAGTACCATGAGCATCATCATTGTGTTTACCATCATCAGCACCATGGACCTCCCCTTGTTTACCCGTATCAATCCGTTTTTATTTACCAGCTATATGACCTCGTGGAAGGGCTTTTTTAACATGGCCACCGATCCTGAAACCGGTGCCGCAATCCGGGGTTCTGTGTACAGCGTAAACGCTTTGATACATGCCGCTTTGATACTTGTTCTTCACATTGCTGGTTTTTTTGGGGTAGGGTTGTATGCATTTAAAAAGAAAGATATTTTGAGCTAATGAAATAATAAGTGCACTGCATATAATTATAATAAAAGCTATATCCTTCTCGCAACTACAGTAAGGTTCTTACTTATTCAACCGCTTATATCTAATCAAAGCTTCGAGGTAATAATAATCTGCATAAACAATGGGTGTGTTTATTTCGGTACCCGCCGGTTTGTGACCAACAGAATGCTTCAGAATAAAATGGTTGTTGGTTCCATCGGTTGCTGAGTATTCGGCGGAAGAAAGGCTAACCAAAACCTGTTCTGCAAAATCAAAGTATTTTTTTTGGTTGGTTTTACTGTAAGTGGCTAGTTCCAGCAAAGCCGAAGCTGTAATGGCTGCCGCGGATGCATCCCTTTCTTCGTTGGGAATATTGGGTGCATTAAAATCCCAGTAAAATATTTTATCATTTGGTAAATTAGGATGGTTCATCATGAAGGCAGCAATACCTTCTGCCTGCTTCAGGTATGTTTTGTCCTTCGTTTCGCGATACATCATGGTATAACCATACAACGCCCATGCTTGCCCTCTTGCCCACGCCGAAGTATCGTTTGCACCCTGATGTGTTTTTTTTCTGAAAACGGTTCCATCAGGGTTATAACAAACAACGTGGTAAGAACTGTAATCATCTCTGAAATGATGTTTAATCGTATTATCAGCATGGGTCACGGAAAGGTTGTAAAAATTTTTATCCCCTGATTGCTTTGCGGCCCAAAACAAAAACTCAAGGTTCATCATATTATCGATAATAACGGGATAGGTACAATTATCATGTTTATCCCATGATTTAATAAGGCCAATCTGTGGGTTAAATCTTGTAGAAAGGGATACAGCACCGGTAAGCATGGGTTCAATATATTTTGTATTGCCGGTAATCCTGTAGCCATTTCCAAATGGGCAGTACAGCATAAAACCCAAATCATGTGTACCCTTGTTATCCTTTTGTTTTTCAACAGCCATCGTCCATTTATCTGCTGCATCTTTCCACTTATCATCCTTTGTATATTCAAATAAATACCAAAGGGAGCCGCCAAAAAACCCACTGCACCACCAACTGGCTGAACGATTATCGGGGCTGCCATCGGGCTTGGTAGATTGAGGGAATTTGCTTATATCGGTATGGGACATTAACATTCCCTTGTACTGCTTTGCCGCTAATTTGAAGGCCTTATCCACGTCAACTGCCGGCGACTTTTTTTGACCATACCCTATGGAAAAAAAAGTTAAAAGAAATATATAAACGGCTAGAAAACGTGACATAACATTGAAGATTAGGCGGTAAAAGAATCTAAATAATACGCTAAAACAACATATTAAATAAAAGTAAAGCGTTGGCAATCCAACTGTAGCCAATAAGATGCCAACGCTTTTATCTAAAAACCAACAATAACAATTAATAACCAGGATTCTGAGGCTTTAAGTTTGGATTAATTTCCAGTTCAGTTTGTGGTAAAGGCATCAGGTAATCTCTTGTTGCATCAAAATTTGCCCTTGGCTCTAAAGAGTTTGTTCCTTTAAAAACTACATCACCCAACTTTCTCCTTTTGATATCAAACCAACGCTTCCATTCAAAAGCCAACTCCAATTTGCGTTCTTCCATTACCAAATCAATCATTTGCTGCTTCGACAATCCAGCCAAAACTAGGTTTTCAGGGAAGGTAGAAACCCTTCCAGGCCAGTTACGTGCCCTTGTACGCACTTGGTTTACATAATCAACCGCTTCTTGTGTTACACCACTTGTTTCAGTAAGCGCTTCGGCCGCAATAAGCAAAATTTCGGCGTAGCGCATATCTGCATAATTGTTATCCGAATATCTTCCATCCAAATTAGCATTACCTGGAAACCTTCTGAATTTGGCAATATGCGGTCGTTTTTCGTTGGGAAACGATGTAAAAGGGATCAACACACCGGCAGCATTTAAAGTACTATCGCTAAAACTTACTTTACGTCTGTAATCCCGTGCATCCCATTCAGTGAAAGTTTTTAGTGAAGGTACGCAAACCCCAAAGCCGCTTTCTGGTACGTTTCTGATACCTACCATTGGAGGAAGCAAATCATCATTCAAATTACCCACTGATATTTTAGCAAGAAAATCAACTGCAAAAATGGTTTCTTTCAGGCTATTTGCTATTTCTGCTCTGAAAACATTTTGGAAATCGGGTTCCAAAACATATTTATAAGCCACCCTGTTATCTATTACCCACTTAGCTTCTTCATAAGCTTTGGGATAGTTACCGGTTGTTAAATACATGGAGGCAAGATAGGCGCTGGCGGTAGCTTTTGTTGGCCTTGTACGCATATCAGATGGCTGACTTGCCGGAAGCCATTGCTTTGCAAATTGCATTGCTTCAATAATTTTTGCATACACATCTGCTTCCTTTGTTTTACTGATTGACTTCACCTTTTCAGGATCAGATACAAATTCATCTATATAAGGAATATCCCCAAATACACGAACAAGGTGAAAGTAACCAAAGGCTTTTACAAATCTTGCTTCGGCAATCAGGGGATTAATATCCGCTTCCGCTAAACCAATGCTTTTGGCTCCGGACTCTGCTGCGTTAACCGCACTGATTACCTGGTACCAAATGGGCCAAAACCGAGCTACCATTCCATTTCTGGAATCCATATTGAAGTCATTAACCTGAATTCTTTCAACGGTAGTTCCCCGGTTTCCAATATCCACCATATCATCTCGAAGCATGATGGCACATACATACTGTCGTCCAAAAAGCGGCTCTGATGCAAGGTTTCCATAGGCACCGGCAATTGCGGCTTCCACATCTCGCTTCGATTTAAAAAATCCTTCGGGGGATAACACGCCCACCGGCTTTTCTTCCAGGATTTTTTTACAACCAAAAAGCAGCGATAAGAAAATGAAAAGTGAAGTGGTAATTATCAAATATTTTTTCATAAAATGTGATTAAAATAAATTATCAAAAATTAACATTAATACCGGCGGTAATACCTTTTGCGTTGGGATAACTACCGTAATCGGTTCCTGCATTTAAGTTGGAGCCCCGGTAATTAACTTCTGGATCGTAACCCCTGTACTTGGTAAAGGTGAGTAAATTCTGTCCGCTTACATAAACCCTCAGGCTCTGAATACGAAGCCTTGCAGAAACATCAGCAGGTAGGGTATAACCCAGGGCAATATTCTTCAACCTGCCATAGCTACCATCAAATATCCAGCGCGATGAAACCCTTTGAGGCCTTCCGGTTGCGGCTTTGGGTATGTCTGTATTGGTATTTGTCGGCGTCCAGCGGTTTAGTACATTCGTTGTTTGATTGTTGATGCCGGATGCAGTTTCTAATTCTAACAAGGTATAACTTAAAATATCATTTCCTTGTGACCCTTGAAAGAATATATTCAAGTCAAACCCGGCAAAGCTAAATTCATTATTAAAACCCCAAATAAAATCAGGATTTGGATCTCCTATAATTGTTCTGTCATCACTGTTCAATTGACCATCAGGCTTTAAGGTAGGCACACCATTTACATCTTTTGCCCCGCTAATATCTTTAAAACTCTCTCCTCCAACTACCCGTTCAAATCCTGCGCCTGGCAGAAAATTTGCACCTTGCTGATATACACCATTGTACTGCCAGCCAAAAAAGCTGCCTACCGGTTGCCCAACCCGCAAAACCTGTGCAGAGTTTCCAACACCAATCATGTGGCCCGGTGCAAATGCATAGATAATATCGTTTCCACCCGGTAATTCAAGCACTTTATTCCTGTTGAAAGAAATATTAAAATCAGTATTCCATTGGAACTTACCTACCAGATTTTTTGAATTTATGGCAAACTCAAAACCCCTGTTTTCTATTTTTCCAATATTCTTTAATTGGGTGGTATAGCCGGAGTATTGCGGAAGTTGAACATTGAAAAGCAAATCACTGGTAGTGGCTATATAATAATCTGCAGTTACATTAATTCTGTTTTTTAAAAACCCGATGTCAACACCTACATTGGATTGTGCGGTAGTTTCCCACTTAAGGTCATCGTTGGCTATGGTAGTAGGTCGTACAGAATTTACAGATACTCCATTGAGCACGGTAAATACAGGCGAAAACCTTGCTAAAGACTGGTAAGGTCCAATTGCCTGATTGCCGGTAAACCCATAGCTCAATCTCCATTTAAACGAACTGATCAAACCGATGCGCTTCATAAAATTTTCATTTCCCATATTCCAGGCAAATGCTGCCGATGGAAAAAATGCCCACTTTTGATTTTTGCTGAAATTTGATGAACCATCATATCGGGCATTCACTGTAATGAGGTATTTGTCGTTGATATTGTAATTAAGCCTCCCATAAAATGATGCCAGTTGCGATTCGGTTAAAGATGAATTTGCAGGTTGTACAACTGATCCGCCGCCAAGGTTCCAAAAGGAAACAGAATTAGAAAGAAAAGACTGCGATCTTCCACCCCACGATTCATTTACAAACTTTTGGTAAGAGAAACCTCCCATAGCAGAGAAAGTGTGTAAACTTTTTATTTTAGTTGTGTAAGTGAAAAAATTCTCATTTATATAATTGCGGACTTTTGCCCCATCTACACTGGCATCACCTCCAACGTTTCTTCCCGCATTAAGGGTTGTTGGAATAAATTCCCCGTCCCTTGTATCATTTACAAAGGATCCGTAGGTGGTTCTAAATTTAAGACCCTTCATCAGGCTAAAATCCGCATACAAATTATACTGAAGCTGATCAGCCAACGTTTCGTTTTGTCTTTCAATTGCTACAGCAACCGGGTTATCATGTGGATCGCCCACTACAGCAATTGAATAACTGCCATCGGGATTTAAAACCGGTTGATCGGGGCCAAATTTGAATGCGCTTGCTACAACCCCTGTACCAGTGACTCCACCGCTGCCTTCCTGTGTTCTTACACCATCCTGTTTTGTATTTTGGCTAAATAAATTCACACCTATTTTCAGCCATTTGGTAGCATTAAAGTCAAGGTTTGAATTAATAGAAAATCTTCTAAATGAAGAATTGGTGATCACACCCTTTTGGTCAAAATAAGCTCCGGAAACATAGTAATGCAAATTATCAGTACCTCCTGAAAGCGATAACTGATAATTCTGAATATTGCCATTTGTAAAAATTAAATCCTGCCAATCGGTATTGCTTGTTCCCCCTGTATAGTTTGGGTTGATTTCTTTAATATACCCCACAAACTGATCGGCATTCATTAAATCGAGCCTGTTTATTTCCTGCTGTCCGGTATAGGAGGCATTAAAATCTATTCTGGCTTTACCGCTTTTACCACGCTTGGTAGTAACTAGAATAACACCGTTTGCACCTCTCGAACCATAAATTGCAGTGGCCGAAGCATCTTTTAATATTTCCATTGAAGCAATGTCCTCAGGAGGAGGTAAAATTGCCCCTGGAAAACCATCTACTACAAAAATGGGATCGCTGCTCGCATTTACGGAAGTACCACCCCGCACCCTTATTCTATAACCCCCACCCGGGTTGCCGTTATTGGCCTGAATAGATACGCCCGCTGCACGGCCCTGCAAAGCCTGAACGGCGTTGGTAGCCGGATAGGCTGTGAGGTCTTTGGATTTAACTGTAGCAACCGATCCTGTTACATCGCTTTTTCTAACACTACCATATCCAACCACAATAATTTCTTCTGTTTTGCCTTCGCTTTGTTTCAATATCAAAGTAAGATCGCCAGCTTTCGTTACAGGAATTGTAAGGGTTTCATAACCTACATAGGAAAATAAAAGTACATCTCCTTCTTCTGGTACCTCAATGGAAAACATGCCATTTCTATCTGTGGTAACTCCCTTATTTGTACTTTTTACCACTACCGAAACACCCTCCATAGGTTTACCCTCAGCGTCCGTAATTTTACCGGTAATGGCTAAAGAAGGCAAGGGTGCTTCAACTTGTGGCATAGGTACTTTTTTTAAAAATTCCTTTTCCTTTATGGCAATATACCTACCCGATAAGGTGTAGGTAAGTGGCCGGTTCTCAAAAATTTCCTCAAGCACTTCGTCAAGATTCTGGTTAATAACAGAAACTGTAACTGGCATTGCATTTATGAGTTGTTGCTTGGCATACACAAAACTGTACCCCGTTTGCCTTTCAATTTCTTTAAAAACCTTGGCAATAGGGGCATTTTTCGTATTAATGGTCACTTTTTGCCCAAGGCCATTGGCACTGGCATTCAGGCAAGAAGCCAGTAATAAAACTACCGATAATTTCATAAGCAGGCAGATTCGGTGGATTTGTTCCTTTCCGATACAAAAAGTACCGGTAAGCTTGGAATTTTTCATACTTTTACTTTCGTTTTGGTGAATAATTAATTGATCTTTAGTAGGATTAGCCATGAATGAGCCGAAACTTTTGGTCGCTCCGTTTCGCAGACGGAGCGATTTTTTTCAACGCACTCAATAAGTTTATTTTGTAACTATAATTTTTCTCCCTTCAATTTTAAAGTGTATTAAATTGGTTAATTCCAGAATTTTAAGGAACTCTGAGACGTTTACCTGTCTGGAAATTTTAGCTACAAACAGGTAGTTTACATCATCGTGGTATTCCACTTCCACATCATAATACTTCTCAATTTGCCGCATAATGGCATTAATATCGGCACCATTAAAATAAAATAATCCATTTTTCCAGGCCATCACTTCTTCAGTATCTATCCCCTCAATTACTTTTATTTTTTCACCCATAACCAATGCCTGTTGCCCTGGGGTTAAACCCTTTGTTTTGTTACCCTGTTCTACTACTACCAAGCCTTCAAGCAGGGTAACTTTACCAGTCTGCTCATCTTCATAAGTATTTACATTGAAATGGGTGCCAAGTACTTTTATACTCATTTGATTATTAGTAACTATAAAAGGCTTGGTATCATTTTTTGCAACTTCAAAGTAAGCTTCTCCAATCATATTTACTTTTCTTTCCTTGCCTGAAAATGCAGTTGGGTAAGTGATAGAAGATGCTGCATTAAGCCAAACATTGCTGCCATCGCTAAGGGTAATTCTAAATGGTTTACTTCCTTTTGGCAGGCTAAGGGTATTAAAAGCTACCCCGTCAGATGCGTTACCACTGTATACAATTTGTCCATCATCTTGCTTGGTAATGGCTATTCCATCCTGTTGAGCAAGGGTGCCATTACCCATACTATCTAAATATATCTTGGTGCCATCGGCAAGGGTAAGTATGGCAATATTAGCATCAGGCGGGGCAACATCGCCTTCCAGGGTGTCTGTTTTTACTAGAGTTGAACTCAAACTTTTTTGCTGAAGAGGTTGCCAAAAATAATAAGCAGCGACAAGCATTACCAGCAAAACTGCCGCTACTGCCATCCATTGGCGTATATGAAAATGGAACGTTCTAAAAGGCTTTTCTACTCCTTGTTGTGAAATTGATTCTTGTTTAATTTTTTGCTGAATATTCAGCCAAAGAGCTTCTGCATCGGGTTCGGCTACATTGCTATTAAATTTTGAATGGCTAACAAGGTCCCAATGTTCCATCATCCAAAGTCGGACGGATGTGTCATTATCAGGATTTAGCAGCCAGGATACTATCTGTTTGCGCTCTAAAAGAGTCACTTCATTCAAAAAAAATCTTTCAAGCAGGGAGTTTTCCATGACAAATATTCAATCGTTTAATAAGTATACGTTAAAAAATGCCCATACCCCTATTGGTGAAAAGATTTTATTTTCTAAAGCGCATTCAGCAAATCAAATTGGATATACGATATCAAAAATGAACCAACATCAACATAATAAACAAACCTATTCCATCCGTTTTAAAGTGCCCTTTTAAACTCGCCAATGCTGCCGTCATTTGATTTTCTACAGTTTTGATTGAAATTTGCATTTTTTCGGCAATGGCTTTATTGGATAACCCGTCGTGGCGGCTAAGAATAAAAATCTCTTTTCTTTTAGGTGGCAATGTATCTAAGGCCTTTTGATAAGTAGAGGCAAAATTATGTTCGTTCAGGCTATCTTCTGCTGTAAGTGCCGAAACAAAAGCAGCTTCCTGCGATTCTTGATTTAACCACCCTCCGGGACAAAACGCCTGCTGCCGTATATGGTCAATGACCAACCTGTAGCCTATGGTAAAAAGAAATCCATGGAATGATTTAGAAACATCAATGCTTTCCCGTTTATTCCATAACCGGATAAAAATATTCTGTGTAATATCTTCGGATTCTTCTTTATTTCGTACATATTTATAGGTAAAATAAAACACCTGTTTGTAATAAAAGTCAAAAATATGCTTAAAGGCCTTTTCATTGCCTTGTTTTAATTGCAGTAGTATTTCTGGTTTGGTTTCCATAGTAAGCGTTGCAGCTAGGTAAATGTAATGGAAATGCCAATGGCGTAGATACACTGTTGATTTTACCCTTAAATAAAATGTATTTTTATTATGAAAGCAAAATAGGATGTGTACTACAAACACTTCTATATTTTCAGATTTGGTTGGTTTACTAATAATGGAAATTTAAAAACCCGATGCTACTGATTTATAAGAATTTGTATCAAACTTATTCAGTAAATGGCAGACTCTGATATATTTAAATGAGCTGGCTTAGTCTGACGGGTTAATTTTGTGGAGCTTTCTTTTTCGTTAAAAAATTAAAATCCTGATTATTCTCCCCAATCATGACCAATCTCATTTTTATTTTCTGAGAAATAACCGCTTTTTGCAGCATGAAAAAGGAAGCTTCTGCTGCTTTGGTGGAGCGGTACAATGTGCCGGTGCCCCGGTACACGAGTTACCCAACTGTACCTTTTTGGCCACAAACTATTGATGTGGACGCCTGGCTGCTAAGGGTTAAGAGCAGGTTTGCGGATTGTAACGAGCAAGAGGGCATCAGTTTGTACATCCACCTGCCTTTTTGCGAAAGTCTTTGTACCTATTGCGGATGTAATAAAAAAATTACTACCAACCACAACGTGGAATTGCCATATATGAAGGCTTTGGCTAAAGAGTGGAAAATGGTGCTCGATCTGTGGGAGGAGCCGCCCCTGATCCGGGAAATACATCTCGGAGGCGGCACTCCAACTTTTTTTACACCCGAAAATCTTGACTTGCTGCTTACCGCTATCAAGGCAGGAGGGAGGTTGCATCCAAAAATTGAAGGCAGTATTGAGGGCCATCCCAACAATACCTCCCGTAAACATCTTGAAGTTTTATTCGGACATGGATTTCACCGAATCAGTTACGGTGTGCAGGACAATGATGAAGAAGTGCAAAGGCTCATTAATCGCATACAACCCTGGGAAAATGTAGTTGGTGCTACCGAACTGGCGCGGCAAACAGGATTTCAATCGGTTAATTATGACCTCATCTATGGGTTGCCCGGACAATCGCTTGCTTCCATGGAGAAAACCATCCGGCAGGTGCTTGTACAGCGTCCCGATCGGATTGCTTTTTATAGTTACTTACGCCCATGTGCCCTGGACGAGCAGGGGACAAAGGCTGTTTAATGAAAAGGATTTACCTGCCCCTGAATTAAAAATGCAATTGTATTTGCTGGGCAAAAAAATGTTTATTGCTGCTGGTTATGCCGATATCGGAATGGATCATTTTGCCCTGCCGGGAGAAGCCTTGTTTGAGGCAAAAGCCGAAGGGAAATTACATCGCAATTTTATGGGATACACCACACAGGCCACCGGTATGTTGATTGGTTTAGGCGTAAGCAGCATCAGCGATGCCGGCAACGCCTATGCACAAAACCACAAAACATTGAGCGAATATTATCAGGCCATTGAGAAAGGTGTTTTGCCTGTATTCAGAGGGGTATTGCTTACGAAGGAGGATGTTAGGTTCAAAGCGTACCTGTTGGATATTATTTGCAAGGGCTTCGTAAAACCACGTAATGATGATTGGGTATTGGTTCAAAGTTTACAGGCTGAAAAACTGCGACAACTTGAGGCCGATGGTTTGATTGTACTAAAAAATGACAGCCTGGAAGTCACCCGAACCGGAAACCATTTTCTACGCAACATCGCTAGTATTTTTGATTTGTATTTGCTCCGCAAGCATAACGCCCCCATTGCCCAAAAAACCTTCAGTCAAGCGGTATAAAAAACTATTCTGTTATTAATTAATCTCTTTTACAAAGGCACCCCTCTCATTTGATAGAGAGGAATGGGGTGAGCTCATTCACGCCTCCCTTTTTTGGGGAGGCCCCGGGGTTGGGTTCCTAACCTTCTTATAAACCCTGATCGCCACCATCAGCAACACAATCAAAACTACCAATCCCAGCAATCCATATACGAGGCTCATATTGTCTTTTACCACCACCAGCATTACAATAGCAATCAGGAAAACCGTGGCTACTTCATTCCAGATGCGCATTTGATTGCCACTGTAGTGGTAGGGCAAGGTTTGTTGTTTTTTAAAAATATAATGCAGCGAAAGATGGTAACCATACAACCCTGCCACAAAACCGAGTTTTACCCAAAGCCAGCCCGGAGTGGCAGGATACATATACCACACCCATCCACCGAAAATAAGGGTAAGGATAGCAGATGGCCAGGTGATACCCAGCCAAAGACGCTTGCTCATAAGCAGCAATTGTCTCAGCAAGATTCCTTGTTCGCCTTCCGGTTTCTCTTTCGTTTCAGCAACATATACAAAAAGCCGCGGCATGTAGAATAACCCGGCAAACCAGGTAACAATAAAAATAATATGAATGGCTTTTACGTAATTATACATGCTTCAAAAGCTAATGGTGGTGCATGCCGGCATCCGGCTCGTAGCAAAACTAATCCATTCAAGGTTAAACAGCAGCCGATGTGGCTTCAATGCCTATCAGTTCCGTAATGGCATTGATCCATTGCGGTTGGGTATTCATACAAGGGATCATGGTGAAATGCTCACCGCCTGCTTCCTCAAAAATTTCTTTGCCTTCTTCTGCTATTTCTTCCAGAGTTTCAAGGCAATCACTTACAAAGGCAGGGCAAGCCACTACCAGTTTTTTAATCCCTTCTTTGGGGAGCTCTTCCAGTCTTTTCACAGTATAAGGCTTCAGCCACTCTTCCCGTCCCAACCTCGACTGAAAAGACATTTGAAATTTATCGGCAGGTATATTCAGTTTTTCTGCCACCAATTGTGTGGTTAAATAGCATTGATGCTTGTAGCAAAACTCATGCGCCGGTGAGGGAGTGGCACAGCAATTTTCTACTTTCAAGCAATGGCAACCAGTAATATCTCCTTTGCGGATATGACGCGCCGGAATCCCATGATAGCTTAGCAGCAGTTGATCGTATTCTTCATTCAGAAAGGGACGTATGCTTTCGGCGAGAGCATCTATATACAAAGTGTCTTTATAATATGGTGGTATAATGGTCAATTTAAAAGGATAGTTTTCCTTTTGATGAATCTCTTTGGCATATTCTGCTGCCGTTTCGTAGCTGCTCATGGCATAGTGCGGGTAAAGCGGCAATAAAATCACCTCATCCAGTTCACCTGCTTTTGTTATAAGATTGTCAAAAGCCTCCTTTGGCGTAGGGCTGCCGTAGCGCATTGCAAGTGCAACGGGTTCCTCAATATGCTCTTGCAAAGCACTGCGCAATTGATCGCTAATCACCATTAAAGGCGAGCCTTCATCTGTCCAGATAGAACGATATGCTTTTGCCGATTTGGGAGCACGGAAAGGAACGATAATTCCCCGCACCAGCAGTGCCCGTAAGAGATACGGGATATCTATCACCCGCTCATCCATCAAAAATTCATTCAGATATTTCCGTACATCCGATACTTTAGTGCTTTCCGGTGAACCAAGGTTCATCAGTATTATGCCTTTCTTATTCATGTATCTTTACTTTAAAAACCGTACTATATACGACTGTCGGCAAACAAATGTTCACCTTTCATTGGTAATTTTTAAACAAATAAACCCAATCCATGCCAAATCAAATCCCGTAAACGAAATGTACCGTTAATCCAACGGATAATATTGAAAATTTTACATAGGGGTGACAATACAACAAGGCTATTGTCTCTACTCCAATTACTTTTGCAACGGATTATGAAATTGAACGCAGACTTAACAATTGATAGATTTTGTGTGGCAGGAATCAGCTATCGTAAAGCAGATATGTCTGTTCGCAGTAATTATTCACTAGATGAAGAAAGAAAGGAGGCACTGCTCAAGGAGGCCCGGTTGCTCGGAATGGTGAGTGTAACCGTGGTAAGTACCTGCAACCGCACAGAAATCTATGGATATGCTGCCCATCCGCATACCCTTGGAGCACTTTTGGTGAAACATACCATTGCAGGCGATTTTGAAGGATTGATGCAACACGGTTTCTTTTTACAAGGTATCCCCTCTTTCGATCATTTATTTAAAGTAGCAAGCGGACTTGATTCGCAGATTATTGGTGACTTTGAAATAGCCGGACAATTGAAGCAAGCATTTGCCTTGTCAAAAAGGTTTGATATGATAGGGCCGATTATGGATCGAACTTTCAACTTTTTAAACCAATCTTCCAAAAAAATAAAAAATGCTACGGCACTCAGCACCGGAACCGTATCGGTTTCTTTTGCCGCCATCGAATGGTTGTTGTCGCAATTTAAGCAGGAGCCTAAAAGTATATTGGTGGTTGGTGCAGGTAAATTTGGTGCCAATGTTTTAAAAAACCTGCTATCTTATTTGCCAAACTGTTCCATTACGCTTACCAATCGTACCATTGATAAGGCTTTACTGATAGCGGAAAAACTTCCTGTTACCGTAGTCAATTTCGATACATTAACCCAAATTGCCAATGACTTTGATGTGGTAGTGGCTTGCACTAATTCAGCGGAGCCAGTAGTTTTGGAATCGTTTTTTACAACAACAAAAAAGCGCTGGTTTGTAGATCTTTCCGTACCGGCCAATATTGAAGCAGCGGTGGGTGAATTGCCCGGAGCATTGCTGGTAAATGTGGATGATATTTCTGCCTTGCTTGACGATACTATTAGCCGTAGAATGGCCGAAGTTCCGAAAGCATTGGACATCATTGAACGTTATAAGGCGGAATTTTTTCGCTGGCTACAACATTATGAGCATGCCCCGGTAATACGGGATATGAAAAATAAGTTATTGGAACTTCGCAATCAGCAAACCCGCTGTGAGATGGCTTTTGAAGGACTCCTTCCGGAAAATGCAGCTACTTCCCATGCCGAAATCACAACAACCGTCAATACATTGATGGCCAACCTCAAAACCAATAAGGAAAAAGGTTGTCAGATGATTACGGCTTACCATGATTACTTTACACAAAATAATGCAATAGCCGCTCATGGTTAAAATTGGAACACGCGACAGTCAGCTTGCATTGTGGCAGGCCAACTTAGTGCGAAAGCAGCTTTCAAATCAGGGCGTTGAAGCCGAACTTGTACATATAAAAAGCGAAGGCGATATTGATCTTGTTACGCCTTTGTATGCATTAGGCGTTCAGGGCGTATTTACCAAAACCCTCGATGCAGCCCTTTTGTCGGGTAAAATTGATCTTGCCGTGCACAGTATGAAGGATGTGCCGACACAATTGGCGCAGGGTATTGTAGAAGCAGCAGTATTGGAAAGGGCCTCATGGCATGATATTTTTGTACCCAAAAACGGAATCGATTTTTTGGAGGATACAAAATCAGAAGTGCTGATAAATACATGCAGTGTACGCCGCAAAGCACAATGGCTTCGTCGCTATCCGAGGCATCAGGTGGAAAACATACGCGGCAATGTAAATACTAGATTGCGCAAAGTAGCAGAAGGGGAAGGAATGGGTGCCATTTTTGCCGCTGCCGGTTTGGAAAGAATTGGGGTAAAACCCGATACAGCAGTAACGCTTGACTGGATGCTGCCTGCTCCGGCACAGGGAGCCATTTTGGTGGTTTGCAGGCATAATGATGATGACACTAAGCAAATATGTGCCCCGTTGCACCACATTGCTACCGGGCAATGTGTAAGTATAGAACGCAATTTTCTGAGTACCCTGATGGGTGGGTGTTCCGCTCCTATAAGTGCTTTGGCTATAGCAGGCAAGGAAACTATTTATTTTCAGGGAAATGTTTTAAGCCTCGATGGTAAGGCGATTTTTGAAATAAGGGAGCAGATAGCATTTGCTGATGCAGCACAGGCAGGTAAGGAACTCGGTCATAAAATCGCAGAGCAGGGAGCAGGCAAAATTATCGCTGCTATCCGTCAGCAAGGCATTTAAATGAAAGGAAAAATGAGAACCCCCTTCAAGGTTTTATCAACAAAAATTTGTACTCCGGCTACCATTAAAAAAGCAGCGGATAACAAAATAGAGTTGGTTGAAAAGCCTTTGATTACCATACAACATACGGCTGATGAAGGGATCTGGCAACAGATGATGAGGGCTTTTGAAGAAACGGATCAGAACGCTGTATTTGTATTTACCAGCAGCAATGCTATACGCTCTTTACACAAGGTGATGAAGCAAAAAGGCTATAGTTGGCCCGATAAAGCAGAAGTGGCGTGCCTGGAAGGGAAAACGGCTGCTTTATCAAGTTCTCTGTTAAATGCCAACATTCTTTGTACTGGTAAAGATGCAGAAAGCCTCAGCAACCAAATCATGCTGACCATCCGGAAAAACCGGCAAATATTCTTTTGCAGTGGCACACTCAGGGGTGATTTGTTGCCAGATAAAATGGAGAATGCAGGGTATACTTTGCAGGAATGGAAAGTGTACGAAACAAGAATAGAACCAGAAAAACTTCCAGAAATCTATGATGGATATTTATTCTTTAGTCCATCAGGGGTCATTAGTTTTCTATTTGCCAACGACTGGCCGGAAAATGCGGTAGCCGTTGCCATTGGGTCTACCACAGAAGCAGCTTTAAAAAGTTCGGGCATTTCCCCCATACTTGTTGCCTCTTCCCCCAATGAGGAATCATTGATTGACGAATTAATTAAGTATTTTACCAAACAACACACATAACATACAAGAATTATGAACCAGATTAAAAATGACTTGCTGCTCCGTGCACTTCGGGGGGAAAACGTTTCCCGTCCACCGGTTTGGATGATGCGGCAGGCCGGACGATATTTACCTGAATATATAGCCCTCCGTAAAAAGTATGATTTTTTTACCAGGGTACAAACCCCGGAACTTGCCTGCGAAATTACCTTACAACCTATTGATATTGTAGGTACCGATGCCGCCATTATTTTCAGTGATATATTGGTGATTCCACAAGCCATGGGCCTGGAAGTATTGATGGAGGAAGGACGAGGTCCTTTGCTGCCCAAAACCATAACCAACCAAAAAGATATTGAAGCACTGGTGACCGAAGGCCTGGAAGAAAGCCTTGGCTACGTAATGAATGCGCTTACCCTTACTAAGCAAGAGCTGAATGGCCGGGTGCCGTTGATAGGATTTGCCGGTGCACCTTTTACTATTTTATGTTATATGGTAGAAGGCAAGGGCAGTAAAACCTGGGATAAGGCTAAGAAATTTTGTTTCACCCATCCCGATCTTGCCGCTTCCTTATTGCAAAAAATAACGGATGTTACCATAGCTTATCTGAAAGCACAGGTAAAGGCCGGTGCCGATGTGGTACAGGTTTTTGATAGCTGGAGCGGATCGCTAAGCAAACAGGATTTTGAACAATTTGCCCAACCCTATTTGTTGCAAATAGCAGCAGCGCTAAAAGGACATGCTCCTGTTATTCTTTTTCCAAAAGGTAGCTGGTATGCATTACCGGCACTTGCGGCAGCAGGAGTAGAAGGGCTGGGTATCGATTGGTGTATTGACGCAGCTACTGCGAGACAACTTACTGGCGGAAAGATTACCCTGCAAGGTAATTTCGATCCGGCAAGATTACTGGCACCTATTCCGCAAATTGAAAAGTGGGTAAAGGAAATGATTGACGGATTTGGAACACAGCATTATATAGCCAACCTTGGTCATGGTATCACGCCCGATGTGCCTGTAGATCATGCCAAAGCTTTTGTTAATGCGGTAAAAAACTATACTGTTTAGTTTTAATGATTCTTTAAAATTTTAAGCAAACAGTTTCTAACTGGAAACTGTACTATTTATATGGCATTCAAAGATACTTTCATCCATTTTATTCATGAGCTGCAGGATGCCATTTGTAGTGGGTTGGAAGAAGCAGACGGATTAAAGAAATTTGTTGAAGATGCCTGGAGCCGGCCCGAAGGTGGTGGAGGTAAAACAAGGGTATTGAGTGGCGGCAACGTGATAGAAAAGGGGGGAGTAAACACCTCGATAGTACATGGCGAAGTGACTGATTTAATGCGCAAGCAACTTAAAATGGAAGGCCATCATTGGTTTGCCTGTGGGTTGTCACTTGTCATTCATCCTTCCAATCCATTTGTCCCGACAGTTCATTGTAATTACCGTTTGTTTGAATTGTACAACGAAGACGATACGTTGGCAGACCGCTGGTTTGGCGGCGGTACAGATCTTACCCCTTATTATTTGGATACGACCGATGTGGTGCATTTTCACAACGTTTACAAAAAGGCATGCGATCGCTTTGATCCTGAATTTTACAGCCGTTTTAAATTGCAGTGTGATGGCTATTTTGTCAACTGGCACCGCAACGAAGAGCGCCGGGGGCTAGGAGGTATCTTTTATGATTATTGCCGCGAGGAAGGGGACAGAGATGCAAACTTTTGGCTTGGTCTTGCCAAAGCTTGTGGTTTTGGATTTTTAGAAGCCTACCTGCCACTAATAGATAAAAATAAGAACAAACCTTTTAGCGAAGCAAACAAACACTGGCAGGAAATAAGACGTGGCCGGTACACAGAGTTTAATCTCGTACATGACCGGGGTACTTTGTTTGGGTTAAAAACAAATGGGCGTATTGAAAGTATCCTCATGAGTCTGCCCCCTACGGTTCGTTTTGAATACGATTATCAGCCGCTTGCCGGATCACCCGAAGCGGAACTACTTGACGCCTGCCTGCATCCAAGAGACTGGCTCGGGTTACAAAAAAACATATAACCATGATTAGAAGAAACCGCATATTGCGCCAATCTCCCGCTATCCGCTCGATGGTAGCAGAAACCATTTTACGTCCGGAACATTTCATAGTACCGCTGTTTGTGGTGGAGGGTAAAAATATTAAGGAAGAGATTTCCTCTATGCCGGGTTACTATCGTTTGAGTACCGATTTATTAGGAAAAGAAATCAAAACACTCTGGGCCATTGGGCTTAAAAGTATTTTGTTATTTATAAAATGTGCCAACGATAAAAAGGACAACAAAGGAACCGAGGCTTTGAATCCCGATGGTTTAATGCAGCGAAGCATCCGGGTGGTAAAAGACGCCGAACCCGGTATGTTTGTTATGACGGATGTGGCGTTGGATCCCTTCAGCAGTTTTGGCCATGATGGTATTGTAGAAAATGGGGAGATTGTAAATGATGCAACGGTAGATGTATTGGCGCAGATGAGTGTAAGCCATGCGGAGGCCGGCGCCAATATGGTTGCACCAAGTGATATGATGGATGGTCGTATTTTAGCTATCCGCATGGCGCTTGAAGAAAGTGGATTTACAAAAACAGGTATCATGGCTTACAGTGCCAAATACGCTTCTTGTTTTTACGGTCCCTTCCGTGATGCATTGGATAGCTCTCCGGGTTTCGGGGATAAGAAAACTTATCAGATGGATTATGCCAACCGCACCGAAGCCATTAAGGAAGTATTGATGGATATTGAAGAGGGCGCGGATATCATCATGGTGAAACCAGCACTTTCTTATCTTGATATCATCCGCGAAGTAAAAAATATTTCAGATGTTCCCGTAAGCGCTTACAACATCAGTGGGGAGTATGCTATGATTAAGGCAGCAGCAAAAATGGGATGGATAGAGGAAGATAAAGCAATTATGGAAACATTGACTTCCATTAAACGTGCTGGTGCCGATTTGATAGCCACCTATTTTGCTAAGGATGCGGTTAGATTGATGGGATAATCAGCGTGAAAAGTGAAAAGTGAAAGGTGAAACGTGAAACGTGAAACGTGAAAGGTGAAAGGTCAAAGGTCAAAGATGAAAGGTGAAACGTGAAAGGTGAAAGGTGAAAGGTGAAACGTGAAAAGTCAAAGGTCAAAGGTTAAACGTCAAAGGTTTAAGGTCAAAGGTGAAACGTCAAAGGTTTAAGGTCAAAGGTGAAACGTCAAAGGTTTAAGGTCAAAGGTGATTTGTGAAATTTAGTATCTTTAAAAAAATTTATTACTATGAACGTTGTTCAAACACCATTATCACCACAGCAATTGGAAATATTATTCATTTTTAATAACAAGAGTTTTTCTGAATCAGAGTGGAAGGAATTAAAAGAGCTTATTGCCTCTTTTTTTGCTAAAAAATCGATGGCACTTTCAAAGGGAGCTTGGGAGGCAGGTGAAATGAATGAGGAAAAGGCGGAAGCATTATTG
>JBBQXO010000054.1:0-25997 GCA_038209595.1 Chitinophagales bacterium
ATAATTTCGGTTTCCTGGTTGGGTACCTTCCATAGTAACGGATCCAGCTCCTAAAAAGCTAAGGATATTGCCATTGAGTGAGGCAACGCCACTGGCCGGGGTGGTAGCCACAGATAAACTTACGGGTAAACCGGAAGTAGCCGAAGCAGAGATATTCCTATCAGGATCACCTACCGTTTTATCTCCGATATTTTCTATACTTATGGTTTGAGTTGCTTTACCTATTGTAAGCGTAGCATTGGCAACACCCTGATAATTTGAAGAGTTGATGGTGGCCTCCACTGCATAATCTCCTCCTTCTACGGGAACCTGCGCTGATCCATCATACCTTATTATTACCGATAAGCTTTGAGGATTGGTTTGAACGGAAACAGGCCGGGGTAACTTATTGTAAACCTGATTTATGTTACTTATGGTAACGGTAGCAGAAGCCTTCTGAATAATAATATCTTCGGAAACAGAAACGGTATTAAAAGAGTTATTACCCGCCTGTGTAGCCAATATCCGTAAAGTACCAGCACCGGTAATCAAAACACTATCCTCCAAAGTGAGTGTAGCGGGCCCGAAGACTCTTGATAAAGTTACCGGCAAACCCGAACTCGAAGTGGCAGATATTTTAAAAGGTACCGCACCAAATACAACCGAAGCCGGATAATTAAAAGTAATTACCTGATTTTGCTTAATACCGGTAAAATTGTATGGCGCAGAAGCAGGCCCATCGCCACAGGTATTGGTAAACCTGACGGCGTACAATCCCGTTTGGGCAGGAGGAGGTGTATAATTCCGGTTGGTAGCGCCTGGTATCAGGTTATTATTAAAATACCATTGATAGCCACCTGAACCTGCTGCGGGGTCTGCAAAAGACGACGTCAAAGTGGCGCCGTTAGCACTAACCGTAATTTGAGGTATAGCTGCAGGTACGCCTGCATACACCCTTACATTCAAGGTTCTTACGGTACCGTCTCCACATTCATTGAAGGCAGTCAGCGTAAGGGTATGAAGCCCGGACTCCGTCCATGTAATAGTTGCATTACTGCCTGTAGAATCAATGGTACCTCCTCCAGACAAATTCCAGCGATAGCTTACGCCATTGGTGATAAATGAGGCACTATAATTTTGGGCTCCTGAACAGGAACTGCTTGCACCTGCAATACTAAAACCAAGAGAGGGCACCCTGTTAATGGTAATATTTTGGGCTCCGGCGACACTTGTATCTAGTGGAGAGGAAGCAACAATTCGGATTTTATACCCGGAACCAGCCCCAGTGTTGGCAGGAATGGTTGCCCTGATGGTATCGCTATTACGACCCGTAAAGGAACCAATATTTACAGGATTATTAAAGTTTCCGGTACTGTTACTTAGTTGAGCCGTAAACACATTGTTGGAACCAAAAGTTGCATTTACACTAAATGGAATTTTGATGGGTGATCCGGCGCAGGTCCGTATATCATAACTACCAATAACGATAATTAAATCTCCGGGAGGCTGTACTACAAAATCACCCAATTGTATGATGCTCCAGCTTCCATTTTCATCTGCAACTCTTGCATAAAGTTTGTGGTTGCCGATGCTTACATCCGACATATCCACTATAAAGTTAATATTTTGAAGGTCACTGCCAGGAGTTATTGGGATAGGTTTACCCTTGCCAAATCCGGGGTCATCATCTACAAAATATTCTGCGGAAACAATATTAATCCGTGGGGCTGTCGTTTCATTAAAAGGTTGTTTATAAAACGTTCTGATTTGTACATGTCCCCATAAGCCATTTGCATTTTTAAACCGGACAAATATTTTATGAAAACCGGGTTCGAAAGCAGTGATATTGGCCATGAAGTTTACCGGATCTAATGTGGTTCCCGCCACAATATTAAGCGGGATTGCCCTCCCAAAACCAGGATCATTGTCAATAAAATATTCCCCTGCAGTTATATTTGATGCCTGTCCTCCGGATATGCTCAATACTTCTTTATAAAAACTACGATTGAGGGTATGTCCCCAAAAACCATTAGCATTTTTAAACCGTACAAAGAGGTTGTGGAATCCTTCATCAAAGCTATTGATGGAAGCAATAAAACTGACACTATTCAGGTCAGTACCAGGCGTTATGGCAATGGGTTGACCACTCCCAAATCCAGGATCGGAATCAATAAAATACTCTCCGGATTGAATATTGGATAAAGTGGTATTGGTTTGAGAAAGGTTTTCTTTATAAAATACCCTGGAAGTGGTAATACTCCATGTTTCTGAATCTCTCAATCGTACGAAAAGTTGATGAAATCCATCGGGTAAAGTACCGATGTTGGCCATAAAAGAGACATTCGTAAGATCTGCAGCCGGTGCAACAGTGATTGGAATTCCCTGTCCGAAACCAGGATCGGAGTCTATAAAATATTCTCCCCCTGTAATATTTCTTAGGGGTTGTGATGATAAATCAATTTCTGATTTGTAAACAAGTCTTTGCAAAGTTTGAGACCATCCTCCTCCTTTTTTGACTGTGGTATCTCCGGTAATGTTATAGGGTATGGTATAAGCCCTGCTAAACAATTGGTGAAAGCCGGCAGGTAGCCCGTTGATGGAAGCCGCAAAATCGAAAGAAGCATCAGGTTGTCCACTTCCGGTAACAGCAATGCCATTCCCAAAACCGGGATCCACATTGAAAAAATATTCAATTTTGGAAATATTCTGACCCATTACATTTATGCTAAGCAAATGTGCCAGCACAAGAAACAGGCCTAATCGGTATGGATATACGTATTTTTTCAAAACGAATCAGTTTTGTCAGGCTACAAATGAAAAATGGAAATCCCTAAAAGAGCAGGTAAGGCTCTTGTACTGCGAAAAAATCAGTTGTGGGATTTCGCTTTTATACTTACATCAATGGGATCGGTATTGCTACCCACTGGTTGATTTTCGAAAAAGTAAATGGAAGGAATGGGCGGCATACCGGAGAGCACATAAGAAGTATTATTTCCATACATACCTGCATCTACCGGATTGCTTACCGTACTGCCAAACCCTGACCCAATAGCGGGAGAGCCAGCCTTTAGTTTCCACATTCCATCTGAAGAAATGCCTGACCCGCTTCCAATAAATACCGTACTCATGTCCACGTTTGCCTGATTGCCATTTGTGGATCCAAACTGATCCGCATTTGCGAGATTGTTGGCAAACAGGTTACCTGTACCAACAATTGATCCTGCTACCATAATATTATTGGTGAAACTGCAATTCTGAGAATTAATGCGGCCCCTCCGGAAAATATTATTCTGAATGATGGCTACAGTATTATCATTTAAACTAATGCTAGATGAATTGGTAGCATCCCCACTTCCGGCTCCTAACCCCAAATAGTTATTGGTAATGAGCAACCCGTTGGAAGCCCTTGAAGCCCCAGAAATGTACACACCATAATTCTGGGAGATGATGATATTATTAATACCTATTCCTGAATTATTACTTTGCCAGTATAAGTAAATAATTCCATTGCTCCAGTCCGGTATGGCTCCATTGGGTGAGGAGAATTTATTTCTTCTTATTACAATATCACTGCAAAAAATACTAATGGCAGATCCTGTAAAGTCGCATCCCATGACCACACTTCCTTCGGAACCAACGTTGAAACTAATCGCATTAACCAATGCTGTAATTGCAACCGCCTGTGTAGAAGGGTTTTCCCCTAAAAAATAGCCCGGACCAATTATGATCAATTTCTTGGAACAGGTAAGACTGCCGTAAGTGGTAGCAGATCCTTCTAAATGCAAGGTATCTCCACTTGCAGCACCGGTATGGGCAGCAGCAAGGGTGGTAAAATCCGCATTGATACCCGGCGTGGAATTAACCCGCCATATTTTTGCTTCGGCAGCAGAAACCCCGATAATGAGGGCAAAAAAAACGAGGGCAACTTGGATGGTAAACCTGAATTTCATGGTTATTATATTTAAATGTTTATATATTTCAATATCAATTTGAGCAGATTAATTTAAATTATAAGTCATTCTTTTAAAAATACCCTACTATTTGGTATAAAAATGACAAGTTTGATACTTCCTATCAATAAATACAGCTAGCATTCTTTATTTTATTTTTTGGTTATCACCTACAATATAGTTCGCAATTTTTTAAAAAGAGAATATTCCCTAAAAAAAATTCATTTAATTTATCCTTTTTACACCTTACAAAATAAAAACAACTTATACAATCATGCAATCCCTAATTGTAGTGATTTTTGTGAAAGCTCCTAAAAATGTAACCCAAATACTACTTATCCCTTTATGAGTAACCTTAACTGCCTGGAAATCAATTTTCGGAAATTTTTCTTGTAAAACTTACTTTTTAAATTGCGGCAATGCACCCTATTGCGTGCCTACGCTTTGCGCTAAGTTGCCTATTGACATGCAACTTGTCGCAAATAGTGCTTTGACCTCAGCGGGCTAGTATATTTACAACAGGGAAACAACCTCACTCCTTAACCAAATCCAGCGGGGTCGTAGATTGCTTTTTGCTCCGCCTGATTGTAGCGTATGCCTGATCGGGGTATCCGCACAAGTAAATAAACTCCTCCCGATAGATTTTTTGGAGGTCAAACCCAATTTTGAGTAATATATAAGTATTATTGCAAGGCTAGAATCAGGCATTTATACCTTAAAATGAAGCATCCATTTCTACATTTAAACCATTTTCTTTTATTTGCTATTGGATGGTTTTGTATCCAATTCCTTTATAGCTGTGGGACCTACTCTGGTAGCAATGAACGCCCATTGGATAAAAATCCCGCATTTATTGAAAATCTGCAAAAGCTTGTTTCAGAAGATCCTGAACTAGCTCTTGTGGTTGCAGACTCCTTATTGCAGCAAATAGAATATAATGACCCAAAACGCACCGGACTCTTCCAGCTTTTACTGGTAAAAGCATCCATTTTTGAAAAAATCGGACAATATGATAGTGCTTTTGGGTATTTGCGGTTGGTAAGATCGCAGGCCGCCATAAGGAAAATACCAGAAATAGAGGCTGCTGCAATACTCCCTCTTTACTTTTACCCCGAAAACAGGGAGCAACTTGCCAGTGCTTCCGAGCAATTACCCAATGCTATAGATTATTTTATAAGCGAGGGACAACCGTATGAAGCGGGTCTTGTATCCACCCTGATGGGTGAAGCAAGTCTCCATAAAGAGCAATACAAACAAGCGGAAGATGAAATTGACCATGCCATTGATCTGCTTGCCGATTCCGATAGCATTCCTGCAATAATAAGAGCAAGGCTTACTAAAGCTATGATCGCCCGAAAAAAAGGAAATTTGCCTGGGTCAATGAATTTATATAAAGAAGCAGGAGATTTATCTATAAAAATTACTAATAAAAGTCAAAAAGCCAAAGCGCAGATCTCGCTGGCGAATTTTATTGCTGAATATGATTTAAAACAGGCCTATATACTTCTACAGGATGTGGTATCGGAGGCAATAAAAGCCAACCTCCCCGAAATAGCGGGTATGGCTTGCCTTTCGCAGGCATCACTTCAGCAAGAAAACAAGGAGGCGGCCAATGCGGAACAAAGCCTGCTTCAGGCTATTCGCTATATGGAACCTAACAGCTCCAAGGTCACTCTTTCGGAAGCGAACAGCACCCTGGCGCAATTTTATCTGAATCAGGAGCAGTATTTAGCTGCGCTCCCCTACTTACAAAAGGCTTACAGTCTTTCACCTTCAAGAGGTAAAAAAGGAATGCTGCAAAGAGAAATGATTCGTGTATATGAAAAAACGGGCAACCTGAAAAAAGCATTTGAAGAAACGAAAGCCGTATTGAAACAAACCGACAGTAATCTGGCTTTGAAAAATGGCAATTTTTCCATAGAAAAAAATAATGTGGTAACGAAAAGGCTATCTAACCTTGAAACTGAACTATTAAGAAAAAACCTTAAAACCGAAAGATTGAAGCTTTTACTATTGGGTATTGTATTTTCCCTGCTTGTTGTTTCCTTTGCCGCAGTGGTTTACCTCTTTCGCCAACGCACCCTGATCCTAAAGGAACGCAATCAGGCCTATCAGGTACTATTGGCAAGGTATAAAAACGAAAAACCAGCTACCGGCCACAAACCGGAACCACCTGTAAAAATCGAAAATCAGGAAGAGCCACTAAAAGAAACCGGACAATACGACCCTGTATTGCAGGCCCTTTTGGCATATTTCGATAAGGAAGCGCCTTACCTCGATTCAAAGCTTAAAATTGAGGCCGTTGCCAAGAAACTGAATACAACTCAGAAAAATATAAATCAACTGCTGAAGGATTACGACAATTTAAGCTTCCCTTATTTCATTAACCGGTATAGAGTAGTGGCTGCTATGAAAATGCTCGAAGACCCGGATAAGCTAAATTTGAAAATTGAGGCAATTGCCTCTGACGCCGGATTTGGCAGTAAACAAAGCTTTTATTCTTCCTTTGAAAATATCACAGGGATTAAGCCTACCTATTACCGGAGCCAAATGATGTCTTACAATGAGCAGGAAGAAAATTCAGAAGAGGAAAAGGAAGATTGATAAGTTTTGCCTCCCGATTGAATGACTTTGCAACCAAAAAACGTTTCGAAAGGCGGTGAGCCTTTCTATTTTAAGAAAATCCGTATCCAACTATAATCTTTTCCGCTTAAATTGCCTTTTCATAATAGCAACAGCATCAAAAACACACCAAAAATATCATCCTATAACCTGTTTTTCAGTCGCCGCTTTTATGTGGTCGGTGCGTTTGTAGTCTTTACATTTGTTTTATCCTGGCTTGTATCCTTCAGTTTAGAGGTTCCCAAATTATTTTTTGTTTTATGGGCTTTGGTCACCTTTATAGATTTTATTTTTTTGTTTGCCAACAGAACTGGCATCACGGCTAAACGCACCATAGCAGACAGATTTAGCAATGGCGAGTACAATCCGGTACAGATAGACCTGAAAAGTTATTTTAGCTTTGCTACCCAAATCGAAATACTGGAAGAACTTCCTGAACAATTGCAAGCCCGACATCAGGTATTTAACCTAAAACTTGATCCAAGGGAGTCCAACTTTATCCGGTACGAAATAAGGCCAAAAGAAAGAGGGGTTTACCAATTTGGATTTTGTAACCTGATGATCCGTTCAAAGATTGGAATGGTAAGCCGCCGGATACCTTCAGCGCAATATGATACTGTAAAAGTGTATCCTTCGTACAAGTATATGAGAAGGTATACATTGGTGGCACACTCAGCACAGGAAATGGATGCCGGTAATAAAAAGCTTCGGAAAATAGGGCACAGTCTTGAGTTTGAGCAAATAAAGGAATATGTGCGTGGAGATGATATCCGTTCGCTAAACTGGAAGGCAACCGCCCGGAAAGGGGCTCTGATGGCCAACCATTTTGTAGATGAAAAAAGCCAGCAGGTATATGTGATCATAGACAAAGGCCGATTAATGAAAATGCCTTTCCGTGGGCTGACCCTACTAGACTATGCCATCAACGCGACCTTGATTCTTGCCAACGTAAGCTTATACCGTCAAGACAAATTTGGCCTGATGACCTTTTCGCACGTACAAGGTACCGTACTACCTGCGCAACGTAAAGGGATGCAGATGAATCTTGTGCTCGAAGCATTGTACAATCAGGAAACAGACTTTTTAGAATCAGATTTTGAGCGGCTTTACCTGCAGGTAAGAACCTATATCAAACACAGGAGTTTGCTGGTGTTATTTACCCAATTTGAAACTATGCATGGGCTTAAAAGACAACTCCCCTACCTGAAACAACTGGCAAAGCACCATTTGTTGCTTGTGGTATTTTTCGAAAATTCTGAATTAACCGCCTTAGCCGGCGAACCAGCAGAAGACCTCGAAGGTATTTACACCAAAACGATAGCTGAAAAATTCAGTTTCGAGAAAAAAATGATTGTAAAAGAGTTACGCAATCATGGTATTATTTCCATGCTGACACCACCCGAAAACCTGACCATTAATACCGTGAATAAATACCTTGAACTTAAAAGCAAGCAAATGCTATAGGTGTATTTGTAAAAAAACATGGTACTTCTTTATACCAATTTCATATCATCCTCATTTACCAATATGGGTTAGACAGTATTAAACCCATTTTTTCGTAAAGTTCATTTAACGATATTTTTCGCTTTGCCATCATTACATACATAATTACTACTATGGGCATAAGCTATACAGAATATCTAAACACAAATTGAGAGAACAAACCAAGCCCTAAAGACAGATAGGACATATTAAACATGAACCGCCCTAAATCTGAGCTAAAAGGTTGGGAGATATTCAGCCATTTTTCTATAAATAGTTAAACAATAAAAGTAAAATATGATTGCTTTTAATAATGCCACAATAATAATTGCCAGCATAATCACAAAAAAATTTCCTTTTCCAAATACGTAAAGACCAGATAAATAGTCCGAACCCTCTTAAAAAAAATTAACACCATCCCGGTTTGTAAACGCGGTAATAAAAGTATTGACAACAATGCGGGCTGCTTCTATGCATAAGCCAATAAAAATGAACCAGGAAAGTATTTGCAATACTTTAAAAATCTGATTGGATGTGATTTTTAGTTCCATAATAGTGTACATGTTTTACATTTAAAATAAAAATATCAATAATTTTTTATTGAAAAACAATATCTTAGAAAATCCGTGTAAAAGGAGTTAGTGTTAAAAAGTCTCCATATCTATAATAGGTTTCAATATGGTGACATCTTCCGGTACAAAATGCGTAATCAAAGGCTTCATTTGAAAGGATAAACTACTTGCTCACTCTCTTATTGAGACAATACAGTAGGTTAGAAAGTCTTTATCCCGCCGTTTTTGGGTGAAAATGTTAAATCATTTAACTAAACCCTACTTTTAATTCCCCAAAATCTTCTGATTTAACCATTTTATTGTAATCTCCTACTACCACCCCGATCGTCATCTTTTTTTTACATCTTTGCAGTATGAGTACAGTTAAAGGTTCAGAAGAAAATCTTCCCAAAAAAATAACAACGCATACCCTACAGAAAATGAAGGCCTCGGGGGAGAAAATTTCCATGATTACCGCTTACGATTTCTCTTTCGGAGGGATCATGGATGCCGCAGGAATAGATGTAATTTTGGTGGGTGATAGTGCGAGTAACGTGATGGCAGGCTTTGAAACCACCGTTCCCATTACCCTTGAACACATGATTTATCATGCACAAAGCGTGATAAGATCTGTGAAAAGGAGTTTAGTGGTGGTTGATTTACCCTTTGGTAGTTATCAAAGTAATAGTTCTATAGCTTTGGCCTCGGCCATCAGGATTATGAAAGAAGCCGGGGCACATAGTGTAAAAATGGAAGGTGGGGAAGAAATAGCAGAGAGTATTCAAAAGGTCATTCAAGCAGGCATTCCGGTGATGGGGCATTTGGGGCTTACTCCGCAAAGCATCTATAAATTCGGAACTTACCAACTAAGAGCAAAAGATGAAGAGGAAGCAAATAAATTAAAGGCTGATGCCAAAATATTACAGGAGGCAGGCTGCTTTGCCATTGTACTGGAAAAAATTCCGGCAGCACTGGCAAAAGAAGTAAGTGAATCCTTGCATATCCCTACCATTGGTATTGGAGCGGGCCCCGATTGCGACGGACAGGTATTGGTTATGCATGATATGTTGGGCATCAATACTGAATTTAAACCCCGGTTTTTAAGAACCTACCTCAACCTGAATGAGCAAATAAACGGAGCCGTGAAACAATATATTCAGGATGTAAAAACAGGCGATTTCCCCAACGAAAAAGAATCTTATTAATCATAAAAAAGGGAGAAAAAATCCCTTCAATATTTCAACGGCACACTATGATCATTGAATTGCGTTCTGATACTTTTACCCTCCCTACCCCCGAAATGAAGGAGGCCATGATGCAGGCTCCTGTGGGTGATGATGTATTTGGCGAAGACCCAAGCATCAATTTACTGGAAGAAAAAACAGCAGAACTATTTGGTATGGAAGCGGCTATTTTTTGCCCAAGCGGAACCATGACCAATCAGATTGGGATAAATGTACATACCCGCCCCGGAGATGAAATTATTTGTGATGTCATGAGCCATGTGTACATCTACGAAGGCGGAGGCATTGCCTTCAACAGCGGCAGTCAGGTAAAAACCATACAAGGTAACCGGGGACGCATAGACGCAAAAGCGGTAACGGCCGCCATCAATCCAGATGATATACACAAGGCAAGAACCCGCGTGGTTAGCCTGGAAAATACCACCAATCGCGGCGGGGGCGCCTGCTACGATTTCAACGAATTGAATGCTATTAAAGAAGTATGTACTCAACACAACCTTGCCCTGCATCTTGACGGTGCAAGAATATGGAACGCCATAGTAGCCAAAGGAGAAGACCCCAAGGCTTATGGCAAAATATTTGATACCATTTCGGTTTGCCTGAGCAAAGGCCTTGGAGCACCGGTTGGGAGTTTGCTTTTGGGCAATGCAACCCACATAAGGGAGGCACGCCGGGTACGTAAAAAAATGGGAGGCGGCATGCGGCAGGCGGGCTATTTAGCCGCAGCGGGGGTGTATGCGCTCGATTATCAAATGGACCGGTTGGCTACAGACCATGAGCATGCCCGTTGGGTAGCTGATGTATTGCGCAAAAAAAGCTGGGTGCCCGATTTGCTGGAGCCAGAAACGAATATTTTAATTTTCACGGTATCGGGAGCCTATACCCCATCTTCTTTCTGCGACCTCCTTTTGGAGCATCATATCAAGTGCATGGCCATTTCAGCCACACAGGTAAGAATGGTTTTTCATATCAACGTCCATCCCCTGATGGTAGAAAAAATGATAGAAATCATAACTCATCTTGCAGACTGATTTATATTTGCCATTCCCGTAAAAATATCAAACATGTCTTTCCCCCACATTTCTCCCGATAAAACCAATGCCTGGCAGCAATTGCAATTACATGCGCAGGAAATGCAAAGCACCCATTTAAGGCAGTTGTTTGCAGAAGATGCAGAGCGTTTTAAAAAGTATTCCTTGTGCATTGAGGATCTGGTATTTGATTATTCTAAAAATATCATTACCCCTGAAACGATGGAACTGTTGCAAGAGCTGGCAACGGAGTGCGGATTGGCAGATGCTATACATGCGATGTTTGCCGGGGAAGAAATCAATCAAACCGAGCAACGCGCTGTTTTGCATACAGCCTTACGCAACAAAAGCCATCAGCCTGTTTTTGTAGATGGCGTCAATGTGATGCCCGATATCCAGAAAGTATTGGATCAGATGAAGCGGTTTTGCCACGAAATACATACGGGCATGCGGAAAGGCTATACCGGTAAAAGCATTAAGTATATCGTAAATATTGGCATTGGTGGCAGCGACCTTGGTCCGGTAATGGTAACAGAAGCCCTGAAGCCCTACTGGATAGAAGGGATACAAACCTACTTTGTAAGCAATGTAGATGGCAGCCATATAGTGGAGACCCTGAAAAAAATAAGCCCCGATGAAACCTTATTTTTAATTGCCAGCAAAACCTTTACCACACAGGAAACCATGACCAATGCGCATACCGCAAGAAACTGGTTTTTGCAACATGCAGCGGAGGAAGCACATATCGCCAAACATTTTGCCGCCCTCAGTACCAATGCCGATGCTGTAAAAGCATTTGGGATTGACCCGGAAAACATGTTTGAATTTTGGGATTGGGTGGGTGGCCGGTACAGCCTGTGGAGTGCCATCGGATTGTCCATTGCCCTTACCGTTGGGTATCACCATTTCGAAAACCTGCTGAAAGGCGCCTATGCGGTAGATGAACATTTTAAAACCACCGCTTTCGATAAAAATATACCGGTGATTATGGCGCTTGTAGGCATCTGGTACACCAATTTTATGGGGGCTGCAAGCGAGGTTATTTTACCCTACGATCAATACATGCACCGTTTTGCGGCTTACCTGCAACAAGGCAATATGGAAAGCAACGGCAAAATGGTGGACCGCAATGGCAAACGCGTAACCTATACCACCGGACCGGTGATTTGGGGAGAACCCGGCACCAACGGACAGCACGCTTTTTATCAGCTTATCCATCAGGGCACCCAATTGATTCCCTGCGATTTTATAGCCCCCGCCATCAGCCACAACCCGATTGGCGATCATCATATAAAATTACTCAGCAACTTTTTTGCCCAAACAGAAGCACTGATGAATGGTAAAACGGCAACAGAATGCAGGAATGAAGGCGTTCCGGAAGATCTGATTCCTTATAAAACCTTTGAAGGCAACCGGCCCACCAATTCAATTCTTGTAAAAGAAATTACCCCTTTTGTACTCGGCGAATTGATTGCGCTCTATGAACACAAAATTTTTGTTCAAGGGGTTATCTGGAATATTTTCAGCTTTGACCAATGGGGTGTGGAACTCGGAAAGCAGCTTGCAGGCAAAATATTACCCGAATTAAAAGATAAAAACCGGGTGCATTCACATGACTCTTCTACCAATGGCCTGATGAACGTATGTAAAAACTGGTGGTAATTTTTTGGGAAAACCGCTATCTTTATAAAAATGATTGTATGAAAAAGCAAGTCTTCTCCTTTATTTTTTTGTTGGCGATTACCGCTTCTTTTGCCCAAAGCAAACCTGCCATAAAATTAGATATGGGAAAATTATTCCCCACGAAACCTGCTGCAGAGGAGATGTATTTAAAGTATAAAAAACTTTCCCGCATTGCACCCCCTAAGGATACCCTCTACGCAAGTCATCAAACAGCAAAAGGCTTTGTTTATTATCTGCCTGTTGACGGAATGCCTATGCTGATGCCGGATATAGCATCACAAGTGATGCCGGTTTTTGTACCGCAGGAGGAAACAGCCAAGATGCCGGGTACCCAAAATCGAAATAAATTATACTTTGCCCACCCTAAAAATACAATCGTACCTGCTGAGCCTGCCCAAAACAATTGATTGAATGAATCAGAGTTGCCGTAAAATAAAAAGCCGAACCTTTAATATTTCCTAATTTCCCCGCATGTTTCGGCTAATCCACTGTTTTGCACTGCTTATACTATCCACCACTTTGGCATGGAGCCAAACGGCGACCATTAAAGGTCGGGTAGAAGATGAAACCGGACGCCCTATGCAAGGCGTGAATGTTACCCTGCTTGGACAGCAAACGGGTATCCCCACATCGGATAGCGGCACTTTTTCCCTCACCCTCCGATCGGGCAGGGCCGTTGCACTCATTTTTAGTTTTGCCGGGTACCAAAGTCAGCAACGCAATTTTTTTCTCAATGCAAACGAACAGGAGACCGTAAACATCAGGATGCTGCCCGGGGAAACCACCCTCGAGAATGTGACCGTTTCCCAGGAAAAGAACAACCGCCAACAGGCTGGACTCGTCAATATCAACCCCAAATTGGCCACCATCAACCCGGCACCGATCGGGGGTATTGAAAACCTGATTAAAGTAATTGTGGGCAGTAATAATGAACTGACAAGCCAATATAATGTACGCGGCGGTAGTTTTGATGAAAACCTCGTCTATGTAAACGATTTTGAAGTATTCAGACCTTACCTTATCCGCAACGGGCAACAGGAAGGGCTTAGCTTTATCAACCCCGAACTCGTACGGAACGTAGATTTTTACAATGGTGGTTTTCAGGCAAAATTTGGCGACAAAATGAGCAGTGTGCTTGATGTAGGGTACAAAAAACCCAGCCAATTTGCAGGCAGCGCCTATGCGGGATTGCTCGAACAGGGATTTCACCTTGAAGGAAGCAACCGGAAAGAAAAGAAATTTACCTACCTCCTTGGCATCCGCAACCGCAACCTCAACAACCTGCTGAGTGCACAGGAAACCAAGGGCAATTATGTACCCTCTAGCTCCGACCTGCAACTCAATCTCACCTGGCAACCCCGGCCCAACTGGCAATTAGAAATGTTGGGCAACCTCAGCAATACTAAATTCTCGCTGGAACCGGTAGAAAGCCGGCAGACCACTTCGGTATTCACCCCGTTTTTTAGCGCCAACCTCGGGCTTGATATTGATTTTTCCGGCAGGGAAAAAGACAGCTATGGCACCCGGATGATTGGGATAGCCTCCACACATACCCTCAAAAAAGGCTGGAAAATAAAGGCCATGGGTAGCTATTTCCGCAACCTCGAAGAAGAAAACATCAATATAGCCGGTCGCTATTTGTTTGGAGAAAGATCCTTTGATAAATCGGCACCCGATTTTGGACTCATCACCAATCCGCTTGGCGCAGGCGAATTTTTACAATATGCCCGCAACAAACTCGATGTGCAGGTAGCCAACTTCACCTTACGTGGTACTGTAGAACGCGAAAATCATTACTGGCAATTTGGCCAAACCATAGAGCAAATCAATATTGAAGACAAACTACTCGAATGGGAATTTCAGGACAGCGCCGGATTTAGCCTCCCCAATAACCCCGGTCCATTCGCCATTTTCCGTTCCGTAAACAGTGCCTCCGATTTAAACTTTACCCGACTCACCGGATTTATACAAGACAATATCCGTTTTCCAAAAAACAATAGCCTTACGCTACAGGCAGGGGTACGGTACAATTACAACACCCTCAACAATCAAATGATCGTATCGCCACGGGTAGGGATGAGTTTTACCCCACAAAAATGGAAAAGTGATATCATCTTCCGGGCAAGTGCCGGCCACTATAGTCAACCCCCGTTTTACCGGGAAATGCGCCGCTACGATGGCACCGTCAACACCCAACTAAAAGCGCAACAAAGCTCGCAGGTGAGCGCCGGATTTGATTACACCTTTCGCTGGCGCAACCGCCCCCTCCACTGGACCACCGAAACCTGGTACAAAAACATGACCGATGTAGTGCCCTACGATATTGATAATGTAAGACTGCGCTATTTTGGAGAAAACAGCGCCAAAGCATACGCTTACGGTATTGAAACAAGACTGAACGGAGAACTGGTAAAAGATGCAGAAAGCTGGGTAAGCATTGGGTTTATGCGCACCATGGAAGACCTGCGGAATGATTTCTTCAACAACTACTTCAACAAAGACGGGGAACTCATAACCGCCAATACCCAAGATCAGTTGGCCGCTGACAGTCAGCGGGTAGATATAGGATATGTGCGCCGCCCCACCGATCGTCGCATCAATTTCGGAATGTTTTTCAGCGATTACCTTACCACCAACAAAAACTTTAAAGTGTACCTGCAGATGCTGTATGGCACCAACCTGCCCTACAATATCCCCGGCAGCATCCGCTACCGCAATGCCCTCGAAATACCGTCCTACATCCGCGCCGATATCGGTTTCAGTTACCAACTCCTCAACCCCGTAAAAGCCGAACGCCGAAGCCACCACCCTTTCAAAAACCTCGACAACATGTGGCTGCAATTCGAGGTCTTCAACCTCCTCGATCGCAACAATACCATCAGCTACTTACTCATCAAAGACTTCTCCAACAACACCTTCGCCATTCCCAACCGGCTAACTCCTAGATTGGTGAACTTGAAATTGATTGTGAGGTGGTGAGGGGAGGAGCGAAATGAGTGGGTATTTTTAGGATTGCGGTTAAAAACCGAATACAAAACCGAACCCGTTCATTTAGGTATTGCCAATATCAGCGACTGGCAAGGATATGAGCAACCTTTTTACCGGGCTGGGTTTGTGTTGTATGGGGATTGGCAGTAGGGGGGAAGATTGAAGACCCAACCTGTTAATTTATGTAGATTTCTGTCAAATATTGTCACTGAGATGGGCATATAGGTTTGTGTACCGATAGTTGCATTAAATTACCAGCAAACCTTGCGCTTGACCTTACTTCCCTTTTCCAACCTCCGATCATGACAAAGCAAATCATCTAACAGTTTTATACGAGATTATGCAGTGAGACTCTCATTTAAATGTTTAACTTTCGTTTTTAGAGCCTGCAATTAGGCTTTAGAATAAAATTTTTTTGCAATATCTTGGTAAATTAAAATTTCGCATATATATTGTTCTCTTAGTACAATATATATTTACAATCAGCCACACTTTTGAAACAATTAAGAATCATGTTGGGAACCTTTTCAAATGATATGGCTCATATGCCAATATCGGCTTTTAAAAGTCTCGTAATTCAAAATGGGGGAAATGGAAAACATACTGGTTCATAATCATTTGGGGAAATGACCAATTTATATATATGTAACCGCCGATAAAAAATAAGAAGAGAAGCAAACAAGCTGTCATTTTTTGTGTGGACAGATGAAAGTATGAAAATTACAAATTGCTTTTGGAAGCTTTAATGGCAAGAAACTTTAATGAAGACTTTAGAAATAATGTATTACCATCCTATTTTTTGGGTTTGGGAATGAGAATCAAAATCTAATCACAATTTTTAAGAAATTAAATGTTCCAAATATGAACCTTTCAGAAGCATTTAATGAATATAATCTAAAGTCTGGCCAAAAAGATTTAATTAGAAAACTACAATTGTTTTTTGAAAATGATGAACATACTTTCCTGATGAAAGGATATGCTGGAACTGGTAAAACTTTTATGTTACAAGGACTGGTTAAATTCTTTATTGAATGTAACCATTCATTTGCAATAGCAGCGCCAACCGGTAGAGCAGCTCGAGTAGCAGCAAAGCGAACCAAAGCCAAAACAAGCACCATCCATCGCTTGATATATTCGAACACTGATGTACAGGAATACAAAACTGAAGATGTAGATGGTTCGGAAACCTTCAAATTTTTTTATAACCTGAAAAATAATGAGGCTTCTGCTGATACAGTTTACTTGATAGATGAAGCCTCCATGATTTCAAACCAATATTCGGAAGGTGAATTCTTCCGTTTTGGGTCTGGATATTTGCTGAATGATCTTGTGGAATATATAAACCCTAAGCAGGCAGGATTAAGAAGAAAAATTATTATTATAGGTGACAACGCACAGCTGCCCCCTGTAAATATGAATTTTTCCCCTGCTCTTGATGAAGAGTATTTACAAAGTACCTGCGGTTTAACACTTTCAAGCCATGAACTTACAGAAGTGGTGAGGCAGGATGAAAATAGTGGAATTCTCAAAAACGCCACCAATCTGCGCAATGCACTTAAAGCTAAAACCTTTTTCAATCTAGCCATCAATACAAAACACATTGATGTTCAAGATATGCAGCCTGCTGATATGCTTGATATATACATGAAAACTTGCAACAGGCAAATTGATGATGAGACCACCATTATTGCTTACTCCAATGCAATGGTAAAAGAATACAATGACTTGGTTCGAAGCCAATTTTTTCCGGACGAGCTCAATGTTACCTGTGACGACAAATTACTGATTATACAAAACAACTATAACTACGGAGTAGAACTGATGAACGGAGATTATGCACGGGTGATAGAAACAGACCTGCAAATCACAATACGAAAGGTAACCCTGAAAGCAAAACAAAAAGATGGAAAAATATTTGAAAAGAATATCGACCTTTTATTTCGCGAGGCAAAAATTAAGGTAACAGACACCAATAACATCGAATATTCAATTGCCTGCCAGTTGCTTGAAAACGTATTGTATTCAGCCCAGCCTAACATCAGCCCCGATGAGCAGAAAGCCTTATATATTGATTTCTGGATACGAAACTCAAAACTTAACCAAATAAAACAATTGCTTCATGCAAAGAATATTGATTTCTGGAAACTTAAGGAATTAATCAATGGCTTAGGGTTGGCTGATGTAACTGAAGCAATGCTCGCTAAAATAAAGGCCTTTGAAAAGGAGTATTTTCAAAAGCCAGATACGCAATCGTTGCGTAAAATCTCAATCTTCATCCTGAAGGATGCCTTGCGGGCTGACCCCTTCTTTAATGCGGTTCGGGTAAAATTTGGCTATGCCATTACCTGCCACAAGGCACAAGGCGGCGAATGGAAAAATGTTTTTGTGAATTGCCAAACCCACATGGGATACTTTAACCCAATGTATTTCCGTTGGCTGTACACTGCTATTACAAGGGCCAAGGAAATGCTTTTTGTGCTGAATGCCCCAAATGACAGGACAGGTCTGCTATCGGTAATCAACTTTACATTTCAGGATCAAGTAATTATCCTGAAAAAGGAAGTTTGGGAAATGGATATACCAATACCCTTACCGGATAATATTCCTTTTCTGCAAATAATCTACTATGCTATTTTTGACTTGTTAAAAGATGAAGGGCTTACTATTGACAGTATCCAACATCATCAGTATCATGAAGCCTACTTCCTTAGTAAGGGTACTGAAAAGGCTAATTTTAAAATCTATTATAACAACAAGGATAAAATAAGTAACATCCAAAAGGATAACAACACCTTCCTTTGGATACAACCCATTTTTGAAAAATTGCAAACTCTGCAAAACAAGTATATCATCAGGGAAGAGGATGACCTTTTATCGGAAGCCATCGAAAAGGAATTCCATTTTCCCGAACAATTTCTAGAAGATTTTCATAAATTAATTTACACAAAGCTTACAGGTTCGGGAATTAGGATTTCAGATATTAGTTCTGCAAATTTCTTACAGAAATATTTCTTCTGCCAAAACGGGCATACAGCGGTTATTGATTTTTGGTACAATGGAAAACAACAATTCAGGAATACACGGATAGACGAACAAAAAACAACTTCTGCTGCACTTGCCAATACGATCCTTGAAAACCTAAAATAAGATGACTGATGACGCCAAATGAAATTACAAATCTAGAAAAGATTCAAATAGCACGGCAGCATGCCAGAAACTTAAGGAAGGAAAAAAAATATGAAGAAGCTCTGGCAGCATTTGAAAAATTGCAACAACATTATCCTGACCAAGTAGATAAATGGGACCTATGGGGGAAGGCATTTTGCTTGAAACACCAGAAAAAGTATAAGGAAGCCCTGGATATTTGCCGAAATGTATGGGAAAAAGATCATGCATTTGTACAAAACAATTCATTATATGCTTGGTGTATTTACTTTACCGAAATTGCCTTACCACAGGTTCATGATGAAATTAAATATTTGGATGCCGGCGAAGGTATACTTCGTTTATCAGCACAAGAAGATAAATACTCCCCATACACTATTACGGTGCTAAAAATACTTGATTATCTAAATAATAAAAATCTATACCCTACAGATAAAATTTTGGAATGGACCACTAAGCTACATCCAGATCAATTGGAAACAGAAGCTTTTGTAATAAGAAGTAATGATGGAAAAGAACGGGAACTAGCTTCGCAAAAAGAAAAATATTACATGTGGCGCACCAAAGCCCTGTTGGAAAAGGAGATGTATGAGGAATGTATTCAACTATGTAAAGATGGAATTGAAAAATTGGATAAGTTTCATTATAGCAACGATGTATGGTTTGCAAGGCGGATATCATTATCACACAAAGCCATGGGGCAAACCCAGGTAGCGCTGAATGAACTCCACGAAATACTCAAAAAAAAGAAAGAATGGTTTATACAAATGGAAATTGCGCAGAATTACCATGAACTTGCAAGACCCCAAGATGCACTAATGTACGCCGTAGAAGCCTGCCTGAGCTTTGGTGACATGGAATATAAGATGAATCTGTTTCTTTTAATGGCAGTACTTCTTTCTGAAAAACAAATGATGAATGAAGCGAAGAAACATTTGGAGTTAATCTATCAAATTAAAAGAGAAAAAAACTGGAGAATCAACCAGGAATTTCAGCAATGGATTGATAGGTACCAGATAGATGTCAATATAGTGACGCCACCCAAACAAATATTTAATGAACTAAAACTATTATGGAATAAGCTGAAATTTGGAGATCAACCATTACTGAAAGGACATATAAAGGCCATGAATCCAAATGGCAAAACTGGCTTTGTAGAATTACCCGACAAGAAATCATATTTTTTCAGGGTGAAAAGTTTTAGGGGTAAAGTTGGCTTGTTAAAAATCGGCTTTAATGTGACTTTTTACCTTGAAGATGGTATTGATCCAAAAAAGGGGACTCCTGTAAAGAATGCGATAAACATAAAGCCAGATCCCAAATAAGGAAATTTGATTTATACCTTAGCCTATTTGGCAAAACAATTCTATTGCAATTTTGAAGACTATATGAATAAATTAACCACCATCCATCTTATTCGCACTCCCGAACTCCCAATAGATTTATTATCTGGAGTAGGAGAACTATTAAGTTCATTCCCCGGGCCAATGCAATTTAAAATCCATGATTATCATTTCAATCCTGTACAGTTTCCTTTTCTTATTCATTACAGGGATGATTTTGAATTCAAAAAGACGATCAAAGCAAAAAAAAGAGCATTTGATTCGAGCCTTGGACACCCTTTAAGCTGGAAAGAACTTTTTAGCCTTTGTGATTTTTTCAGAAAGACCTTTTCAATTTCCAATGATGATTTTATCATCCTGATTACCATGAGAAGAAATGGATTAAATTGGTTTAGCCATGTAACACCCGAAAAAAATGCATTTGTGCATTCCGGGGATTGGGAGCATTTCACTAATGTAAATGTTGTTTATCCGGTTGCCTATGAGGTTATTGAAAATGTATTGCAATGCCTAATGAAAATCGATCCCGAGATATCTCTTGATGGTGTTCATATGGAAGCTGTAGGGTGCATGAATGATTTTTGCCAGCAGAAACAGGAAATTATATTAAAATTGCAAACGGCTAATATCTGTGATAAGTGCATTGCTATAATGCAGCAGGAAAAAATTCCGGATACCTCTATTCTTCAGGCATTGGATATTTTTGAAGGCATCAGAAAACAGTTTATTTACCGTTCACATAGTACACTTAAATACGGACCAAAGCGCATAGAAGTGAGTGCAGTAGGACGATTATTGATTCCTGAATTGGGAAACCTTGAATTAAGTTTTCCAACGGCATCGAAAACCTTATACCTTTTTTTCCTATTGCTTGAAGAAGGCGCAAAGAGATCTGAGTTATCCAACCATAAAGACAGGTTACTGAAAATTTATGGCCGGATTTCAGGATCTGACGATAATGATACCCAAATAAATGTGATCAAAAACATGATAAGTCTTAAAACCGGAACATTTAATGAAGCCAAAGCAAGGGTGAACAGGGAAGTACGGACTAAGTTACATGAAGGCCTAATTCCTTTTTATGAAATTTCTGGGGGGAGAAATAGTACCTATCGGATTGAATTACCAAGGGGACTGATAGACAGTAAAATAGATATTCGTTTTTAGCCTGCAACGTTGCAGCTAATGCAAACAACCTTGCAGTCCTTTTGACAAGGCTCCTGATGTGAAGAGCTTTGTGGTACAAAAGGAAAAACCATGAAATACAAAGAAAATTTAAATGATCCTGAACTCCAGGTTGAGCGGAGTACTATTTTACAAAAGAATTTTGCCCGGCCATCCGGACAAGTATTGCTAGAGTCCTTCTACAGTACGCTTCATAACAGGGAAGTATGTACGTTTGGTATTCATCTTACCAAACATTCTCTACAACGTTCAAAACACAGGGGTATAAGCCCTGATGATATTTCATTAGCTATTACGTATGGTGATGAAATGCACAAACAGGGAATGACCTTTTACCATATGAAGAGAAAAAATATCCCCTCTTATATTGAAAAGGAAACCGCCTTGAAAATTCAGGATATTGTGGTTGTAATGGACCGATCTGCAAGTACTGTTATCACCTGTTACAAATCAAAAAACGCTTCGCAACACCTTAAAAGAAAACAAAAATATCTGCTTACCTATGAGCAACAATAATTTGGATTTACTTACGAAGTTGGCAGAAGCCTGGAATACTTTGTCTGTATCACCCCTTGATGTGGTTTTTGATGAAAATGTGGTGTATGAATCCCAATGGGTGTTTAGCACCTTAAACGGCAAACAATCCGTTTTGAACTACTTGGAAGGAAAATTTTCAACTATAGGAACCAAGGCTGCAAAGGGGTCAGTAGAAGCAAAAATTGGATTTCTTGATGGTGATCCTGAGCAGCCATGTATTTTACTAACCCAGAAAGCAGGTGATGAAATCCAAAAGGTTTCTATTCTGATTGAAACAGTTGATAGTCTAATCACCCGTATTGATTTATGTGGAATTCCGGAGCCGGAAAGAATTAAAACAGATATTCAATGATTCCCCCATAATTTTCCCTTCCCCGTCACTAACTTTACCTGTATTACCTATTAACGTAAAGATTCTACGATATTTATATTTGAAATAATCCAAAATCACCTTATCCCAACTCGAATCCTTCCTGCTGAAAGCCTGCGATATACTGCGGGGAAAGATAGATACTTCGGAGTTTAAGGAGTTCATTTTCGGGATTTTTTTTTAAAACGTCTGAGTGATGAGTTTTAACTTGCAACAGAAAAGTAAAGACGAAATTTACCAGCCTGCTACCGGAAATGTTGCAGAAATTGCTAAACAACTATAAAAAAAATAATATAAATGTATTGTTGGGCGGATTATGAACCCTGTTAAGTATTAAATAAGCATTTTTTTAAACCAGAAATTATCATTTAACCTTTTCAAAACCTATAAAATCTATTGTGCCTAAAGCTGTTCGATTTGACTCTGTAAAGGCAGCCGCAGGGGCAGCCAAATAAATGTTTTGGGTTGAACTTGGCAGCGAGCCATTATAAAAGGATAATTTTAAACCCGAAGTTTGAAAATCTGTGATATTTACCACTGTATTTTTTACATTCAATATTTGGTTTTCAACCCAATTTTTAAAATTCACGCAACTTTGCGTACCGTAAAAATTTACATCTCTTTCGGCAGGGTTGGCTATGCTTAAATAATACTTTTGTTCTTTAATCAATGCTACCATTATATAAACTTCATTGCATTGGCCTTTGGTTGAAATATCAAGAATTTGCTGCGCTTCTTTATTATTTTTAAATGTATAATAAATTACCTTATCATCCCATTCCAGAATATTTCTTCCTTTTTTTTGATTCTTTGCCGTTCGTATTGCCCCTTCATTTGTAATATCAATTTTTAATTGCTCATTTAATGTACAGGGGATATAAGTTACATTTCTAGTGCCACTAAAAACTAAAGCGCTGGGCTTAGTTGGTTTTCTTGAAGCATCAAATAGTTCATTAAAAATTGCAATGTCCTTTGACTTGAAATTAAGATTAGCTTCATTGTTAATTTTTAATGTAAGATTTATGATGACATTCTCCGAAATATCAGATAATGGTGAGCCCCTTTGGGATAATGTAATTTCATTATTGGTAAAAGCAATGCCCGTTTTAAGTTTTTTAAATTTGATATTCAGGTTTTCCTTAATGGTTGCATAGTTTGCGTAAGCAAGTTCAGCTTTGCCGGTTAACTTTGCCGAAACATTGGATTTATTGGTATTTCCGTTTTCGTTTGTTTTTTTAATATTACCTGAATCCCCAACTTTTCCAAGTAAGTTCCCATACTCATCATAAACATTTTTTTCTTGATTTTCTTTTCTGTCGAAAGTGTTATTTCCTTTTGAAGTATTTTCGAAAGATGTACCGGCTTCAGTTCCGGCCTCTCCAGTTAATTTGGCGTCAAATTTCACGGTTTGCTCCCTTGATAATTCGCCAAAATCAATCGTTTCAAAATCGTTCTCAACTTTATCAATGCTTTCAATAATATAAACATTGCTATTAAGCTTAAAGGTTGTATTTAAGAATTCCAATCTTGTATTGGGATGCAATAACTCCTGGTCATTATAATATTTTTTAATATTTGAAATTAATAGCCTAACCTTAATTTTTGTAAAATCTTCATCGCCCGGTGGAATAGCTGGTTTCGGAGCATCCGGTTCATATATCGGCAGCTTTAATGCTGCTGTAATATCTCCGATAGTAGTTGCTTTTGAAGTAATGGCCCGTAAGTAAGCATATGGCAACGAGTCATTCAAATCAAAAAATCTTTTTACTTTTTCCTTAGCTTTTGGGGGTGTTTCTGGCTGCGGAATGATACCAACTTTTACATTTAGTACAGTTCCTATTGAATCTGAGTAATCAACATGCCCATAATTTCCTCTATCATTATTTGTAAATTTAGTGGATGCACACGACAAAGAAAGGGATACCAACAAAAGAGAAATTACTTTTTTCATAGTATTAATATTTTGACATTTTATTGTAAGCGGTAGTTTGCATACCATGAGTTATAAGGGCTTCCACTGCACCTACCTTGAAAATGGGAAACAAAAGTCGCGTCAAAATCTTCCCAAAAACGCCAACCATTGCAGTCAATTACGCCACTGTTTATGGCAAAATAATAGGTATCTGTCGGTAATGACCTGTTAAAAGGGGGGTCGGCAGATGTTGCTTCAAGGGTAACCACAGCCCCGGGCTTTGGGGTATTCACGGTTACATGAATATTGCCTAAATCAAATCCATTTGTTTCCAAGTCATTTTTCACTTTTGTTCTTACATAACTGGGGGAATAGTTAGATTCAACTACCTCAATCAAATACTTTCCATCTATATTTCTTGCAATGGCATTTATAATTTTGTCATTGGGAAGTTTTGATGCATTTATGAAGGCGAATTCTTTTTCAGGAAAAGACGCCCTTAAATTAAACATGCAAGGAGAAACATCTATCTCTCTAAGAAATTTCTCAAACGTTTGAGTTTTTGCCATAAAAAAATTAATATTATTATTTCGCTAATGTATAGGTAATAATTGAGTAGAAGGGGGGTATTTTCACGGTATTTACTATAACGATAAAATTAGTGAGTAAGCGGTAAGATAATAATTTAAGGGTAGCGTAACTATAAAAGCCACAATCTCATCTGATTTCCCTTCCCCGTCACTAACTTTACCTGTATTACCTATTAACGTAAAGATTCTACGATATTTATATATAAAATAATCCAAAATCACCTTATCCCAACTCAAATCCTTCCTGCTAAAAGCCTGCGATATACTGCGGGGAAGGATGGACGCTTCGGAGTTTAAGGAGTTCATTTTCGGGATTTTTTTTTAAAACGTCTGAGTGATGAGTTTTAACTTGCAACAGAAAAGTAAAGACGAAATTTACCAGCCTGCCACCGGAAATGTTGCAGGAATTCCCCGACGATCCCATTGCCTATAAGCCTTTCACCACTTTTTATGTGCCGCCAAGGGCGCCGTGGACTCAGTTTTGGTTAGAGGAAGTACCGACGACAAAGCCATTGTTACCAGAGTGGACCGCCCCGCGCTAAAGGATGTAAAGGAGCGGGTGGCCACCACACTCAACAAGGCGCTGCATGCCACTGAAGATGCCAATACCGACCTGCTTGCCAATGTGCTCGAAGGCACTGACTTCAATTTTAAGAAAGGCAAAAGCACTATTCCTGATCAGCAGCCACATTAAACAGGCATTCAAGCGTAGAAATGAAATTGCCAATGAAATCCTTGCCAAGGCCAAGGACGATCCTATAATATCTGCCATTCAATATGCTACCGAATAAAGGAGACATACCATATAGTATTGTGTATAGCAAGCGCAAAACCATCTCCATTATTGTGGAGCGTGATCGTAATGTGGTAGTCCGCGCCCCCATGGATACACCCACTGACAGCATTGATGCACAGATGCAAAAGAAAAGGCAATTGTTACGAAAAAAGATTAGCAACACACAGAAGAATCCGCCTCAGCATACACACAAGGAATTTGTGTCGGGTGAATCGCTACTGTATTCAGGCAATTATTGCAAATTGCATGGGGTGGATGAAATTTTTTCTGGTGTAAATTTTGCTGCAAAGTTTTTCATCAGCATTCAAAATGAGCCGCAAGCCAATAGCCTGTTCAAAAATTGGTATCTGCACATGGCCGATGAAGTTATTGTACCAAAGGCAGGTTTGCTAGCGAAACAACCAGGTGTTACCTACAAAAAGCTTAATAGCCTTGATTTAAAATATCGCTGGGGTTCCTGCACACCCACAGACCATATCCACCTGAATTGGCGGCTCATAAAAGCGCCCATGTACGTAATTGAATACATCATCATGCACGAATTGACACACTTGCTGGAAACAAACCAC
>JBBQXO010000055.1:0-25943 GCA_038209595.1 Chitinophagales bacterium
GTGGTTATTTTATTGGCAGCCGTTATGGCCTATTATAATACCAGGCTTTTTGGTTTTGACCCTATATTATCCACCGGAATTTTTTGCGGGGCAGTTACCAATACCCCGGCACTTGCAGCAGCCAATGAGTATCTGCATGGCAATCCCAAAGCTCCGCTGTTGACAATCGGGTACAGTGTTGCTTACCCGCTTGGTATTATCATTCCCATTGCGTGGAGTCAGTGGATAGTACGCCGAAGGAAACTTGACCTGGCCCGCGAAACCAAAAAAGCTGAGCGGTCAAATGGTGATGATACCGACCCACCGGCCACCATCAATGTAAAAGCCACAAGAGCAGAAATATTGGGGAAAACACTTGAAGAAGTGCTGCCACCCAAAGCAATTGCGAGCCGCTTGATGCGCTACCATTCCATTACCATTCCCTCCCCCAAGGCAAGAATACAGGCTGAGGACGTTTATCATATTGTATGTACAAGCCGTAATTTGGCTCTTGTGAAATCTATTTTCGGTGCAGAAAGTTTACAGCCCGGTCCGGAAATGAGCCGCAGCGATATTGATTTTCGACGGATAATGATTACCAACCCGCACCTTGTAGGGCGCACATTGGGAGAGTTGCAACTCAACAAGGGTTGGGGAGGCGTAGTAACCCGGGTAAGGCGTGGCGATACAGATTTTGTTCCGGTGGCAAGTACCCGGTTGGAACGCGGCGACCGTTTGCGGGTAGTAGCTCCTTCGGGTAAAATGCCCGAGATTACCAAATTATTGGGCGATAAATTTAAGGGTATAGCGGAAGCGGATTATTTTTCTTTTGCGGCTGGTATCCTGCTTGGGCTGGTAATCGGGTATATTCCCATCCCGCTGGGAGGCGGCTTTTCGGCTCAGCTTGGGTTGGCTGGAGGCCCTATGGTGGTCGGCCTTATTCTTGGCTACCTTGGCCGTACAGGTAATATTTACTGGACCATGCCGCTCAATACCAATTTGACACTGCGGCAATTAGGACTGGTTTTGTTTTTTGCTGTCGTAGGTATTAAAGCGGGAGGAGGCTTTGCCACCGCCATGGCTCAAAATGGGCTATGGATGATACTTGCCGGTGCCATGATTACCCTTGTGATGTCGGTGGGGATATTATTTGGCTGTATGCGTATTTTAAAAATGGACTGGGTATCTGCCACTGGCACGCTGGGAGGAGCCCAAACCCAACCAGCCATCCTGAGCTATATTGGCGAGTTGTCGCAGAGCGAAGCACCTATTGGAGCCTATGCCGCCATTATGCCGGTAGCCATGTTGCTCAAAATCATCATTGCTCAATTTTTACTTTATTGGATGCTTTAACAAAAGTAGCAGGGTTGCCCCCTTATTTTTGCGGATAGTGAAATTTGCAATAACAGCGGCACACCCCTTCCTATCTAAAAGGCAGGCATGTTCCATCACCAAAAGTTGGATGGATCTAACAATTAAAAAAAGTCTCTACATGTGTAGAAACGAATTAAATATGACCACATGAAAAAATTAAGCTTTGGAATAATTCTCTTGTTATGGACCCTCGGCGGCATGGCTCAAACCGCAGAAGAGGTGTTGAAAAATGCCAGAGAATTCAGCATGCAGGGAGATGCCGAAAACGCAATTCTGGTGCTGAAAAAGGGCGTAGAAAAGTACCCGAACGATACGGAATTAAGACAAGATCTTGCGATGGCATACTATGCCGCCCGTCGCAATCCGCAGGCTTTAGAAACCTTGCGCCCTATGCTTGACAGCGAAAAGCCACCCGAAACCGTTTACGAAATCGCTGCCCTTATATACCGAAGCGAAAGACAAATGAAAGAAGCCGAAAAGTTATATAAGGCCGGCTTGAAACAATATCCTTCCAGTGGTGGATTGCATAATGAGTATGGCCAATTTTTGGATTCGGAAAACCCCGGGAAAGGAGAAGGTATTAAAATGTGGGAAAAAGGAATTGAAGTAGCCCCCGCATTTGCAGCCAATTATTATCAGGCGGCCCGCTATTATGGTTCCTTGAATAATACCTTATGGGCCATTTTGTATGGGGAGATTTTTGTTAATCTCGACAGCTATAGCAGCCGTACGGTGGAAATTAAAAATATCCTGATGCTGTTTTACAAAAGAGCATTTGCCTACGGATTTGCAGGAATCAATAGCAAAAATGATTTTGAAATTGCCGTTTCGGAAGCCATGCTTGCACAACGCAGTGTTGCCACCGCCGGGATTACCCCCGAATCATTATCTGCCATCAGAGCCAGATTTATCCTCGATTGGTACACCCGGCCTGAGGCGGAAAAATATCCTTTCCGGCTTTTTGAAAGACAAAGACAAATGTTACGCGAAGGCTTTTTTGATGCCTATAATCAGTGGCTTTTTGGCGGCGCCTTTAATATTACCACTTTCCAAAACTGGACCAATAATCATCCCGATGACTATCAGGCGTTTACCCGTTTTCAAAGGAGTAAATTGTTTGTAATCAACACAAGTCAGTACTATAAGTAAGCTTTGGAAAACGCTTATATTACCAAAAAATACCCTCGAAATGACAACTAATTAGTTTCCCGGGCAGCCAACACTCGACGGAACATGAAAGAGAACGTACTATTACAGATCAGCAATAAGCTGCGGGAAGTTCGGAAATCAAAAAGCATCACCTTGCAGGAGGTAGCCGAAAATTCAGGAGTTACCCGGAGTCTTGTGTCGCAAATTGAAAACAGCCGGACCGTTCCCTCTTTATTGGTATTAATGAATCTCATCAAATCGCTTGGAATAGATTTGAATGATTTTTTCAGTGATATCAACCTGAACCCACCCGAAGAACAGGTGGTGGTAAGACACAAGGAGCAGTACCATGCTTTTGAAAAAGAAAATGCCGTTGGTTTTAAATACCAGCGAATCCTAACCACCCAGTTGGGAGATTTCTATGTAGATGTTGTGCTGCTTACCCTTGAACCCGGTGCAAGCAGACCCCCTATATCCACCGATGCTTTTGAATTGAAATTTATTACAGCAGGGGAAGTGGAATACAAAATAGGAGAAAAGACCTATACCTTAAAGCAGGGAGATACCTTATTTTTCGATGGCAGAGATCCTCATGTACCCATTAATAAAACCCAGGAACAAGCTTCGATGTTGGTCATTTACTTTTTTAATGAGCTAAAAGAACCCATTAAACAGAAGTCGGAAGCCATATAAGAATGTTTAGTGACACTTTACAGAATTAATACAAAAGTCATATTTTGTTAAGTATTACTTCATTTTATGTTAACGATACCGAAATGATTTCTTAACACACTCCGATTACGTTTGCTTAAAATTCAAACGTATGAAACCAAAATTATTTTCTGCATGGCTCAAAACCTTTTTCGGGTTGGCTGCATGGTTACTTTTATTTACAGGGTATGCACAGCCACAGGAATCAGGCAATTTAAAAGGCAAAATAACTGATGCCGCCACTCAAACGCCTATGAGTGGTGTTACCGTAAAAGTCATCAGTTCAGGGGCGGTAGCTACCACCAATACCGATGGTGAGTTTACAGTACCGGCAAAAAAAGGCGATCGGCTTGAAATCAGTTATGTGGGTTTTGGCGCTGAAACCTTGTCAGTGCTTAACGATGATTTTTTGTCTATTGAATTGGAGCCGGTAAAAAACGAGTTAGATGAAGTAGTCGTAACCGCACTAGGCATTAAAAAAGATAAAAAAAGATTGGGATATGCCATTCAGGAGGTAAAAGGAGAGGATCTGACCATTGCCCGGGAATCCAATGTGGTAAATCAGCTCGCAGGTAAAGTGGCTGGTGTTACCGTTGTTGGAAGTAACTCTGGCATTGGCGGTTCTGCCCGGGTAACTATCCGTGGAGAGCGTTCGGTGGATCTCAATAAAAATCAACCGCTTTATGTAATAGATGGCGTTCCCATTAGCAATGCCATTACCGGGGGAAGCGGTCGTGGTAACCTCGAAGTGGATTTTGGCAACGGTGCGGGTTTTGTAAATCCTGATGACATAGAAAGCATGAGTGTTTTGAAAGGGCCTGCCGCTTCTGCGTTGTATGGTTCAAGAGCAGCCAACGGGGTCATCCTGATCAAAACAAAATCGGGTGCAAAAGCCAAAGGTATTGGGGTGGAAATAAATACCAATACCACCTGGGAGTCGGCCTTAAAACTGCCTGAGTACCAAAAAGTGTATGGACAGGGAAATGGCAACGGCGGCGATTTTGCTTTTGTAAACGGTGGCGGTGCCGGCCAAACAGATGGTACTGACGAAGGTTGGGGACCTGCTTTCCGTGGACAGTCTTACCCGCAATACAATTCGCCACGTACCCTCAACGGTCAGCCGATACCCTTTACCGGTGGCGACCTGAATGCGCCTCAGGGAAGTGTGATTACTTCCACGCCCTGGCTGCCCGATAATGATAACCTCAAGAACTTTTTACAAACCGGCAGAACGTTTACAAACAATGTAGCGCTGGTGGGCAGCAATAAGAATGGGGATTTCAGATTGAGCTATACCAACCTCGATCAAACGGGCATAGTACCTAATACTGATTTGAAAAGAAACACCATTTCCCTTTCCGGTGGTTACAATTTTACCGATAAGCTGAGTGCAAGAGCCTTTGTAAGCTATATCAACAGCGAAAGTGGCAACCGACCCTCGATCAGCTATGGTACTGAAAGCATTATGTACCTGTTTAATTGCTGGCTGCCGGCTTCTGTAAGAGTAAAAGATATGGAAAGGTTGTGGATGCCCGGTGCGGAAAACCTGCGGCAGTATAGCTGGAATTATAACTACCACGATAATCCCTACCTGACCGTAATGCAAAATACCAATAGCCAAAGTTATGATCGGGTCATTGGTAATGTTTCTATCAATTATGAGTTTAATGACTGGCTGCGTTTACAATTAAGAACGGCTACTGATTTCAGCAACGAATTGCGGGAATATAAAAGAGCATTCAGCACCCAACGTTTTCCCTTTGGACAATACCGCCGGGTAATGCTCAACAATGAAGAACGCAACAGCGATTTCCTTTTGATTTTCAATAAGGACATCAACAACGATTTTAATGTAACTGCCAACCTTGGTGGCAACCAAATGCGGCAAACAAGTAAATATGATGAATCGGTTGCGGGTCAGTTGAATATTCCTGAAATATATAACCTTACCAATAGCCGGATTCCATTAGTTGCTTCACAGCAGGATATTGGCAAGAGAATCAACAGCCTGTATGGTTCAGCAGGAGTTTCTTACAAAAACAAATTGTTTCTTGATGTAACCGGAAGAAACGATTGGAGCAGCGCCTTAACGCTTCCCGAAAATTTGAAATCTTTTGGCAATGAAGATAATTCTTATTTCTATTCTTCTGTAGCCCTGAGCGCCATCATCAGTGATATGGTAGAACTGCCAAGGGTTATCAGTTTTGCTAAACTCAGGGGTAGCTTTGCACAGGTAGGAAACGATACGGATCCTTTTACTTTTACCCAATCATTCAATCCAAGTGAACCATTTGGAACAGCACAGGTGTACAGTGAAACAGATCGGCTTGCCAACCTGAACCTGAAACCAGAAATCAGCTCGGCTTATGAAGTAGGTGCAGATATCCGTTTCCTCAATAACCGCATTGGATTGGATATAACCTATTACACAAGCAATACCATCAATCAGATTTTAAACATTCCGCTTTCTATTACAAGTGGTTTCAACAGCCGGGTAATCAATGCAGGAAAAATAAAGAACTACGGTTTTGAAGCCATGCTGAATTTGCAGGGCATTAAGAAAAAGGACTTTACCTGGAGCACCGATTTCAACTTTAGCGCTAACCGCAGTGAGGTATTAGAACTGCGCGATGGATTAACCAATTTTGTAATGGCTTCGCGTAGGGTGAGTGTTGAAGCAAGGGTAGGCGAACGTATGGGTAACCTGTATGGAATCGGGTTTGCCCGGGTGCAGAGTACCAATGCCAATGCGCCGTATTACGATAAATCCGGAAGTTTTGACGGGCAAATGGTGTTCGATGCCAACGGCCGTCCAGTGCGTACCACCAACCGTATTTTATTGGGCAACTACAATCCTGATTGGCTTTTGGGAATCAATAATAGCTTCAATTACAAAGGAGTTCGGCTGAGCTTCCTGTTTGATATACGTAGCGGTGGCGAGATTTACAGCGAAACCCAAACCGTAGGCCGCGAAGGGGGCATCATTATCGAAACACTGGAAGGCCGTGCCGATGGATATGATATTACCAAAGAAGGAAATGGCGTAATAGGACAAGGAGTGATTGCCAACAGCGACGGTACTTTCTCTCCCAATACCCGCAAGGTAAGTGTACGCGAATGGCATAGTGCGTATACTGGTGGCCGCAGTATTGCCGAAGGAGTTATGTATGATGCTTCTTTTGTAAAGCTGCGTCAATTGCAGATTGGTTATACCATTCCCGACAAGGTATGGGGCAGCAAGTTGCCTTTTAGAGGGGTAACCTTATCACTTGTAGGCCGCAATCTTTTTGTATGGGACAATGTACCTCACGTAGATCCGGAGGTAATGAGCTATTCGGGTGGTACGGCTTTGCCCGGTATTGAAAATATGAGCATCCCAAGTACAAGAAGTTATGGTTTCAACCTGAGTCTTAAACTTTAAGATAACACCTGACGAACAAGGCTATACGCCATTAATAAATTTTGAATCATCAATAAAATTTAAGCAGATGAAAACGCAAAAATTAGCCGGATTTCTCCTCCTAGCGCTTATTGCCCTCACAGCATGCGAGAAAGATTTCAGAGAAGTGAATAACAACAACAACGTGCCCAATGCAGTAACGCCTGATTTGTTGCTCAGTGGGGTCATTCGCAGTACAATAAACCAACAGGTAGGCGAGGCCTGGGGTATTGGAAATATTGTTTCGCAATACACGGCTAAAATTCAATTTGTAAACGAAGACCGTTACTTGTGGAATGAGCAAAACGGAATATGGAACAGTACCTACGGCAATTACCGCAACCTGCAGAATATTTTTGCACAGGTAGCCGGTTCTGAAAACAATGGTTATGAAGGCGTGGCGCTGATTATGAAATCCTGGATGTTTAGTGTTGCTACCAATGCTTATGGCGATATTCCCTACTCCGAAGCGGGTTTTGCAAAAACACAAGCTTTGTACAACCCTAAGTATGATAAGCAGGAAGACATTTATACAGGAATCCTGAATGACCTTAAAAAAGCCAATGAAATTCTGGCCAAAACCACTACCCTTATTTCGGGGGATATCCTTTTTGGAGGCGGCGGTAACGCTCCACTAAAATGGCGGAAATTTGCCAACTCCTTAAGGCTGCGTTTGCTGATGCGGATTAGCAACAAGCGCGATGTAAAAGCAGAAATGCAATCTATTGTCAGTGATCCGGTAAACTTTCCGTTGATGACGAGCAATGCCGATAATGCTGAATTGAAATACCTGGCAGCCGCTCCCAACCAATGGCCTTTGTATAACGCAAGGGTAGGTTCTTTTGACGAATTTCGGGTAAGTAAAACATTGGCTGATCGATTACTTGCTATCGGTGATCCGAGGTTGAATGTTTTTGGAAGACCTTCTCAAAAATCTATTGCCGCGGGTGCTGCCAAAATTGAAGGAATACCTAATGGATTAGGAGATGTGGCCGCCTTGAATTACAACAGCGGTCCGCAAGGTGTTTCAAGAGTGGGCTATACTTTCGCCTGTCTCGTTTGTAATGATAATGGACAAGCGCGCCCTGATCCTGCCGCCCCACGAGGCATTATTATGAACTATGCCGAGGTACAGTTTATTTTGGCCGAAGCCCGGGAAAAAGGAATGATTACCACCGGTGATGCGGCCACTTTTTACCGCAATGGCATAGAGGCAAATTTTGCTTACTGGCAATCGGTTGTCCCTTCACAGTATGGGATCAATGTGACACCGGATGCAGCTTATTTTACCCAATCAGCAGTAGCGTACGCTGGTAGCACCAACGAAAAGCTGGACAAAATTTATCTTCAACGTTGGATCTCCATGTTTTTTACCGGGTTGGAATCGTGGTTTGAATTCCGCCGTACTGGTAAGCCCGCTATTACCCCCGGCCTGGATAACCTCAACGGCAACAAGGTACCTGCCCGCTATATTTATCCATTATCCGAGCAATCGCTTAATGGTACAAACCGGCAGGAAGCCGTTGGCCGGCAAGGTGGTACAGATGATTTGAATACCAAAATGTGGCTGACTCAATAAATTGTCTATTTTTCCCATGCTAAAAAAGCCCGGTGGTTTTAACGCCAACGGGCTTTTTTTTAAATCTATAGGATGATTCGTTTTAAAATGTTGTTTTCGGTGGTATTGCTGTTGGCCATCCTTCCCGGTTTCGGGCAATCTACCCGGCTTACCGTTCCCGGGTTTCAGGAGTATTGCATCATTGATACTTCCGGCAAATCTGTTTTACCGAGTGGCAGGTATGTAAGCCCCGCGGGTGCAACCATTCGTATTACCCACGATCCTTTTGGTATGGGTATTTCGCCCGATGGCAAATTGGCGGTAACGCTCCACAATGGTGTGGTTACCCTCATTGATATGGCCACCATGAAAGCAACCCGCATTCCAGATTACGCTGGCACGCTGGATTCCCCGCTTAAAAACGGCTCGTTTTTAGGCGTTGCTTTTCACCCGCAGCAATCCTGGGTGTACCTGAGTGGAGGAGATAACGGTGCGGTTATTGTATATGATTATAAGAAATTGCAAACGGTAGATTCTTTTTCTTTAAATGGAAAAGTAGCTGGCAAGGATTATGAAGATAGTTTTACAAGTGACCTGCTGTACCACAAGGGAACAAATGAATTGCTGGTTTTGGATCGGGGCAATTTCAGAATGGTGCGTATGGATGCTGCCACAGGCAAAATAAAATCGAGTATCCCCACGGGTCGTCAACCTTTCGGGTTGGCACTGAGCCCCGATGGGAAAACGGCGTTGGTGGCTAATGTAGGTGTTTACGCATACGAGCTGGTAGAAGGGGCTACCCCTGAAAACAGGAATGAAAAAATGATTAATTGGCATCCTTATGGCGACAATACCCGGGAAGCCAAAGAAGGAACTGAAATAGACGGCAAAAAAATACCCGGCGTGGGCGATCCAAATGCTCCTGAAGCCATGAGTGTTTATGTAATTGACCTCCTTACAAACCAAATAAAGCACCGGCTGAAAACCGGTTTGCTGGTGGGCGAGATGGTGGAAGATGCCGAAGTAACCGGAGGAGCAAGCCCCAATTCTATTGTGGTTGGCAAAGAGTTTGCTTATGTAACCAATGCCACCAACGATAATATTGCCATTATTGATTACCGCAGGGGTAAGCTGGCAGGTCGCATTCCCATTAAGGTAGATGCCCGGATTGATAAAATGCGGGGCTTATTGCCGTTTGGTATTTGTATGAGTACCGATGAAAAAACCTTGTACACAGCCCTGCTTGGTTTTAATGCGGTTGCCGTTATTGATATTGCTTCGCAAAAAACAAAAGGTCTAATCCCAACAGGTTGGGGGCCTTCAAGGGTATTGACCGGCAAAAACGATAAAGAATTATACATTGTATCCTGCCGGGGATACGGAGCGGGACCCAATGGCGGAGCTAATTTCATGACACCCCCACAAGGAACCTATGTAGGTGATATTCAACTCGCCACATTTCAAAAACTGGCGGTACCCAATGCCGCTGTATTAAAAACCTATACCCAAACCTGTCTGGACAATACTTTTAAAGAAGTGGCTGTAGCTGCAACAAGTAGCAGTCCGTTACCCGAATTGCCGGGTTTGACAGAAAGCCCGATCAAACACATTGTATTTATTACAAAAGAAAACAGAACATACGATGAAGTTTTTGGTCAGTTAAAACAGGCAAAGGGCGATCCTACGCTGGCCCGTTTTGGAACCGGCGTAGATATTATGGGAAGGAAAGATACTTTGCGAACCGTAGATGTGATGCCGAATCATAAAAAAGCGGCAGAACAATTTGCCTTCAGTGATAATTTTTATTGCGATAGCGATGCGAGTATTCACGGGCACCACTGGATGGTAGGGGTAATCCCCAACGAATGGGTAGAAACCAATTCGAGTGTAAGCAAAACCGCTAAACTGTTTTCGGCCGCACCCGGCAGGCGATTCCCCGGTTCCACTGGAAGCATGGATCCGGAGGACTATGCCGAAATTGGAGGACTTTGGGAAGCACTCGAAAGAAACAACGTCTCCTTTTACAATTTCGGACAGGCCAACGAAACGGCGCATGTTCGGGAAGATTGGTATGATACCGCCACCGGTGCCGCCCACCTCGTAATGGTACCAATGCAAGAGGCGCTATGGAAAAGAACCTCACACAATTTTGCCGGATACAATATGAACATTCCGGATCAGTTTCGGATGAAGCAGTTTGAAGAGGAATTTACCCGAATGTGGCTCAGTGGAAAAGATACTTTACCACAATTGATCACCGCTATGTTGCCCAACGATCATGGTACGGGTCCAAGGCCGGAGGATGGGTATCCATTTCAACACTCTTATATGGCGGATAACGATTTGGCCGTCGGTCGTATGTTGCATTTTTTAAGCCGCACCCCTTACTGGAAAAATATGCTTGTGATCATTACCGAAGATGATCCGCAGGGCGGTGTCGATCATATAGACGGCCACCGCAGTATCCTGATGATGGCCGGGCCTTTTGTAAAAAAAGGATATGTTTCCAACAGACATGCTAATTTCGGCTCGATACTGAAAGTGATGTATAATATATTGAATATTCCTTATGTAAATCAGTACGATGCCACTGCTTCCCTGCTCGATGATTTTTTTACCAATCAGCCCGACTACACACCGTACTCGCTGGTATACCCCGATAAGCTGGTATTTGATTGGGACAAAGCAATGGAGCGATACAAGCAACCTATTGACTGGCGTAAAGTTGAACAAGGGCCGGCTATGGATGATGCTGAAGAACAACGTACCGATCACTACCGTAAAAAAGCCAATAAATAGCATGCGCAGATGAAAAGAATTTTGAAAGGTTTTTTTATGGTTTCTATACTCGCTTTTTTTACCCAAGTCACTGCGCAGGGAATTAAAAAGGACGCTGCCAATGTATCCAAAACGGATACGCTGACCGAGGTGATGATTACCGCCAACAGGATGGAAAGGGCTGTTTTTCTCGCTCCCTATTCCATAGATAAAGTGTTATCCCCGGCACAGGATTTACGACTGACAAGAACGATGCCCGAAGCATTGGGATATACACCGGGGATTTTTATACAAAAAACAAATCATGGCGGGGGCTCTCCTTTTTTAAGAGGGCTTACCGGCAATCAAACCCTGCTGCTTTGGGATGGCATCAGGGTCAATAATGCCATTTTTCGTTTTGGCCCCAACCAATACCCTAACCTGCTTGATGCCTATGCGCTTGGAAGTGTGGAAGTACTCAAGGGCAGCGGAAGTACGCAGTATGGTAGCGATGCCATGGGCGGCGTCATACAGGTCTTATCACGGGAAACGGAATGGCAGAAAACCCCTACCTTGAAATTAAGGGCAGGCACCCGGTTTACCACGCAGGATATGGAATATACCGGCCGGGCAGCGGTCGAATATAGCAGGGAGCGTTTTGGTTTTTCCGGCGGTTTTTCAACCCGAAAATTTGGTGATTTGTATGGCGGAAAAAATACCGGGAAGCAAAGCCCCTCCGGATACACCGAAGCCAATTGGGATGCAAAAGCTAAATGGAAATTAAACGATAAGTATACGGTTACCGCTGCTGCACAACAGGTCAATCAATCGGATGTGCCGCTTTATCATCGGGTGGCGCTGGAAAATTTTGAGTACTATGATTTTCAACCACAGCGGCTTTTGCTCAGCTATGCCCGGCTGGAAGCCAAATACACCAACGGAACGGTAAAGGGTTGGCGGATTACACCACTTTATAAAAAATCGGTTGAGGGCCGGCGATATCATCGCAATGGCAATGCTTCCTATTTTGCCGAGCAAGACGAAGTGGCCACATGGGGTTTGGTAGCTGAAACAGATTTGCGGATAGCCCGCAACTGGCAAAGTACTCAAGGTGCAGAATGGTACAGCGATTATGTAAACAGTTCGCGTACTATCACCAACAACAATTTGTCGGTTACCAGGAGGGGTTTGTATCCGGAAGGAAGTACCCAACAAAACCGGGCTGTGTATTCGCTCCATCAATTTGATTTTGGGAAGCTAAAAATAGATGCGGGATTGCGGTACAATGCGGTAACCAATAACATTCCAGGTCGGTTTCTTTCCCTGCCGGGAGATGCCAATGGCAAGGACGCCTCGCTTACTTCGTCGGCATTCGTTGGCAATGTTGGTTTAAGTTATGAGGTAGCCAAACAACAGGTTTTATACGGCAGTTTCAATACAGGTTTTCGTGCACCGGGTATTGATGACCTTGGTACGCTGGGGCTGGTTGATTTTCGCTACGAAGTACCCGCTTACGATTTACAACCCGAAAAAAGCGGGCACAGCGAAATCGGATACCGGTTTAAAAACCGGGTACTGCACCTTCATGTGGCTGCCTTTTATATGCATCTCACCAATCTTATTTCAAGGGTGCGTAGTGCTACCGACTCCATACAAGGCTATCCGGTTTTTTACAAAACCAATGATCAGCAATCTTTTGTACGTGGGCTCGAAGGCAACCTGCAATTACAGTTGTCCGAACATTTTCGTTTTCAGATAATGGCTGCTACCCAATACGGGCAGAATCTTTCGAGAAATGAACCCATGCGGAGAATTCCACCCGCTTTTGGTTTGCAAAATATTTCCTTCGAAAAATCGCATTGGACATTTTCGCTGGAACACCAATGGGCCGCCAAACAAACGCGGTTGGCGCAGGGCGATAAAGACGATAACCGGATACCCAAAGGCGGCACATCAGGTTGGCAGATTTTAAACGCTTATGCCGCTTATACGGTTCCTGCCATAACCCTGAGAGCTGCTTTCAATAATATTACCGATCAGGATTATCGCACCCATGGGAGCGGCATAAATGGCATGGGCCGGTCCCTTACATTTTCTGCCCTTTTTACTTTTACCATAAAAAAATAATTGCCGATGAAACCACAGGAAACAGCAGAGGAGCTCATTGATTTGTATAAACGATTCGGACATGCTGATTATATTGGAGAGCCGGTAAGCCAATTGGAACACATGTGTCAGGCTGCGGAACTGGCAGAAAAGGCCGGAGCAGATGAAGAAATGATTCTTGCCGCTTTTTTTCACGATATTGGCCACCTGTATGAGGCTTTGTCCGGTGAAAAAACAGGCCAAATGGAAGGCTTTGGCACTGTTGATCACGAAGCATTAGGAGCAGATTTTATACGGGAAAAAGGTTTCGGGGAAAGATGCGCTAAACTAGTGGCAAGCCATGTGGCTGCCAAAAGGTATTTAACCGCAACCGATACCGCTTATTATCAGAAACTATCGGAAGCAAGCCGGGAAACTTTGCGGTTGCAGGGTGGCCCGATGACTGATGCGGAGATTCTAGCCTTCGAGGCGGATCCGCTTTGGAAAGAGTATATCCAATTGCGGCAATGGGATGAACAGGCCAAAGAAACCGGAAAGCCACTGCCCGATTTTGCTAAATACCGGGAAATGATGATGCGTCACTTAGAAAAAACAACAATGGAAAATATTGAATTGGTGGTATTTGATCTCGCAGGAACAACGGTATATGATGATGGCAGTATTGTCGTCGCTTTTCAAAAAGCCATGGCAACCTTCGGGTATCAGGTTCCGGAAACAGACATCAACCCACTGATGGGTTATTACAAGCCATTGGCCATAAGCATGATGCTGGAGAAGCACGAAAAAGACGCCCTTAAAATAACCGATGCCATGATTGAAAAAATTCATCATCAGTTTGAGCGGGAAATGATTGCATACTACCAAACAACGGCTTCGCTTTCGCCGCTTCCTTTTACCGAGCAAACCTTTAGATCGCTTAAAAATAAGGGTGTAAAAATCGGGCTGAATACCGGTTTTTCAAGACCCATCGCCGATGCCATTATGGAAAGGTTAGGCTGGCTGAAAAATGGACTTGCCGATGCGCTTGTTGCGAGTAATGAAGTGGAGAAAGGGCGTCCGCATCCCTTTATGATCAGAAAACTGATGCAACAAATGGGGGTTACCGAAAGTAATAAAGTGGTAAAAGTGGGAGATACGGAAGTGGATGTGATGGAAGGTAAAAACGCTTCCTGTTTATTGTCGGTTGCGGTTACCACAGGAGCTTTTACCGAAGCAGAATTATTACCGTATCACCCCGATTTTATCATCCATGGATTGGATGAACTGATTCCCTTACTGGAAAAAACCAACTAAATGGAGCAATGGCTTTCGCAGCTAAAAATTAAGATGAGTTTACAACCCCGCTGGCTAACCGTTCTGTTTGCAGCGCTGGTTACCTTTTCGGTATATACTTGTATGTATGGTTACCGCAAGGCCTTTACGGCAGCAGGTTATTCCAATCAGTCATTTCTAGGAATCGAGTACAAAATATGGCTGGTAACCGCACAGGTGATTGGGTACATGCTCAGTAAATTTTACGGTATCCGTTTTATAGCCGAACAAATTGGCAAAAACAGAGCTTTGCTCATTTTAAAACTAATTGCTTTTAGCTGGCTTGCATTGCTTGGTTTTGCCCTGGTACCTGCTCCCTTCAATATTCTGTTTTTATTGCTCAATGGCTTTCCGCTGGGGATGATCTGGGGGCTTGTATTCAGTTATGTGGAAGGCAGGAAAGCTACGGAGTTTATGGGTGCGGTACTGGCCTCGAGTTTTATTTTTGCTTCAGGTTTTGCCAAATCTATCGGTGCCTGGCTGATGCAAACCCTTGGCGTTCCTGAAGTGTGGATGCCCTTTGTTGCCGGAGCCATATATTTTTTACCCTTGGTTTTGTTTACAGCATTGCTGGAAGCTATTCCATCTCCTACGCAAGACGACATGGAGCAACGCTGTAAACGGGAACCTATGAATGGAAAGCAGCGGTCAGCTTTTATCCGGCAGTTTTTCCCCGGTTTATTGCTGTTGATTCTCTCTTACATTTTGCTAACCATTCTCCGCGACTTCCGTGACAATTTCGCCAATGAAATATTAGGAGAACAAGGCCTGACCGGAGGCGCGGCTATATTTACCCAAACAGAAATTCCGGTGGCCTTATTGGTACTGGCTGCCATGAGCATGCTGATGCTGATCCAAAATAATTATAAAGCCTTTTTTTACAACCACCTGATCCTTATCTTCGGTTGGTTGCTGGCATTGGGAGCAACGCTTGCATTCCGTGGAGGATGGTTGCCCGCATTTCATTGGTTTCTGTTGACCGGTACCGGGCTTTATATGGCCTATATTCCCATCAATTGTTTGTATTTCGATCGGATGATTGCTACCTTCCGTTTGACGGCCAATGTGGGATTCGTGGTATATGTAGCCGATAGTTTTGGGTACCTCGGCAGTGTTTCCGTTTTGTTTGTAAAACAATTCTTATCGCTTGATTTATCCTGGACCCGGTTTTTTACCCAAATGGTTATTGGCATGTCACTGTTTAGTATTGTTTGTACGGTATTGAGCATGTTATATTATAGAAAAAGGTATGCTTTATTTTTAAAAGAATTACCATGACGCAACCCTCTGCTATTGTAATTGGTGCCGGCATTGTAGGGCTTGCCCATGCAAGAGCCCTGGCCCTCCGCGGATTTAAAGTATTGGTATTTGAAAGAAACCCACAGGCTGTAGGAGCCTCGGTACGAAATTTCGGGATGGTGTGGCCGATAGGTCAACCCGATGGAACGATGTACAACCGCGCATTTCGCAGCAGGATTGTATGGGAGGAGATTTGCGTGCAGGCCGGCTTATGGCACGATAAAGCGGGCAGCCTGCACCTTGCCACCACGCCTACCGAAGCGGAAGCTATGCAGGCCATAGCAGCGCACTATGCGGATAGCAGGGGTACGCAATGGCTGGATAAGACACAAGTAGTTCACCATACGAAATATGCCCGGGAATCGGCTGTGTTGGGGGCTTTGTGGAGCCCGCAGGAAATGATGGTGGAAGCCCGGGATGCCATACAGGGTGTAGCTGCTTTTTTGCACGAAACCTATGCGGTTGATTTTGCCTTCAATACAGCCATTGGCAAAATAGAAGGACACACCGTTTGGAGTGGCAGCCAATCCTGGGAAGCAGATTTGATTTTTATTTGCAGCGGCACCGATTTTGAAACCCTTTATCCGGCACATTTTCAAAGCCTTGCCCTTACTAAATGCAAGCTGCAGATGATGCGGCTGCAGCCCCTGCCTGCAAATCAAAAGTTTGGACCGGCGCTATGCGGTGGGCTTAGTTTGATTCATTACAAAGGGTTTGAAGTAGCCCCTCAATTACCTGCACTGAAACAACATTATAGGGAGCAATATCCTCAACAGGTGCAATGGGGCATCCACGTGATGGCTTGTCAATCACCCGATGGTGGACTGACCATTGGGGATACGCATGAATACGGGTTGCATCAGGATCCTTTTGATAAACAATTTCTCAACCAAATGGTGCTCGATTATCTCGGAACCTTTTCTACCCTGAACACGCTGCCGGTAGCACAAACCTGGAATGGGATTTATGCAAAAATGACCAATGGGCAAAGCGAGCATGTAGATCGTATAGCCGAAAATACCTATGTCGTTACCGGGTTGGGAGGTGCTGGCATGACACTTAGTTTCGGACTGGCAGAAGAACTGGTATTCGCCCTGTGATTTTTTATCGGAATTAAAAATCCGGGTTTGTGTGCTTTTCGTTTCTTTGCCAGTATGATGCTTAGCAATATTAATTCAATTGTTGTATGCGGTGCAGGCACCATGGGGAGTGGCATTGCACAGGTGGCGGCACAAAGCGGATTCCGTACTACGGTTTACGATCTGCAGGAAGCTTATTTGGATAAAAGCAAAACGGGTATTGTAAAAAGTCTTGATTACCTCGTTTCCAAACAGAAAATAGGCCCCGAAGAAAAAGCCGCCGTTTTAGATCGTATTCTTTTTACCACAGAAATAAAAAAGTGTAGCGCCGATTTGGTAATAGAAGCTATTGTAGAAATTCCGAAAGTAAAGCTCGACCTTTTCCATCAACTGGATTTGGTTAATCCTTCTACTACCCTTTTTGCTTCCAATACTTCCTCCTTATCTATTACTGATTTACAAAAGGATATTCTAAATCCGGAACGTTTTGCCGGAATGCATTTTTTTAATCCCGCCAATATTATGAAGCTGGTAGAAATAGTGCAAGGATCGCAAACAGATACGCAAACCACCGATACGCTTGCAGCGCTTGCGGTTAAGATGGGGAAAGTTCCGGTTCATTGCAAAGATGCTCCGGGGTTTATTGTAAACCATGTAGCCCGTACTTATTATTTAGAAGCGATGCATTTGCTTACAACAGGGGTAGCGGATATTGAAACCATTGATACGATTATGGAAGCTACCGGATTTAAAATGGGTCCCTTCCGGCTGATGGATATGATTGGCATGGACATTAATTACAAGGTGAGTGAAATAGTGTGGGATGCGCTTGGCCGTCCGGATCGGTTGCAACCTGCCACCATCCAAAAACAAAAAGTGGAAGCAGGAGAATTGGGGCGGAAAACCGGCAAAGGTTTTTACGATTATGCATAATTAAATGCATTTTTAATCCGGTAAAAAATGAGTATGGCAAACAGCGAAATATTGGTGACGGGTGGTACAGGTTTATTAGGCGCCCATTTAATTTTGCAACTGCATTTGCAAGGCATCCGGCCAAGGGCTATTTACCGCAGCCATATTCCGGAAATAGTGAAAGACAAAGCCGAATGGGTGATTGGCGACATACTCGATGTGGTGGGGCTTGAAGATGTATTGGTGGGTATCCGTCAAGTGTATCATGTAGCGGGCTATGTAAGCTTTAGTCCTAAGGATAGGGAAACGATGCATAAGATCAATGTGGAGGGTACTGCCAATGTAATAAACCTATGTTTGGATGCGGGTATTGAAAAACTGGTACATGTAAGCAGCGTGGCGGCGCTTGGCCGTATGCGCATCGGTAAAGTAATTGACGAATCCATGAACTGGAGTGAAGAAACAAGCAACAGCGAATATGGTAAAACGAAATACCTCGGCGAACTCGAAGTATGGCGCGGCATCGGCGAAGGCTTAAATGCGGTGGTGGTGAACCCGGTGATTATTATTGGCGAACATGGCAACTGGGAAAAAGGTTCTATGAATATTTTCCGAAATATTAAAAACGGATTTAAATGGTACTCCGCCGGAAGTACCGGATTTGTAGATGCGGACGATGTATCCAAAGCCATGGTATTACTGATGGATAGCGAAATTCATTCCGAAAGGTTTATCCTATCTGCACAGAATACTTCTTTCCGGGATTTCTTTTTTATGGTAGCCGATGCTTTTGGCGTAAAAAGACCAGAAAAAGAAGTCACCCCGATGATGGCAGCAATCGTTTGGCGGCTTGAAAAAATAAAAACTTTTTTTACCGGCAAAGAGCCTTTGATTACAAAAGAAACCGCAAAAACAAGTCTTGCTAAAGTTCAATTTGATAACAGTAAAATAGGTAAATACCTTCCTGCATTTACCTATCAAAAATTAGAACACGCTGTACAGCGCATTTGTGTTGCTCTGAAAAAGCAAAATTCTTAATCCAGTTTTTTTAATTTATCCCACATTTCGGGAATCCTTTTTATCCAAACAAACTCCCTGCGTTTGATATTTACGTCTACGGCTGGTGTGCCCATATAAGCTTTGTTGCCTTCGATAGTCGCTGTCACACCTGCCTGCCCAAGTACCACGGCATTATCGCCAATGGTAAGTGTTTTATTAATGCCTGCCTGTCCCCATATAGAAACGCCATTGCCCACCGTAGTGGCACCTGCAATACCTACCTGCGATGCAATAAGACAGTTTTTTCCAATCACTACATCATGTCCTAATTGGATAAGATTATCGAGTTTTGTTCCCTGCCCGATAACGGTGTCGTGGGTAACTCCCCGGTCAATACAACAATTGGCTCCTATTTCTACATCATCTGCTATTACAACGCGTCCGCAGCTTTCCATTTTTTTAAACCATACATCGCGATTTTTTTTGGTATTAAAATAAAAGGCATCTGCTCCCAAAACAGTGCCGCTATGGATCACCACATTATTTCCAATGACACAATGGTTGTAGATGGTAACATTTGGATGTATGATACAGTTATCGCCAATAATGGTATGATGCCCGATAAAAACACCCGGCATGATGGTCGTATTTTTACCAATAACCGCCGTATTACTAATAGGTGTGTGTTGTGGTTCGTAGGGCCGGAAATGTTTTACAATACTCAGATAGGCTTCAAAAGGATTTTCACAGATCAATAACGTCTTACCAAAAGTTTCTTCTACTTCCTTATCGATGATGATAAATGAGGCAGCACTTTTCAAACACTTTTCATAGTATTTGGGATGATCAACAAAAACCAGATCCCCGTTTTCAACTTTATGTATTTCATTGATACCGCTTGCCTCCTGCGTTTCATCTCCTGCAATACGGGCTCCAATAAGTTTAGCTATTTGTCGTAGTGGTATTTTTTTTTCAAAATGCATGATCTGTTTTATTTAATATTTGGCAAAAAAAGGAAGTGTTTACCTCTGATTTTCGTCTTGAAATTCATCTTTTATATAACTACTTTACACAAGTCTTTATTATTTGTGCATAAAAAAGCGAAAAAAATTTTCATTCACAGAAAAATGTTTTTTAATATTGTGATGGAAATTTATTTTCTAAGTACTTACTAACCCATTAGTATAAATATCCTCCGGTAGTGGAGGATATTTTTTTTATTTGTTTTACTCCACTTTTTCTAAGCAAACTACCGGTTATTGTTGCTTGTACTAACTGTAACACTGTATATTCGCCTGCAAAGAAGAAGTTTATTTTTGAAACGGTCAAACGAAACTGAATAGGATTTAAAAACCATTTATTGCTGCATGAAACCAAAGCGCATCATATTGATAAGACACGGCGAAAGCGAAGGCAATATAGACCTGCGTTCCTATGAAGATAAGCCCGACTTTAAACTGATTCTTACTGAAAAGGGGAAAGAACAAGCTGCAGAAGCCGGCAAGCAACTCAAAGAAATTACCGGAGAGGAAGATATTTCCTTCTATGTTTCTTCTATGTGGCGGGCAAGGATGACTTTTGAATACATAGTGCAGTTTTTCGATATGGAAAAAATCCGCTGGAAAGAAGACCCAAGATTGCGTGAACAGGAATGGGGACATTTCCGCGATTTAAAAGCCAATATTCAAATTGATGACGAGCGAAATAAGTTCGGAACCTTTTACTATCGCATTAAAGATGGCGAAAGTTGTGCAGATGTGTACGACCGGGTCAGTGATTTTTTGCATACCCTATATCGCGATTTCGAAAAGACCAATTTTCCTCCCAATATCGTTTTGGTAAGCCATGGCATGACCATTCGTATGTTTTTAATGCGTTGGTTCCGCTGGACCGTTGAAGAATTTGAAACCCTGCGCAATCCCCGCAATGGAGAATTGATTGTAATGGAACTTGATGAAAAGACCAACAGGTATCATTTGGTAACCGAGCCGCGGAGAAAAAATACACCCGTAGACGACCGATACCCCTGGACATTGCTCAATCCACCAAGAAGACATTGACCCCGATAAAATATTTGTAATTTTTTTTCGGCTCAATATCCGGGAATGATTTTTTGCTTTAATTTTATTTTAAATTAAAGTATGTCTGCTTTTTATAATTGCGCACATGGGATGCCTGTGTATATCTGGCGAAGAGAAAAACAGCAGTTATTGGAATTGGTAAAGAGCAGTCATTTACCTTTTTACACACACCACGGCTATTTCCGGATTGCAACAATACAATATACCGATGTGCTTAACGTTCGTTTACCTATAGTTATAAATTAGTACCCTTCAATACCATATCCATGCAAAAGAAAACCAAACAGGTTCTTCCGGATAATGAGCAGAACCTTGATCCGCATCAAACCGCCGCCAATTTATTAAGTGCTTTGATAATTGAAGTTGAAAAGAATTATTCGGACTTTATCGGGGATATGCCCATAAACACTACAGATGCTTATGTACTCATTAAGCAATCATCTGATCTTATAAAAAGTCTTTTGTTATGGATGGTTGCCCATCAATTGGTTGAACTAAAAGACCGCTACAAAGCGGATCTTGAAAACGGGGTAAAAAAACGGATACCCAAACCTTCTAGAAAAGAGCGGGTAACCGAAAGGGTATGCCGGGGCTTGCAAAAGCTGATACTTAAGGATAAATGGATGATGACCGAAAGAGATTTTGGAAGGCTCGTTCAATTTTATATCAATCATTTCTTTTTAACCCAATGGAACGATATTACCCCGGTAGATTGCTTAATTGAAAAAGGGAAGCAAATTCTAAAAAATAAACCGGCCTCACCTATTATGCGGCAGGCGTTCAATTCGCTTAAAACACCGGGAGAAGGATACATGCTTGCTGCTTTCAGCAAACGCAATCAAAAAATAACACAACTGCTTGAGCCGGCTGCGGATCTTCCTTTCGATACGCAGGATGTTTTGGGTCGTTACTTATCAGGGGTTTACCAATCCTTTAGCCCTTCGCAACAAATGCATTGGAAAACCTATTGGGCCTCTTGCTTAAAAGAGGGTACTAAAAATTGTACGGAAGAAAACTGGCTGAGACAGGTGACTGCAAGCATTGAAAATATTTCCATACCGGTGTTGCAGCAAACTCTTTTGGAAGCATTGACTATTTGCAAAAACAGATTATTTGAAATCCATGCAAGCCCCGACTATTTTTTCGTCTATCTGAATAAGCCCAACCTGCGTATTTTCAAAGCCATGTTATGGAGTTGCCCTGTTGAAGGACACCCGCATTATCTCAAAGAATTGGAAGCCTATATTTTGATGGCACTTAAAAAAAAACCTGGTTTGGGTCCCGTATCGCTCACTAGTGCAGCTGCAGGAATCCGGGCTATTTCCCGCTTGCCTCTTTGGGATAGAAAGTTTCGTTTAGCACTCATGGAGGAACAAATAAAAGACCCTGACATTGTAAAGATGTTGGCTAAACATTTGGCCACTAAAGGCACTAAGCCCGATACACATGCTTTTAATCGGCAGGAAGGGGTGTTGTGATTAAGTGCAGAGTCGTTTAGAAATAAAAAAAGACCATTCTATTTACCGGCTTACCCGGATAACAGAATGGTCTGGATTTAGAAAACAAATAAAAATTTATCCTTCAAACTTTTCGGGACGCATCATCGGGAAAAAAAGTACATCCTGTATGCTCACCTGATTCATCATAAACATGCAAAGTCTGTCGATACCAATGCCGATACCCGAAGTGGGAGGCATGCCATATTCGAGCGCTCTCAGGAAGTCGTAATCAATAAACATAGCCTCGTCGTCGCCGCGGTCTTTTAGTTTTACCTGCTCTTCAAATCTTTCGCGCTGATCAATCGGATCGTTGAGCTCTGTGTAGGCATTCGCCAGTTCTTTTCCATTTACCATCAACTCAAAACGCTCCACCAATCCGGGCTTGCTGCGGTGCTTTTTGGTAAGCGGGCTCATCTCCACCGGATAGTCAATTATAAAAGTAGGCTGTATGTATTGGTGCTCGCTTGTGGCTCCAAAAATCTCGTCAATAAGTTTGCCCTTTCCCATGTTTGGCGCTACATCTACCTGTAGTTGCGCACACACATTACGCAACCCGGCTTCGTCCATCTCGCTGATGTCGATACCGGTATGTTCCTGTATGGCTTCAAAAATGGTGACCCGCTTGTAAGGTGCTCTATAATTGATGATTTTATCTCCCAACACTACTTCGGTTGTTCCATGGAGTGCAAGGGCTATTTTTTCGAAAAGCTGCTCAGTAATCTCCATCATCCAGTTGTAATCCTTGTATGCAGTGTACCACTCCAAAACCGTAAATTCAGGGTTGTGGGTACGGTCCATTCCTTCGTTCCGAAAATTGCGGCTGAACTCATACACCCAATCGAAGCCTCCAACAATCAGTCTTTTCAGATACAACTCGTTGGCAATACGCATGTACATGGGTACATCCAACGCATTGTGGTGTGTACCAAAAGGACGGGCAAGAGCACCACCGGGAATGCTTTGCAGCACCGGGGTATCCACCTCTATCGCTCCTTTTTCATTTAAAAACTCCCGGATGGTATTCACCAGTTTGGTACGTTTTAAAAATACCTGCTTTACTTCCGGGTTTACCACAAGATCAGCATAGCGTTGGCGGTATTTAAATTCAGGATCGGTTACTTCATCATAAACCCGGCCTTCATCATCGCGTTTTACCACGGGTAGCGGTTTCAGGCTTTTTGCCAACAAGGTCAATTCTTGTGCATGGATGGTGGTTTCGCCGGTCTTGGTGATAAATACAAACCCTTTTACACCTATAAAATCTCCCAGATCGAGTCCTCTTTTAATCAACAAATCCCAGCCGGATTTATCCTCACCGGGATATAAATCATCGCGGCGCACATAGCTTTGCACAATGCCTTTGCTGTCTTGTATTTTTATAAAAAAAACCTTGCCTTTATCATTGATGCTCATGATGCGGCCTGCCACACATACATCGGTGTAAGCCTCTTTGGTTTCTTCGGAAAAACCAGTTTTGATATCCGTGCTGTAAGTGTTTACCGGATAAGTAGCAGCAGGATAAGGATCAATGCCTGCCTCCTGTAGTTGTTGTAGTTTATCGCGACGTATCTGTTCCTGTTCGCTTAATTGTGTGGTTATCATATTTAAATTCCTTTCAGTAGATGTAAAAATTGGCTGGCAAAGGTAAGGTACAAACCCCCAGGCTGCTTATTTCTTAAGAGCAGGGAGCAGAACAGATTTTGTGGGACTGAAACCCCGGATTATAAAGTGATTTTTAACCCTCGATCCGCCTCCGAGGGCGGCTCTTTTGGAGTAAATGGAAATGGCCCCGCCGCTGCCCCCAAATGCCAGCCCCAAAAATGGCGGCCGGAATATTTTTATCATGGCGATTTCATTGGGTGGAAAGCTGTAAATCGTTTGTACATCCACAGGAATCTCATCAAGGAAAAAGGCGGTGGGTTCGTTACGCCAGTTCACTGAATAGCCGTCGAAACTTTCTGAGTCTTTGGTAACAACAAGGCCAGCCACACGCCCTTGCAAGTAGTCTAAAATGGTAATGAACCCGGAAAACTCTCCATCCAATCCACTGAAGGTTTGCTGATTATCCCCCCGAAAAAATCCACTTGTATTTGCTTCATCAAATTTTTTGATGGGCGTTTTGGCTTTTGCCGTTACAATCAGTTCTTTTAAAGTGCTTTGGGGATATAAGTTAAAAAAGGATCCATCCGGGACATAGGAAATGGTATCGGCTGCTTCAATAAGTTTACCAATTGAAAAATAGAGCAGCGTATCGGAAAGCGATTGAAACGAGCTATCTAATGGCGTGGTTATTTTTATATCAAGTGTGTTTTTGGATTTAACCGGCACAAGGGGGCTGAAGAAAAGCGATGCACTGCCACTAAAAACATGTCGTGGCATACGGAACTGCCCTGTTTCAGAAACGGCTAACAGTCCGCTGATAGAAGCGCGGTTATCGAGCAAAAGGGTATAGCGGATGGAATCCTCCTTGTATTTCGTCTGGATGGATCCATTAAGTTGAAAAAATACGGTCTGCAACTGAGCGGAAATGGCGTAGACGCCTTCCGGAATGATATTGGGTAGTTTTAATATGGCTTCGGTATACCCCTCTACAACCGGGTACCGCAATCTCCAGCTATTTTGATGCGCTACATCTTCCACAAAAAGGTTGAGCGTACCCAACCGCTGCGTACCATCCCATTGGGGAATATGGCAGGTAAGCCGAATGGAATCTCCCGGATGAAATTGGGTTTTCTCTATTTTAATTTCCATGGGCTGCTGTGCCAATAACAGAAGCGCACAAAAATTAAATAAGTAAAAAAGAAGGGCTTTTTTATGGGTAAAGTTTTCCATCCATTGTGAGGGTCCTGTCATGCTGTATGGTTTTTTGCAGCAAATATAAAGAGCCTGAGTAAGATTTATGGCTTCTGCTATGTTGATATTATTGTAATACGCTGCTAAAGTATGTCCCTTTAGCAGCTCCCTGCAGGGGCCTTCCCTTTAAAGCCTCACTGCTGCAGGCGGTTGACGTTGCGGGTTTATTTTTGAAAGGCTTGGTGCATTTGCCCCTCTTGTGGCGCAACGGCGCTTCGGGAGACGTCGCTTGGAAGACTTTGGGGTAATCTTTCGTTAGCGTTGGTTGGAGGATAATGCTCCTTTTTTCTTGTGGTAGTTGTTCCCACATACCACAAGAAAAAAGGTTGACCGGCTAAAGAATGATCAGTCCATTTGGTTTTTTCGGCCGGGGTGGGTTTTGTCAGGCGCAAATTTACCCATCCATCGCAAGGAGAAGTTATTGCCAGGCTACTTATTACAAATACGCATTAAATATATACTGATGAGGTTAAGGACTAATGATGATTAAAATACTTCCTGCCCGAACAAAAGCTGCATGTAGAACAAATGGGGAAAATATAACTTGCCGTCAGCCTATTGCTAAACTTTTTTTTTATTAGCGTCTGTTCTATTCTGTCAAGCCTGATTATTTCTAATTTTAATACAAGCTTCAAAAATACCAATTACAATTTGTGCAATTTTTTTGTCTAATAAATGTCCAGTGCCTGTTAATTGAAATGTGTTGTCAAGCGACGTTGGTTGAGCTGTTACTTTTATGCGTTCAACTTCTCCAACTCCATAACTTCCACTTCTGTCCGTTTCCAATGTTAATTTAATATAATCAGCTTTATATGATTTTTGTGACTTCGCTTTGCT
>JBBQXO010000056.1:0-25878 GCA_038209595.1 Chitinophagales bacterium
CTAAGCCCAAAGTTCCTATCTTTGCCCGGCAAAAGCGAAAGGAGTAATTTTTTGCTTTAAACGGGCAGTTTGTTTACTGTCACCACGATCACCTCTATGCAGTCCGATTTTCAGTCAGGTTTTGTTGCCCTTTTTGGCAAACCCAATGCAGGGAAAAGTACCCTCCTCAATGCGCTTGTGGGAGAGAAAATGGCTATTGTAAGCCCTAAGGTTCAAACAACCCGCCATCGTATCAAGGCTTTTTTAAATAACGATCAATATCAAATAGTCTTCAGTGATACCCCCGGTATTATTGAACCAAAGTATAAATTGCATCAAAAAATGATGCATCAGGTGAAAAACGCCCTTGAGGATGCAGACATTGCCCTTTTGCTGTACGACCTGACCGATCCAGATCTTTTTGAGGCGGATGAATTATTTGCTTCGCTTCGGTTAAAAGTACCGGCAATTGTTATTTGCAATAAGGTAGACGCTGTTAAACCTCCTTTGGTGAAGGAGGCCCTTAAATTCTTTAAGGAGAAAAGCTATGTAAATGAAGTGATTGCTATTTCTGCGGCACAAAAGTTAGGGCTTGATGGATTGATTGAAAAAATTCTTAAGTTCCTACCCATCGGAATGCCTTTTTTCGATCCGGAGGATATGAGCGATTTACCCACCAAGTTTTTTGTTAGCGAACTGATCCGGGAAAAGATTTTCGAAATCTTTCATGAAGAAGTGCCTTACCAAACCGCAGTCCTCGTGCAGGAGTTTAAAGAAAAGACGACCCTGATAAAAATTCAGGCTGATATAATTGTACATCGCGAAACCCAGAAACTCATCGTAATTGGTGAAAAGGGGAAAATGATCAAGCGGCTTGGTACTGAAGCAAGATTAGAAATTGAAAAGTTTCTTGAGCAAAAAGTTTTTCTGGAATTGTTTGTGAAAGTGAGGCCGAAGTGGCGCGATGATGAATTAAAATTGAGGGAATACGGATACCAATAAAGAATAAAACAGGTGTCCATTTTAATAAAGTAGGATTAATTTTTTTAAGCAAGTTATATGTTTACCGTAGCTATTGTAGGACGCCCCAACGTGGGTAAAAGTACCTTTTTTAACCGTTTGCTCGAACAGCGTAAAGCCATTGTGGACGATCAGAGTGGGGTAACCCGCGACCGGCAATATGGGGTAGCCGACTGGACCGGAAAATCTTTTAATATCATTGATACCGGGGGATTTGTGCCTGATAGTGAAGACGTATTTGAACGTGAAATTGCCATTCAGGTAAAGATTGCTGTGGAAGAAGCCAATGCGCTGATTTTCCTGGTGGACGTAACAACTGGTATCACTAGTCTTGATGAGGCGATGGGCGATTTGCTGCGACGCACCACCAAACCGGTTTTCCTCGCAGTAAACAAGGTCGATAACTACGCCCGTCAGCTTGATGCCAATGAGTTTTACAGCCTAGGTATTGAAAATACTTTCTTTTTAAGCAGCCTGAGTGGCACCGGGGTAGGAGAGTTGCTTGATGGTTTGGTAGCTATTATTAAAGAGGAAGATTCTGATGATACCCTGGCAAAAGATGCTTTGCCAAAGTTTGCCATTATGGGTCAACCCAATGTGGGCAAAAGCAGTTTGCTGAATGCCCTGATTGGTGAAGAAAGAACCATTGTAAGCGAAATAGCAGGTACCACAAGAGATACCATCCATACCCACTATAATTTGTTTGGTAAGGAGTTTATGCTGATTGATACGGCAGGTATCCGTAAAAAGAAAAAGGTACACGAAGACCTCGAATTTTATTCCGTAATCCGTGCCATCAAGGCCATGGATGAGGCTGATATTTGTCTGTTGCTACTTGATGCCGAAAAAGGAATTACCGCACAGGATTTGAATATTTATAGTCTTGCCGCTAAAAAAGGTAAGGGCATTGTTGTGGTGATTAATAAATGGGATTTGGTAGAAAAGCAAACCAATACAGCCCGTGATTACGAAACTGAATTGAAAAACAGCCTTGCTCCTTTTAATGATGTTCCCATGCTTTTTGTTTCTGCAAAGGACAAACTACGCATTATGAAAGTAGTAGAAATGGCGCTGCATGTATACGAAAGCCGTTCCCGCAGAATACCTACTTCGCAATTAAATGATATGATAGAAAAAGCAGTAGCTGCTTACAATCCTCCTATGACAAGGGGACATATCATCCGGATAAAATATGTAACACAATTGCCGACACCGGTTCCTTCTTTTGCATTTTTTACCAATTACCCCGAAGAATTGAAAACGCCTTACCGCAATTATCTTGAAAATCAGCTTCGGGAAAAATTTGATTTTAAAGGTGTACCAATGCGGATATTTTTTAGAAAGAGCTAGGATGATGAAAATGGTTTGCCACCAAGAGCTAATCCGTAAAAAGTGATTTCCATGCAAAAGGTCATATAATAAAAAAGCCCCGGGGAGTAATACGCCGGGGCTTTTTCGTTATTCAAAAGGTTTCCATTTTTCATGGAATTATTTTTATTATCCTCATTTTCGGTAACTGTTTAGCTTTTAGTGTACTAAAGTAGCTTCCACCATTTGGGTAACGCCAAAAAATACTACATTTTGGGTAATCACCATTTCTGTATCATTTACGCTTACAAGTGTAAAAGTATTGGCAGCACCCGGCAAAATAGCTGCATTTCCTGAGATGGTAACCAGATTGAATGCCGGATCCAAAACCCAGGTGAAATTGGAAACCTGAGCATCGGCAGCATTGCACTTGGTAGCTCCTTCGTCTACTGTGCCGGTATTGGCCGGAGTAGCGATATTAAATTGCAACAGGTTGTCTTTGATACAGGCGGTCACAAGACCGGAAACATCAATACCGCCTGAAAGCACCTTACTCAATTTCCAGGGCGCTTTTGCCATCAGGTCAGAGGAGGTAGGAGGGGCAGGCGTTTCGTCTTTTTTACATCCCGAAAATCCTGCAGTCATTATGATAGCAGCAATGAGGATAAAACTGAATAATTTTTTTTGCATTGGTAGTATTTAATTATATGAGTATAAAAATAACGATTATTTGTTTATGGCAATGCTGCCTGATCATTTTAACGACTATCCTGCTTTATTATTTTAAACAAAGTATGAATTGAATCGGGGTTATGACATCAAATGGAATGATTCCGTTTTGGCAGAAACGCCCATGTTGCTGCCTTTTTTAATTTCCTGAACCGGTGTTTCGGCAAGTAATATTTTGTTACCCAACAGTAAATAAACAATGCTGTGCGAACCGGCAAATTGAATATCCATCACTTTTGCCGTTGTTCCTTCCTGCATAGTGTCATCCAATTGCAGCAAGTGGGGCCTTAGTAATAAATTTTCTCCACTCCCATGGGTTATCGCTGTACCGGAAAGAAGGGAAGCAATTTGATTATCTATAAAATTTACCAAACCGGTAAGAGATGCCACAAGTGGATTGGGTGGGGTATTATAGAGTATTTCAGGACTGCCTGTTGCAATAATTTGTGCATTATGCAAAATCAGCAGTTGGTCGGCCCAAAGCAGGGTGTCGTAAGGTTCATGGGAGACAAGCATGCAGGAAAGCTGGTACTGCTCCATGGCCTCGCGGATAACTTTTTTTATCAATAGCTTATGTGGCAGGTCAAGGTGCGAAAAAGGTTCATCAAGCAATAGGAGTGCAGGGCGGGTAGAAAGCAATCTTGCCAGAGCCACCCGTTGTTTTTCACCACCGGAAAGTTCAGTAGTTTTTCGTCTGAGCAGGTGTTCTATTTCACATACCTTGTACAAGCCGGTAGCCTCTGCCTGACTCATTTTATTGGCATATTCCAATACTTCACTTACAAAAAAATTAGGCCGCAGGTCGGAGTTCTGTGACAAATAGGCAATTTTCGGGTGACCGGGAATTAATTTTTCCAATGGTCCATCTACTCTATTACCTTCAAAAAATACATTACCAGCATCGGGTTGCATAAACCCGGCTATCATTTTAAGGATGGAGGTTTTGCCGGTTCCGGTAGCACCCATAATGGCCAGTTTCTCTCCCTTTTTCATGGAGAAATTGAGGTCTTGTACCACTGTAATTCCATTGATTTGCTTTGTTAATCCTTGCACCCTCATCCAATCCATAACATCCATTTACTGTTAGCAAAGTACTCCTAAAAATAAGAAAAGTGATTTTTTAAAACGGTTGCGGCAACTCAATTACTTGTTTTGCTTCGCCTCAATGAAATCCCACATGGCCTTGCGGGTTTCTGTTTTCAATTGCTCTATGGTTTTACCCTCATATTCGATTGGTTCCAGCAAATGCATATCTATGGGATGTGGCCAAAGGAAAAATCCTTTTCCCGAAGGTAACACCGTGTCTGTGTGAAACATCACAACCGGGATAATTGGTTTTTGGGTATCGATAGCCAACCGAAAGGCGCCATCGTAAAAATCTTTAAGTGGTTTTTCGGTACGGTTGCGGGTGCCTTCTGGGTAAATGACCATATCAAGTCCCTTTTTTAGCAGTACATTTTTCATTTCTTCATAGCTTCTTCTGCGGCTTTCATCGCTGTTACGGTCTACAAGAATTGATCCCTTTTGGTAGATCCAGCCAAATAGCGGGATTTTGGCTATGGATTCTTTGGCAATGGTTTTATTGGTACCGGGGAAAAAGGGAGTCATGGCAGGTACATCCATCATGGAGGAGTGGTTGCTTACCACCACATAGTTTGCTCCCTTTTTGTGATTTTTACGTCCATAAATCCGCAAAGGGCTGGCAATAGCGTACAAAAAAATAGTCATCCATATCTTAGTGCTTAACCTGAAAATTCGCATACCCCATGGCTCTGCAATAAAATGGGATAAATAAATTGGCCAGACAAATATCAGCAGGGTGGGCACAAAAATAATACTGCCCCAAACTGCCCAAATATTTCCGAAAATATTTTTTATACTTTTATTCATATGTCCATTTTTTAGTGCACCGCCTGTCGGCTGCTTTTTCTATTTTTCATAGTTGTCCCGCCTTTTGATGTGGTGGAATCCCGAATACTCATTCGTGCTATGTGTTCCCGAGTGCGTGGGGATTTCATGTAAATAGAAAATACTTTTTAGGAAAGACTCCAGTCAATAGGGGCAAGCCCTTGTTTCATTAAATATTGATTGGTACGGCTAAAATGACGGCACCCATAAAAACCTTTTTCAACGCTGAAAGGGCTTGGATGAGCAGCCTTCAATACCTGGTGTCGGGTTTCGTCAATAAGTGAAATTTTTTCTTGCGCAAACTTACCCCATAATAGAAAGACGATATTTTCTCGTTTATCTGATAATTGTTTGATTATCTCATCGGTAAATCCCTGCCAGCCAATCTGTGCATGACTGTTGGGCTCGTTTGCTCGTACAGTCAGGGTGGCATTGAGTAATAAAACACCCTGCTGCGCCCAATGACTTAAATCGCCATGTTCCGGGATGAGTAAACCGATATCTGACCTCATTTCCTTGAAAATATTTACCAATGAAGGGGGAGGTTTAACCCCTTTTTGTACCGAAAAGCTTAATCCCATGGCCTGTCCTGCACCATGGTAAGGATCCTGTCCTATTATTACGACTTTAACTTTTTGAAAAGGGGTGCTGTTGAATGCATTGAAAATTAGCGGACCAGGAGGATAAATGGTATGCCCTGCTGCCATTTCGGTTTTTAAATGAAGTACCGCCTGTAAAAAAGGAGGTTGCTTGAAAACCGTTGCAAGGACTTCTTTCCAGCTTGCTTCCATTTTTACATCGGGCATATTCGTTCCGGTTTATTTTAAAAGAAAAAAATGGAGCCAATCGGCTGACCGATGATGGGGTGGACTGTGGCGGGCTCGAACCGCCGACCTCTGCTCTGTCAAAGCAGCGCTCTAAACCAACTGAGCTAACCGTCCCTTTTGTTCTGCAAATATGCAACTTTCATTTTTAACTTTCAATAAGCGCTTATTTGAGGAGATGGTTTATTTTTACCCGGTGAAGGAAAGCAAAAGAATAATGAAAGGCCTGATGCTATTGTTGCTTCTTGTGACAGCAGGTTGCGAGCCACAGGGTGATGGCAGACATATCATTATGGCTACCAAAGATGGCAATATAGAAATTGAATTATATCCTGAAAAAGCGCCCAAAACAGTGGCTGCTTTTCTAAGTTATATGGACTCCGGTTTTTATGATAAAAGTGCTTTTTACAGGGTTTTAAGCCGGGACAACCAACCGATGGGTGCCAATGCTGCCGAACTGATTCAAGGGGGTGTTTACCTTTCCAGGGTCAATCGGGATTATTTGACCGGTATACCCCACGAGCCTACTTCACAAACAGGTTTGAAACACCAGCATGGCACGCTGAGTATGGCCCGGCTGGAACCTGGTTCCGCTACCACTGAATTTTTTATCTGTATCGGGGATAATCCGGGTTTCGATTTTGGGGGCAAAAGTAACCCCGACGGACAAGGGTATGCGGCCTTTGGAAGAGTAGTTCGGGGATTGGATGTGGTGATGAAAATTTATGAGCGTCCGGAAAGGAATCAAGATTTTACACCTCCGGTGTTAATTAAGGAAATTTTCAGGAAATAAATGAACGAGCTCTTTTTGTTTGAATTACCTTACACCTTTAAAAATAATATATGAACAAACTTGTTTTCATTTCCCTGTTGATATTGCTGGTAGCTTGTGCGGTTAATCCATTAACTGGTGAGAAACAATTGGCATTAGTGGATAGTGGTACCGTAAATAAACTGGCTGCTGATCAATATGCTGAAATAAAAAGGACAAGTAAAATTTTGTCGCCTGCTACCAATGCGAATGCGCAAATGGTTACCCGGGTAGGTTCTCGTATTGCCGCTGGTATTGAACGGTATTATTCCAGCAAGGGTTTATCGCAATACCTGGCTGATTATAAATGGGAATATATGCTTATAGATGAGCCTACATTGAATGCATGGTGTATGCCGGGGGGTAAAATTGCTGTTTATAGTGGGATTCTACCTGTCACTAAAAATGAAAACGCTCTCGGAGTAGTTATGGGTCATGAGGTGGCACATGCCATTGCACAACATGGTAAAGAACGGATGAGCCAGGGGTTGCTACAGCAGTTTGGGGGTATGGCTATTTCGGTAGCCTTGTCAAGCAAGCCGGCTGCCACACAGCAACTTTTCAATCAGGCATATCAGGTGGGTACCACAGCTGGTTTAATTTTGCCATTTGGCCGTCAAGACGAACTCGAAGCGGATAAGTTGGGGTTGATTTATTGCGCGGTAGCTGGTTATAATCCACAAGAGTCTATTGCTTTCTGGAACCGTATGTCGGCTGTTGGTGGTCAAAAGCCCCCTGAATGGTTAAGTACACACCCTTCTGATGAGACCCGGATTGCTCAACTGGAGCGAATGATGCCAGAAGCCATGGCGATCTATGAAGCCACTAAATCCAAGGGAATCCCCAGATAGGGAGTCCTTTTTACAGTTTATTCAATTGTTTTACAAAGGCCTGAAAGTCTTTAGGTAATGGAGTTTGCAGCAGAATTTTTTCGCCTTTTCTATCTATAAAGCCTAATGAATAGCTATGCAGAGCAAGCCTGCTCAGCAAAGGGTTTTCTTCTATGGAATTACGGGATAATTTAAATTTTTTCTTCAGGCTTGATAAGAGTACTGGTTTGCCATCATTGTAAAAAGGATCGCAGGCAATCGGGTGGCCTATATGCCGGCAATGGATTCTTATCTGATGGGTTCTGCCGGTATGCAGGGTAAAGGAGAGTAAACTGTAACTGTTCCAGGATTGTAATACCCGATAATCGGTACGGGATGCTTTGCCCCGGGCATGGATGATCATGGTTCCATTACGTGAACTGTGTTCGGCAATAGGTGCATCAATAATTCCCTCTTGTTGAAATGGTTTTCCATCCACAATGCCAAGATATATTTTTTCAATTTCCCTTTCTTCAAAAAGGGCATTGTAGTACTGGTGTACTTCTGCATTTTTCGCAAAAAGAATCAATCCACTCGTATCCTTATCGAGCCGATGCACCACAAAGATTTTCCCGTAAGCTTCTTCCATCCATCCTCGAAGGCTTTGTTTTTCTTCATCGTGACGATCGGGTAGGGTAAGCATTCCCGTAGGTTTGCTTACTGCAATATAATCCTCTGTTTCTGCAACGACAATTGGTTCATTTTTGCGCATGTGCAAATTTAGCGAACCCCGGCCGTGTTCGTTGCCTGCGCCCGCATGATTTTTTCAAATCTTGGTTTTGAATAGTCTTCCATCCCTACATGGGTGAACAATAGTTTGCCATCTGGCTGAAAAATGAAAGTGGTGGGGATACTACGCACTTCAAACATTGAAGGAAGCTGACTTGCAGTATAAATAGGGATATCAAGGTTGCGTGCTTTTACCCATTTTTTGGCTTTTTCAAAATCTTCGTCTAGCGACAACAAGACAAAAGCATTGTTATCACTTTTTGTCCGCTGATAAAGTTTTTCTATAGAAGGCATTTCGGCTACACAAGGAGGACACCACGTAGCCCAAAGGTTTACAAATACTGTTTTGCCTTTCAATGCAGAGAATTCTACGGTTTCCCCGCTTGCGTTGGTCATGGTAAATTGAGGAAATTCCTGAGTGGAAGTACTTCCCTTCTGATTGTCGGAACTCCGGTGGGTATTTTTACAAGAGGTAGCCACAAGCGTAACTGCAAAAAGAATTATGTAAGCTTTTTTCATTCAGATTTTTAATTTTCCGGATCCGGTTCAAAAGTCAAGTGCCACAACCCTCTCCATTCGCCATTTGCATACCCCATTGCTTCATCAGCAGGATACTTTTTCTGTAAAATGGCAAGGGTTTCGGCATTGACTTCCGTACCTGGCTTGCCATGGCAGTTTAAGCAAAGTGTTTGCAAAATAATAGGTTTGTAATAATGCACCCTTCCATTTTCTTCCACAACAAGTTTAGAGGACGGTAAAGACCCGCTTTTAGCTAATTGCAGAAAATATTCAAGCTGTTTTACTTCGTTTTTATCCGGTTGATTTTCCTGATTTCTTATTTGAAATGAAATTCTTTTAATTTTTATATCTTTTTCCTCATAATGGGTAGAAATGGCGAGTGCATTCAAATTGCAAAAATCAATAGCTCCTGCGTACCCTTTTTCAAGAATTGTATTTTTCAAAATCCGGGATAGTGTATCCTGAGTTTTGGCAGTGATGGCGTCTCCAAGTTGTGCATAATCCATAGGCTCACTATTGTGGCTTTTGGCATTGCAGTAGAATAACCCTGAAGTTATAATGACTGCAGCTAGGATCAACAACTTGAATGGCATGTTTTAATGTGCTTAGTGGTATAACGAAGGTAGCACGGGAAGATTTCATATCCTAAATGATTTCATTAAAAATAGCGGAACATTAAGAAATCAGATAAACTGGTAATCGTACCCTTCCAATTGCGAAAGAAGATCTGCAGGAGCGTCGGTTGCTTTTATCCGTCCTTCTATCTTCGGGCTTACCGGAGAATGGACTGCAAGGTATTCCCGCATAACATCATGTAAAGTGCTGCTGGTTACCTTAGGATTTTTTACGTGCTCAATCCGGCAAATTGTATCCTCGGGATCGCCTTCACGCTCACATGCCAAAATGCTGTATGTTTTTTGTCTGTTTAATGGAAGTCCTTGAATTTCAACCTTCTGCAGCCTTTTGCCATATGCATTATTCATAGTAAATTCTACTTTCATACCCTGAAAGCGGATCACCCAACCACCAAATCGTTTAGCCGGATCTTTGGAAAATACATTGCGTAATTCTTTTTCTAACCAGTTCCATATCTGTTCTCCGGTTACTTCTCCTTTTTTGGCTGCGCTGTCAACAGGTAGCATGCTCCATAAATAATCGTTGGTAATAATAGCCTCTCCTGTAGCAGGATCGGGTACTAAAGGTGGGCAAAATCGGAATCCATTGGAAATGACCACATCAATTCCGGGGAATTTCCACGCCAGCGCATCGGTAACCATATTATCCATATTGGTTTCAATAACATAGTACCGGGTAAGCGTGGTTTTACTTCTGCCAATTTCCAGGTTGAGTTGACTTTTATAAGGGGCACTTATTTTTTCAACCAATTGGAGCATTTCTTCATCTGGCTTGTAACGTTCCGGATCCACATCAAGGAGCTCGTAATTCTGGTCTTTGATTATCCCATTTTCTATTACCACATCCAGTTTAGCTATAAAACTGCCAAATGCGCCTGGCTCGGTGACCTTGGCATAAGTACCTTGAATGGGTTTGCGCACCCTTTCGTGGGTGTCAGCTCCCAGAATATAGTCGACTCCCTGCACTTCCGGTTTGTTGGCAAGATCTACCTGTTGCGCCAATCCCATATGTGTTACCAAAAATACCATGGCACATTGCTCATAATTTTTTAGCAGATCAATATAATAGGCTACATCTACCTCTGGTTTGGTAAATTTTATACCAAAACTGTAGGCTGGCGACTGTCTTTTTGGGGTAAGGGGATCATTGTAACCGATAAAACCAATTTTTACTCCAGCCACCATTTTTACCCAGTAGGGTGGAAAAATAAGTTCTCCTGCACAGGGACCTTCTTTTTCATGAAACATATTGGCACAAATTTTTTGCCCTGTATATCCTCCGAGGTCTTTGCGCATATTTTCTTTTCCATACACCACTTCCCAATTTCCGGGAAGAAGCAGATCGTAACCAATATTATTCATCAAGGGAATAATGCCCCGGCCTTCGGTCAGTGCTGCCACGCCACCACCCTGGAAACAGTCTCCCCCATCAATTAAAATGGTGTTACCCGGATTTTCGAGCCTCAGGCTGTTCAGCATGGTTTTTAAAACCGCCATCCCGCCTCTTTTTTTGTAAACCACACTTCCTTTTTCGAGGAAAAACTCATCATGCGTATTTATTTGGGCATGGATGTCAGAAGTATGAAGGATGGTGAAATGATCCGCTTTTCCTTTTTGTACCGCTTTATTTTTACTTATTTCCCGGGCATGGTAATCATCCCCCGGTGTTGCCATGGAAATGGCCGGTGGAATGAAGGCACTTCCTCCCAACAAACTGGCTGTTTTTAAAAAATTACGTCGCCCGGTTTTGGGTCTTGTTTCTTCCCCTGCAGACAAGTTAATTTCATTGGTAAGAGGCTGATTATGAATGTTATGAGAACATTCTGAATCATTTTTACTACACATAAGGCAAATCGTTTTTGGATTACCATATCCATGATGATATGGTAAAGTATTATTTATTTTCTTTTTTCCAGTCGGCAATTGGTTGGAAAGGGCCGTATTTATGTTGTGATTCGGTGAAGGGGTCTTTATAGGGACCAAAAGGATGATCTATTGGTTTTTTACCAATATCAGGCCAGTCTCCTGTCAGGTCTTTGGAAGGTCTTGACTGACTATTTACAAAAGCTGCAACATCCCATGCCTGTTCCTCTGAAAGTTCTGGATTGTGCCAGTTTATCGTATTGGGCATGTTGTTGAGAACATAGCCTGCCAACCGCGATATTCGGTACAGACCAGCCCCCTCATTGTAGCTGTGCGGACCCCAAAGCGGTGGAAATTCGTATCCTTTTCCATCTAAAGTAGCAAGCCCTTCGCCATTTTCCCCATGGCAGCGTACACAATGGTTGGTAAATATAAGTTTACCTCTTTCCGGGTCGGCGGCACGGGTGAGGTATTCAAGCTGCATAATACCGGAGCCTTGGGGCTTTTCTCCTTTTGGTATTTTGTGTCCTACCCATTGTATATAAGCCACCATTGCCTTCATTTCGCGGCTTGAGTCCTCAAGTGCCGTGCCATTAAGACTTCTCTCAAAGCAATCGTTTATTCTTTTTGTGAGGTCTTCTTTTTTCCCGGATCGTTCCCTTACTTTAGGATAAGTGCTGGCAACTGCGCCATAATTATTCCCAAACGGCTTTGTCCCTCCGTCGAGGTGGCAATTCTGACAATTCATACCATTGCTGATGGCATTAACCGATCCGTTTGGACCAAGGTATTGAGCTGTTTTTGAGACCAAATTATACCCATAGAGTATTTCCGCTCCATCAGATTGTGAGTAAAGAGGGATCTGAGAAAATGCGGGACCTGTCCAAACTGTTTTTTCCTTGGGTTCGGAGATGGGCGCAGCCTTTTCCGTTTGTTGGTTGCAACCCGACAACCAATGCATACTCAAAATGAGTAGGAGCAGGGAACCTAAGAGAATAAAAGATATCTTTTTCATATCAGCCTAAAGTTAATAATAGAAACTATCTTTTTAATGGGGTAATCTATCTCTGAATTTGCCATATACCCATGTACCTGTAACAGCACTGAGTAAAGTGATTACGATAACAGAGGCGCCGGTACCAATTTGGGCAAACAAAGGACCCGGGCAAGCGCCGGTTATTCCCCAGCCTAACCCAAATAAAAGCCCCCCATAAATCTGCCCCTTATTGAACTTCTTATCTTCAATTTTTATTTTTTCTCCACTGATTGATCGGGCGTTGTAGCGCTTAATTAAAAAGATGCTGATCATTCCTACCACTACGGCGCTACCAATAACACCATACATGTGAAAGCTTTCGAGCCTGAACATTTCCTGAATACGAAACCAGGAAACTATTTCTGCTTTTACAAATACAATACCGAAAAGAATACCCACCAATCCGTATTTCAGGTTAGCGGAAAGCGGTTCATTTATTTCACTCTCATTAACACACATGGCATCCTGATGCCGTATTTTACTTTCCAGTATTTCTTCTGGCGAATGATCTACAAAAGGAGTGGATTCAGGGGCAAGATCATTATTTATATTAACGTTCATATTCATTTTCAATATTATTTACAAACTTAAGATATAAGGAAGAATCAGGTTGACCATTATGAACCCACCTGTCATAAAAGAGATAGTGGCTACCAACGAGGGCCACTGAAGGTTGCTGAGACCCATAATGGCATGGCCAGAAGTGCATCCGCCTGCATACCGGGTTCCAAATCCTACCAGAAAACCACCTGCCACCATCATAATAAATCCTCGCAGCGTAAGTAAGGCAGGCCAGCTAAACAAATCTGCCGGTACTATATGATTGTAATTGGTAATACCATAAGCTGCCAAATCGCTTGCAAGGGTAGGGGCAACTACTATAGGTTCGGGGTTGGTAAGTAAAAAACTGGCAATAATACCTCCCAGAAATATACCCCCAACAAAAAACAGGTTCCAGATTTCTTTTTTCCAGTTATAACTAAAAAAAGGAATACTGGCAGGTATACAAGCGGCACACATATGTCGTAGGGAAGAGGAAATACCAAAAGATTTATTTCCTAAAATTAAAAGTGCTGGTACGGTTAAGCCTATCAATGGACCGGCTACCCACCATGTCCATGGTTTTTGTAATAGTTCTAAAATTTGCATAGTTTTTTCTAAATGTGAATAGATATCAGAGTTACAAAATTTCTTTTTTTAAAGGGTTTAGTATGTGATAATTATCACAACCGAAAGTTTTTTAGCAATTATCAGGCACTAAAAAACCGGTAGCATACAATACTACCGGTTTTACAATAAAATAATTTTAATTATTTAAGATAGGAAGAGAACATCCAAACTGTTTTTTCTTGCTCTCTTATATAATCGCTTACCATGGAGTTGGTACCCTCATCTTTTGCCTCGTCGGAAAGATGAAGTATTTCCCTTTCAATTTTAAGCAATTCTCCGTAACCATCCAATAAAATTTGAACGGCTTTATCTCCCTCGCTTATATCCTGTGCTTCGCCAATAGTACTATTTTTACTGTAAGCAGAAAAAGAGTGGAGTGGGGTGTATCCTAATGTCAAGACTCTTTCTGCAATTTCATCAATTTTTACAAGGGAGTCTGTGTAAACTTCTTCAAATTTAAGATGCAATTCAAAAAATTTGTGACCCATAATATTCCAATGAAATCCACGGGTATTTATGTAAAACATCTGGTAATTTGACAAAAGTAAATTTAGTTTATCTGCCAGATTTTTTGCTTTTTCACTGTTTAATCCGATTCTGTTTGTGCTCATGTGATTTTTTTTTGTTTTGTATAATAAAAATAATATCAAGTTTTGTTATAGGGAACAATCTATCGGTTCTCCTGCCTCATTCAGTTTTGTTTCTACGCATCTTTTCGGGGCAATAAAACCAGTTAAAAACAATACTGCTGCAAAAATGTATAAATACCACATGCCCTCATAGCTAAAGGCAAAGTAGGCAAAAAGCAAGGCCAACAGCCATCTTACAGTTCTACTCACCCAGGTACCAAATTGAAGATCAGTCATAATGAGTGCTTTTGGAGTAAAGTTTGATTAATATTTCAAAATTGATAGTCTAAAATAAGATTTATATTCGACATATTTACTTTGTTGATTATAAATTTAGCATTCCCATAAGTTTCTCCCCTATTGGATTTATAGACATAAAGTAGCGAGGATTGTAACCCTTGCAACCAACCTCTGAAAACATACGAAACCTGTGCATTTGTTTGCAAATAAGATGGCAAACCATATTTGTTGTGTTCATATTCAGTTACATCAGGTAAGTCAAAATAGCCTACTCCCAGATTGGCTTCAAGATTTAACTTAGGAAAGGTTTTGGTTGTTTTGGCAACAAATGCGTTTACATCGCCTAAACCCTCGTTGCGTTCTCGGGGAAGAAAGGTGAAAAACGGTTCTCGGCCCCATTCTCTAGGGCTTAAAAATCGGCCACTCTTTCCTATCCGGGTATAATTGATTGAATGCTGCCAGTTGCCTTGATTTACTCCCAAACGGCTGCTGAAAATATTAACCCCTTTACCTGGCGTAAAGTAGGTTTTGGAAAGGTCCTTATTGCCTCCATCGGCTACGGCATCCTGTCGGGTATATTGAAACGATAAACCCCAAACCCGGTTTTTTTGCTTCTTTTTATAATCTATTTGTGTGAAAAGGGTATTGAAGATGTTTTCCGTAAATTGATTGAAAACCTGCAACGAAAGATTTTTTGATTTATAATTTAAACCTGCTAAAAATACGCCAGCAGAAGACAATTCTTCTTTATAACCTGAAGGGGTACCGTCTGTATTAATACCCTGTGGATAAATACCAATACTTTCTGAAACAGAAACCCATCGAACCGTGCTGCGTGGAGAAATTTTATAAAGCCATCCCGCATTCAATTCAAGTTTCGGATTCGCTTTCCGGTTGACCCATAATCCATCCACTTCGGTAGGTCTCATCCGGCCATCCTGCGGATTGATAAAGGGGGTTTTCAGGATTTGTTTGCCCAAAGTAATATGCCAGTTTTTGTTCTGGTATTGAAGATTCAATTCTTCCAGCCTGTCAAGGTCGTGTTCGTTTTCGGTATTTTCAATATCAAACAGCCCTATTTCATAACGGTTGTAAGATCCGGAAGCGGGGTCTTTTTTTATTAGGTCGCTTGAAGATAAATTATGGGTAAAGTACCCGCTGATAACGATTTGGAAATTTTTGTAGGGAGCAGTTTGCAACCGGATACCTCCCCCAAGAGCCAATGCATGATAATCACTCAAATCTCCTTGGTTAATGGTTGCCATAGAAAAGCTTTTCACATGGCCACTGAAACGGGCATGGGTAAAGGCTCCCCTAAAAGTATTGGAATCGCCCGAAGGCTTTTGCAACTCTGTTTTCCACACGGGGGCGTCATAAGCCTCATGCTGAGCTTGTAATGGATTGTGGAGAATTCCTGTTAAAAGGAGTATACACAACAAATAAGTAAGTTTCATTTTTTGAAAGTGCTGTCTGAAGCCCCGGTCCAGTTTTTGAATCCTCCTGCCAGATCATTTACTTTTTTGATACCACTTGCTTTGAGTGCCCGCGAGGCTTTCAGCGATCTGACACCACTCCGGCAATAAATCAGGTATTTTTTGGAGGGATCAAGTTTGGTAAGGTCTTCTATAAAGGAAAGGCTGTCCTTTAAATTCATTAAAATACTGCCTGCGATGTGTGCAGAGTCATATTCCGCCGGTGTTCTTACATCCAAAAGCACATATCCTGTCTTTTGTGCTTTTCGGGCAAATTGTTGATTATTCAACCGGTTAATTCCACCTATTCTGTCTACCCGGCAACTACTGATATAAATCAGAACCGCAAACAGTACCAATATTTGTTTGAAATACTTTGATGAAATCATAAAGGGAAATAATTAAATAAATTTACTTATTTCTTTTTTAATGGAGGCTGCAGGCACCACACCGGATTGACGCCACTTAACTGCTCCTTTCTGAAAAAGAATCAATGTGGGTACACCTTGAATCTGATAGGCACTTGCAGCTTCCGGATTTTTATCGATATCTACTTTTATGATGCGGATATTTTCCGCCAATTCTACCTTTACTTGTTTCAGTATAGGGGCCATCATTTTGCATGGCCCACACCATTCTGCAAAAAAGTCCACCAAAACCGGCTTTTCACTATTGATAACATCTTGAAAACTTGACATATTTTTCTTATTTATATCTAAATTTAATTTTTTATTCCGGTTTTTTTTCTACGGGTGCTTGCTTTTTAAATATACCAGAAGCAATCCCTCCCATCACACCGAAATAAACTATACTGTTCAATGGCTTTGAAGTAATGGCACAGGCGCCTGTAGCACAACCAATTTGCCAATAGTATAAATAACCGGCTATTGCTCCAATGGCCGAACCCAATAAAAGTAGTTTATTTTTTAGGATCCAATTCTTCATATATAATTTCTTTAAATTCACTTTTGTTTTTAAAAGAAGGTAAATTGTTATCACAACCATTCACCCCGCAACCCTTTGTGAAAACCGCCATGCCTGCCAGAAAAATACCCGCAAAGGCCAGCAGCCATTCTTGCAGAATAAGGGATTGCACCAGAACAGCCATACCTGTTACAAATCGCAGTATTCTGAAAAAATTCCATCCTGTAGTTATTGTTTTTAACATGACTCCTAAGTTACGTTTTTTGAAGATATAAAATTGTTAATGAAAATGCGGACAGATTATTGTGTAGTTAATTTGCGTTCCAACTGATTCCATGGTCCTCCATTATATACTTTAATGCCTTGGGCAGTCAGTATGTTTTTTGCCATACCGCTACGATTGCCTGATCGGCAAACGGTTATTACCACCTTGTTTTTCTTTTTTAGTTGGTCCGTTTGCGATTTAATTTTTTCAAGGGGGATATTGACGGAGGACTTAATATGTCCGGATTGATACTCTCCCTGACTACGAACATCCACAATCATGGCTCCGTTTTTTACCAATTCTTTGAAATCAGCAGAAGGTCCGAAAAATAATTGCATCAGTTTTTTAAACATGGCTTGCTATTTGCTTTGATAATTCATAAAGGCTTCCACCATTACTTACATTTGTCAGACCTGCATTTTTGGCAAGTATAACACCCATACCACTTCTGTTGCCAGAGCGACAATAAAATACAATTGAACCTTTAAGTGATTTTAATTTTTCTATATTGCCATTCAATTCTTCTAAGGGAATATTTATAGCATTTTCTATATGTTCTTCATCGTATTCCCAAGCGCTTCGTACATCTACAAAAGTGGTATTGGGATCATTAAATTGATTGTTCATAAGATTTTTTTTATAACATGGTACTCGGACAAACATATTCCGATATTTTAAATAAGTTACTTTCCTTCATATCCTTAAAACCTCCCTTAACATCTACCAGATTATAAAATCCTCGGGCTCTTAAAATAGAATTAAATATCATAGAGCGGTATCCACCCGCACAATGTACATAGTAGGTTCTATTTTTTTGAATCAGAGCCATGCTATCGTTGATATAATCCAGAGGAGCATTTTCTGCATCTAAAACATGCTCGCTATCGTACTCACTTTTTTTGCGTACATCCAAAATATTGAGATTTTCTCTGGTCATTTCTTCCGCAAGTTCTTCCGCCGAAATGGTTTCAATTTGGTCGGTTTCAAAACCTGCTTTTTCCCAGGCATCAAATCCGCCTTTCAGGAAGCCGATGGTATAATCGTATCCAACCCTCGCCAATCTTGTAATTACTTCTTCTTCGCGGCCATCTTCTGTTATGATCAGAATCTCTTGTTTTATATCCGGAATAAGAGCTCCTACCCACGGAGCAAAGTTGCCATCGATTCCAATATTGATAGAATTTGGGATAAAACCTGCTGCAAAAACCTGTGGGTCTCTTGTGTCGAGCACTACCGCCCCTGTTTCGCTTGCGGCTGCTTCAAATGCTGAAGGTTCCAAAGCCTGCTGCCCCCTTTCCAATACATCGTCTATAGAATCATAACCTTGTATGTTCATCAATACATTCAATGGGAAGTAAGCAGGGGGCGGGGTAAGGCCGGTAAGTAAGGCTTTCATAAATGCTTCTCTTGTCATAGGTTGTAAAGCATAATTGGTTTTCTTTTGATTACCCAAAGTATCTGTTGTTTCCTTACTCATATTTTTACCACAGGCACTACCGGCACCATGGGCGGGGTATACAATGATATCATCTGCCAATGGCATAATTTTTTGATGCAAAGAATCATACAGCATCGAGGCCAGTTTATCCTCCGTCAGGTCGGCAATTACTTTTTGAGCAAGATCTGGACGACCTACATCTCCTATAAATAAAGTATCGCCACTAAATAGGCCTACTTCTTTATTGTTCTCATCTTTTAATAAAAAGCAACTACTTTCTAAAGTATGCCCCGGGGTATGCAATACGGTAATGGTAGCTCTTCCTAGTTTAAACTCCTGACCATCGGTAGCAACAGTTGCTTCGAAAGAAGGCTTGGCGGTAGGGCCAAAAACAATTGGTGCTCCTGTTTTTTTAGAGAGATCAATATGCCCACTTACAAAATCTGCATGAAAATGCGTTTCAAATACATATTTTATTTTGGCATTATTTTTCTCCGCCTGATCAATATAAGGTTGCACTTCGCGCAATGGGTCCACAATGGCTGCTTCTCCATCACATTCGAGGTAATAGGCTCCTTGGGCCAGGCAACCTGTGTAAATTTGTTCTATTTTCATAATGATTAAATTTTATTTATCCTGTAAAGTGTTACCACAAATTTCGGTCAGGAATTTTTCTTATAATGTAACATTGGTCACCCGGCGAAAAATCAGGAGCGGAAAAACAGTTCTTTGGAAATAATATAAATGCCCATAACCAGTACAAACCAACCAAAACCTTTCTTTAATTTATCTCCATCAATTTTATGACTTAGCGCATTCCCAATAAATATACCTATAATGGCAAGGGAAGTAACAATTCCTAACAATTTCCAGTCCATGGTAAAATGCCCGAGGTCACCTGTAAATCCAATGAGTGATTTGGCGGCAATAATCAGGAGCGAAGTCCCAACAGCTTGTTTCATGGGTAACTTACTAAACAATACAAGTGCTGGAATGATTAAAAAACCACCCCCTGCTCCTACTAGTCCGGTTAAAATACCTACCACAACACCTTCAAGTAATATGAGCGGGTAATTGAAGACCTGTACTTCTTCCGGCTTACTCAAATCTTTTTTCTTTTCGCGAATCATACTTACCGAGGCAAATACCATTAATACTGCAAAAATGAGCATGAGTAAAATAGACTTGGTAATAACAAGATTACCTACCGTCATTATTTCATCGGGAATAATAGGAACAATGAACTTACGGGTTGCATATACCGCTGCAATAGCAGGAGCTCCAAATATGACTGCTGTTTTTAAATTAACCAGGCCTTGTTTGTACTTAGGAAAAGTTCCTATAAGGCTTGTAGAACCAACAATGAACAAAGAGTAAGAAGTGGCAATAACGGGATCAATACCAAATAAATAAACAAGCACCGGTACAGTAAGAATGCTTCCTCCCCCCCCAATAAGACCCAGTGAAATACCAATTACAAGTGAAGCAAAATATCCGATAATCTCCATGCGATAATTTTATGATTACAAAGATGCTTTGCGTGTAGCAAATATGGGGTGATAAAAATCACGTAGATGACCTTATAAGTCTATGATTTCTATACTATGTCTGTTCAGTCTGATTTTCCCTCTTTCTGCCAGTTTTTTTAACAATCTTGAAATGACTTCGCGGCTTGAATTTAATTCCTGAGCAATTTCCTGGTGGGTAATATTTAAAGTGTTTGAGCCCTCTACTTCGCAATGTCTTTTCAGGTAAAACTCTATCCTTTCATCCATATGCCTAAAGGCGACGCTATCAAGCGTTTGAAGCAGTTCGTCAAACCGTGCCCGATATGTTTGAATCACAAACTGATACCAACTGCGATAATTGGCCATCCATTCATCCATTTTTTCAATGGGTATTTGCAAAACGGTTGTGTCTTTAGAGGTTTTTGCAGATATCTGACTCGTTTGGGATCCTGCGAGACAGGTCATGCTCAGGGCACAGGCCTGTCCGGGTTCGAGATGATACATAAAAAATTCATTTCCATCTTCATCTTCCCGATAAACTTTTATCAGGCCGTCCATTACCAGCATAGTACTGCGGATAAATTGCCCGGTTCTCATTACCACGCTATCTGCCGGTATTTCACGAAAGGAAGCATGCTCTTCCATGGCCTGAATCAGGTCTGGTTCAAAATCAGGAAATAACGTTTTGATCTGATTGGAATGTTCTGTCATACGGAATAAAGATACTTGATAAAATTACCGGAAAACAGTAAAATAAGTAGCTATCGGAATGCCGGTAGCTATTTGTTTTACTGTTTGAAAAATCAGTTAGTTAAAGGGTTGCCTTCAGAAATCCATTCGTTTATTCCTCCGGAAAAATTTTTCAGGTTAGAAAAACCTTCTTTACGCAGCAATGAATAAGCAATAGCTGCACGGTCGCCGCTTTGGCAATGCACCACAATATTTTTATCCTTATTTATTTTATCAAGATGCTGTGGCAGAGTTCCCAGAAATAAATGATCTGCGTCTTTTATATGTCCGCTTTGATATTCTGTTGCCCCTCTGATGTCTACAATCTGAATATTGTTGTTGGAAATGGCTTCCTTAAGTTCATCCAAGGCAATATATTCTACTTTTTCAGTTTTTCCACCTGCTTTTTGCCATTCCTCTATCCCGGGAATAAATCCTGCTATTTTATCGAGTCCAATGCGCATCAGTTTCCTGGTGAGATCTTCCATATCATCGGGTGCAGCCACCAATATAAATGGCTCATCGTAACTTAAAAACCAACCACACCAGGTGGAAAAGTTATTATTGTTCTGTATATTGATACTACCATGTATAAATCCTTCTGCGAATAGAACTTTGTCTCGGGTATCGATAAGTTTATTACCTTTTTCCAGTTCTTTTTGAAGGGCTACCTCACTAAGTTGTTCAATTTTTGGGACTTCTGTAAGCAATGGCCGATCTACTTTGTTTAATTTCTTCATCATAGCAAAGTACTTCGGTGGCTCGGGTTGATCTTCCAACAGGAATTTTATAAAGCCTGCTTCATCTTCCTCGAACCGGAAGGCCCAATTCCGTAATTTTTCATACCCAATGGTAGAACTTGGAACGGCACCCAATGCTTTACCACAAGCGGAACCAGCCCCGTGACCCGGCCACAATTGAATATGATCGGGGAGTTCGCTAAAACGTTGAATGGATTTGTACATTTCTTTGGCACCGGCTTCCTTGGTACCGATCATTCCGGCTGCTTTTTCTAAAAGATCGGGACGACCTACATCTCCTACAAAAACAAAATCTCCTGTAAAAACCATAACAGGTATGGGGCTTGCCGGGGTGTCTGTCAATAAAAAACTGATACTTTCCGGAGTATGCCCTGGAGTATGCAACACTTCTATTTTTAAATTACCCACCATAAAGCTATCGCCATCTTTGAGACCTACATGGGGAAACTCATACTGCCATCCGGAACCGCCCTCATTACTCAGGTACATATTGGCATCAGTTAATGCTGCCAATTCCCGGGCACCACTTAAAAAGTCAGCGTGGATATGCGTTTCGGCAATATGGGTAATGGTCATTTTGTTTTCTTTGGCTATTTGAATATAGGTATCTACATCCCGTTTGGGGTCAATAACCATAGCAACGCCCGCTTTTTGGCATCCTAAGAAGTAGCTGGCCTGTGCCAGTGTTTTGTCATATACGTGTTGGAAAAACATATGGTAATCTATTTTTTTTAGAAGGATAATAAATCAATTAAACAGCTGCAAAAATAATACCCAACGTTTTTGATCCTTGTGATAAATGTTACGTTTAAGGCAACTGATGTATAAAAAATTGATTATTAATATTTTATATTCAAATTTGACAGTAAAATATCAGAAAAAGTATGATCAAAATCAACCTGTAGCAAAAACCATTAAACCGATAAGGCAGGCCGGGCTCCTTTTCGTTCCCCAATCTGTTGGCGCCACATGGCATAATACAATCCTTTTTCTTCAATCAGACTTTCATGGTTACCTGTTTCCACTACTTCGCCTCTCTCCAATACAAAAATGTGATCGGCATGCATAATGGTACTCAACCGATGAGCAATCAGAATGGTGATTTGCTGGTTGTTGGCACTGATTTCCTTAATGGTATTGGTGATTTCCTCTTCGGTAATACTGTCAAGTGCCGAAGTAGCTTCATCAAAAATCAACAATTTGGGCTGTCGTAATAAGGCCCTTGCGATAGAAAGTCTTTGTTTTTCTCCGCCTGAAACCTTTACTCCACCTTCTCCAATAACGGTTTCAATGCCATTATCAGCACGCTCCAGCAGGTTATAGCAGGCCGCCTGTTTGAGGGCCTCTAAAATATCCTGATCCGTAGCTGTTGGGTTTACAAAAAGCAGATTTTCCCGAATGGTACCGGCAAATAATTGCGTATCCTGAGTGACAAAACCAATTTGGCTGCGTAATTCGTCAAAATCAATATCCTTTCCATCGACTTCATTGAATAAAATCGATCCTTCAATAGGGCGATAAAGCCCCACCAATAACTTAACGAGGGTCGATTTGCCACTTCCCGAGGGCCCAACAAAAGCTATGGTTTCACCTTTGTGGGCATGAAAACTGATTTTTTGCAAAGCATAGCCAGATGCTGTTTGGTGTTTAAAGGATACTTTGCGGTATTGCAAAGATTCAATGGGTCCAATGGCAATTGGGTTCAATGGTTTAGGCTCATGCGGCCTTTCCATCAATTCATGGAAATTTTGTAAGGAAGCTTCTGCCTCACGATAGGCAATGATGATATTGCCAATTTCCTGTAAGGGTCCAAAAATAAAAAAGGAGTAGAACTGAAGCGTAATCAGCTCACCGGTAGTCAGTTCGTCATGAAAAATGAGGTAGAGTAGGGTAAACATGATGATCTGCCGGAGCAGATTTACAAAAGTACCCTGCACAAAACTCAGCATCCGGATGCTTTTTACCTTCCTGAGCTCGAGTCCTAAAATTTTGTAGGTATTGGCGTTCAGCCGGTTCACCTCCTGATCTGTAAGACCAAGACTCTTTACCAGCTCTATATTCCGCAGGCTTTCGGTGGTAGTACCCGCTAACAGATTTGTTTGTTTTACAATGTCTTTTTGTATAAACTTAATTCTCTTGCTGAGAAAAGAAGTCAGCACGCTTAAGAAAGTCACTCCAACAAGGTAAACCGGTATAATGGCCCAATGTTTGTTGAGCGCATACACCGATACGAATATAAGCCCCACCAGGATTCCAAAAACCACATTGATGAAGGCTGAGATGAACTTTTCAGTATCTGCTCTTACTTTGGTAAGAATAGAAAGGGTTTCCCCGCTGCGCTGGTCTTCATAATTTTGAAAAGGAAGTTTCATGCTGTGCCGAAGGCCTACCGTAAAAATGCTGGCACCAAACTTCTGGATGACCACACTGCTGAAATAGTCCTGAAAGGCCTTGGCAATACGACTTACCATGGCAACACTGATGGCTAAAAAAAGCAACCAAAGAACCCCTTTCATAAACTCGCTTTCTGTACGGGGAAGTTTAACGGTTTGTCCATCCACTACTTTTTCTGTGAAATGGGGGTTATTGGCCAACTGATCAATAATCTTACCAAAAATGAGCGGATCGAGTAAAGAAAAGACCTGATTGATAGCTGCAAGGAGCAAGGATAATGCTACCAGCCAACGATACGGACGTAAATAATGAATAAGTAATTTCATGAATAAGCTTATTGTATTTTATAATTTAAAGTACTGATTTTCCCATGCCAGTAAGGCTTACATGCAGGCTGCTAAAAAATATTCTTCCTTTCGCTGCATTTTCAGGCAATGCCTAAACCCTGAATTGAATGGATAAAAATACAGGGAACCGGGATAATGGAAAGAAATCCCCTGAAATCCTGCTTGCATTACACAAAAATGTTGCCCGGGTTCATTTGAAAGTTCGTTTTTGAAGAATTGATTGTCTCCTATAACAACAGGTACGAGATGTTGAAGCATGTACATGTCTCAGAAAAAAAAAACTATAAAATAGTGTTAATCAATGATATAGATTTTTTTAATTGATTGCTATAACATGAGAAAGATTTTGGTTTGATCCATAAAATTTAATATATTTAAACCTTAAGAATTATTAAACTCTTTCTATATGACAACATTAATCTCTAAAGAAAAAATTATTGAAGCTTGTATTACAAAGCAACAGGAATTAATTGACAGCTTTCAGACACGTTTTCTCGAAATGAAAGAAGATGTGTATGGTAAGTCTTCTTCACCAAGTCAATCAGAACATAGATCCTCTGGTAAAATGGCTTTGCTCAGCACGCTTGAAACGGAACTGTCTTTTGCAAAGCTCGAAATGGGTTATTTATCATCATTAGATGCTACAATTCAATACGATATTGTTTCCCCGGGCTCCGTAGTAGTTACCAATCATCGGACTTTTTTTATTGGCGTTTCCAGTGAGTCTGTTGATGTAGAAGGACAAAATATTTTCGGTATTTCAAGACAGGCGCCTATTTTTTCAGGTATGGAAGGAAAAAAAGCGGGGGAATCATTTTCATTCAGGGAAACGCACTATCAAATAGAATCTGTCTATTGATACAACAAAATTAAAATTGAGATAGGTTTGTTTGCGATTAAGTACAGGAGAACCGACAGATTTATTATATTAAAACGTCCTGCCTTTAACAAACTCCACGATATTTTTTTCGTAAGCCCTGTTAAAAGCTTCCTAACTGATTGTAAATTATTTGATAATCCACGATTACCGAAATTAATCGTTTTTTCAAAAGAACTATTTTTATGGCAATTCTATTTAATCACCAAATTTTTGTCTATGAAAAAAGTTTACTATTTGTCCGGCATAATGATTATGCTGTTATTCGGCGGTTGTAGCAAAGATATTTTTCGCAGCTTCGAAAACAGGATTATAGGTACCTGGAAAATTACCAATGTCAACAGACTTGGAATTGGAGGTAATCCAGAAAATTTGCCCTTTCGGGATGGTATATTTACCTTTAACAGCAATGGCACGCTCAGCTACAATAATGGTTCAGGCTCCGTTTTTAAGGGTAATTGGGAAATTACCCGATTGCAGGGTGATGATAATTCAAGACGTGTACTGAAAGTTACAGCGATTGATTTTGCCAATCAGTCTGTCCTTTCGGAATATTATGACGATATGAATTTCAGAGGAACTGATTTTTTTGTGGCAAGAATTGACAGGCCTTTGGTCCGGTTGACTACTCATTTTAGAAGATGATAATGCATCTTGGAAAGTTAATCGGGTTATAAATTATAGCTTTAGTTATTATTAATTTTCAGATGTTTTATAATGGCACTTGCTACTTCAAGATAAGCTGTTTGAAGCAGCCAATGTCCTGTGTTCAGGGAGATGAAAGTATAGGAAGCAGATACATGTTTCCCGCAATTTTCAACGCCATATCGCCCTATTGCAAAATCATTTTCGCCCCAAATAAAAAGAGTAGGAACTGAAATGGTGTCAGGCAGT
>JBBQXO010000057.1:0-25842 GCA_038209595.1 Chitinophagales bacterium
CATTGGTAGATAAGGTGTAATCAAATACATAATCGAAGGCGGCTACTGTACCTATCCTTGTGTTTATTTTGGCGTTGGGCTTTATATATCGGTTGGTACTCCTTGTAATTTGTTGGGTAAGTACTTGGTTACTTTGCGATACACCCATATCAGCACCGGCAGCAAAAGTGGTTTTTATATTACTTACATACTTACTCGCTTTTAATTGTATTGTATGGCTTTGGGCTACATTCTCAATGGGTAATATTATCATTTCACGGCTTCCATCGGGGTTTATTTGGTTGGCTGCCATAAAGGGGCTTTTGGTGTGGGAATACTGATAGTTAAGATGGCTAAATACCGACTTAATTGGGTTGCGAAAAAATAAACCGATAGATGCTATACCTGCCTGCGATTGTGCAATGGGCAGGTTGTTGATACGTATGCTACGGTAATTATCGGCTACCAATCCGGTAAATATTTGGTTGAAATTGGTAAAGCTATTTTGCCAGGTGCCTGCTGCCGTTAAGCGCCAAAAGACATTCAGGGTATAGTTGGCGTATACATTAGGGTCAAAAGTTATAAAGTTTTCCTTTTTTTCATTGTTTTTTACCTCATCCTTCAGATTAAAAAAATGGGCATGTACAGGAAGGGTAAGGTTTATATCAACCCTTGGGATTTTATAAATAAGCGAAGCTTTGGCATAGGGTTTTGTATAGTTGGCTTGTATATTATTTTGCGCAATGGCCGGCTTGTAATCCCTGTCAATAATGGCTACGCTTTCAGTTTGTTGTGCGGTGGTATTCAATCCCACCCTTGGGGTAATCGTCCATTTTTTCCAGCCCTTTGTTAGTTCGGCATAATGGTGGGTGTTCAGGTGTTTTTGTCCAAACTGCTGTTGTAAAAAGCTAAAAGCCATTCCACTATTCAATATTTCAGCAAATGGACCCGGACTTATGTCCAATTGATGGGGCAGTTCATCGTAATGAACAAGCGAATACAACGATATCAACTGCTTGCCAATGGGAGTAATCCAACGAAACTGATTGCTCACCTGACGTATTGGTGTTGTAATGCGCTGTGCTATCGTATCCTCTATATTGTTAATAATGCCCCGGCCACTATTTTGGTGCAGGTTAACGGTAAGCATGTTTTTTAAAAAACCTTTGGGTGTATTTTGCTGAATGGTAAACTGTGTATTCAGTTCGCTGGTAAAATAACTGTTGGCAATGGTTTCTTTTAGTGCTACATCGCCTTGAGGCGTGAAGTAAATATACCAGGGTTGATCCATCCTAAGAAAATCAAAATAAATATACAGGGGTACCAGGCTGTGGTGCTAGGCAATAATTATCATTCATATCAACCCAAGTTAACATGGCTACTAGAAAGCCCAAATAATCCGCATAAATTCAGTCCTCATATTGCGCCCCATAACTCAAGGTCACTATCCTTGTAGTGCAGCCGGTATTCATCTGCGATTTATCTTTTTTATTGTCAAAAGCGTAAGATGATTTCATTGTTAAAAAAAGTGTTAAAACAACAAGTAACGTTATATATTTTTTATTCAAGGGAATGTAATTCCCGGTTTAAGGAAGGCTTGAACTTGCTAAAGTTGGCCAACCTCTGAGGCACGAAATTTCTCCTCAAAAATATTCTATTCTAGATTTAAAATGATTTTTCGCCCCCCCCAAAATAAAGTGATCAACATTTCCTTATCAGTAAAAACTATTTTGTTGAAACGTAAAGCTTTTTTAAATGCATGCTTTTTTTGTAAAAAATGAGTATGTTCTCTTTATCATATAATTTTGTTATCCTCATTAAAATAACTATTCATTCCTTTTCCAGCCGGTTGTTTACTGCTTTCAAAGCCTCCTGCCGCCTTCTGATTAATGCTATCCTGTCTTCTTCTCTTACCCGTACGTTTAAATGTTCTGTCCACTTTGATGGGTCTAAATATGCCTCAATCATTAAATTATATAATTTTTTTCTCTCTGTTTTTATTGGGTTAGTACTCTGAAAAAAACGAACCTGTTCCGTGGAAGGTTTTAAGTCTGTTAAATGAACATCAACTTCATTTAAATCGTCCTTTAATAGAATAATCAGGCCGGGTAATCCACCAAATTTTAAGGGACCATCTTGAGAAGGTATTGACGGTGCATAATAGGCAGTATAGTTCCTTCCATGGTATCTTTTTTTGGCTACCTTGCAATCAAAATCATTAATTGTAACATTACTGTCCAACAATTGCCATTTCACGAAATCCATTTGCTCTTTATAATACATTTCTTCAAAAACCACATAGTTAAAATAGGTTATTGATTTCTTTCCATACTCCTTTCTAATTAAATAATTATCCGAAGTACTACGCATGATTGAAAAGGATTTTGTCATATTATTTGCCAATTCAATGTTGTTCCCTTGAAGTATTTTTTCATAACCTGCAATTTTCAGTGAATCATTATAGAACCTATCTTTACTTATACAATAAGATTCCTCGTTGTTGAAAAAAAGTAACAATGTAGTATTACTATACAAATTTCGCACTGTGGTATCTCGCATGAATCTATATTGGTATTTTGCGGTGTACGAGGGATTAAAATTGGTTATTACGAATTGTTGCCCTTGAGCGTTTAAAATTAGTCCGCTAAAGAAGAGATTTAAAAAAAATATGGTTCCTAGTAATGTTCTCATGCTAAGAAATTATTAAATGACTCAATTTAAATGAAATTTGTTCTAAATTTTTTAGGAGAATTAAATCTGAAATATAATATAATTATGCAACCCTTAGATTAAGTAAGGGTTGCATAAAGTTTAAATGTTATAAAATAAATTAAGGATTAGGTGGCGGAATTGATTGGTCACAGTACATTGCATTCATTGTCACATAGCTATGCCAATGTTCAAGCAAACTTTCAAAACAATCTTCATATTGAGCTCCACAACTTAATGTAACTGTTGTTGGCGTACATTCGAATAAGGCAACGTTAGTTTTTTTTTGTGAGCTTGTGGATGCTAAGCCAATAGAAGTAACTAGCAAAAGGAGAAATCCTAAGAAATTTCGCTTCATAAAAAATTGATTTTGGGGATTTGTATTCCCCGGTTTAAGTAAAAGGCTTCAACTTGTTTAAAGGTGGCCAACCTATGAGGTATGAAGTTTATCCTCAAAAATTTCCAAACTGAAATTAGAAAACTATCTAACACTACACAAAGCCTATCAACTATTTTGCATTTAATTAACGGTTAACAAATTTAAGAATATTTCCCTGACTTTTGGCTATCCCATTTGTAATTAAGAAATCAATTGAGATAGTCTTTCAATCAGATTCTCCTTTGGAAAGAGACCTATAAAATCCCATAGCATTTTTTATTGTGGCTGATTCGCCTGTGTAATATGCAAGGCCAAAAGTCTTATAATTTCAGATGCTGCCGGCATTAAGGACCATTATAAATTTTACGATATATAAATAAGAATACCTAAAAGCGTAGAAATGTTGTAAGTCTCCCTCCTTTCAATAGCAGTAAAGTCCTGCAATAAATTTTAGCAGGTTGGCAAGATATCCGCTAGACGTAATAAGGTCAACGCATTTCTTTCCTACTCTCTCTCTCATTATGATTGTTTAAACTGGATTTCGAAAAAAGCTTTTAAATTCTGAAAAAGCATGAATTAAAAAGGAAGAACTGATGATATCATTTAAAAAATCATAAAATAAATTTAGAATTCATCATATCAGGAAGAATAAAATTAATCAATTGTCCAACCACCGTATCCCGAAAAAATTACAAACGAGAAAAGGGAACTGTCAAAAGTGAAAAGGGAAACGTCAAACGTGAAAAGGCAAACGACAAACCGGAAAAGGGAAAGGTGAAACGTGAAAAGGGAAACGTCAAACGTGAAAAGGGAAACGATAAACCGGAAAAGGGAAACGACAAATCGGAAAAGGGAAACGACAAACCGGAAAAGGGAAACGGGAAAAGTGAAAAGTGAAGAGGGAAAGGTGAAATGGAAAAGGCAAACGGGAGATTGGGAAAGTGAAAGGGGAAAGGTAAAACGGGAAAAGGCAAAGGAGAAACGGGAAAAGGCAAACGGGAAAAGTGAAAAGGGAAGAGTGAAAGGGGAAGGTGAAAAGGGAAAGGTGAAAAGGGAAAAGGTAAACGATTCTCGTTTCACCTATAGATACGTCAACATGTAGATATCTTAAAAATAGCTGTCCCGCAACATCCGCCCTAAAGCCAATTACATTTCCATCCTAACCACCTTAAAATTTTATGTTCTTACACTTTCCAGTCAAGCGATGGGTTAACAATATACCATCCTCTTTTTACCCGATTAAACATCATTTTGCAATTTTGATCCCCTGCCCGGCTAATCTCGTTGGCTGCAAGTATGCTGTTAAGATAGCCTCTTCTTTTTCGGTATTCAGGCACCAATTCATCGGGGAGTAAAGCCACTAGCTCTTCTATATCATCCATATTAAACACCCCGGTAGTCAACTCGGGTTTGTCTGGTTCCAACTTGAAAACAACGGTTATTTTATTTTGCATGCTTTTTTGCCTGATGCGCATAATACATAACAGCAATAAGCCCATATGACGATTGTTTATTCTGATACGGTGGTTCATGTAATTGTAAACCATTGCCCTTGGTAGTACCTGATCGCCAAATTGGCGAACAGTATCAAGCTTTGCTAAATGCTGTTGTTTATCCAGCACAGTTTTGTAAAAGCCATTCAACAAGTAATCAATGGGAAACCATCCGTTTTCATCAAGAGAATCAAGCGGGCAGGGTAAATTTTTGAAAAAAGTAATGAGGTCATGCTGTCCGTAGTTTAATGCCAGCATAAGCGGATTGGCTCGCTGCTCGTTGGTAATACCCGCCCCATATTTTAGTACAATATTTTTTGCTTCGCCTATCTTATTTAGCCGGATGCTTTTTTCCATTTCCTTGGAAGCCTGCTTAAAATCACGCATAAACAACATGGCACGCTGCAATTGTAATTTAGCCAACTGTTCTATCCAGTCATATCGCTTATGATGAATGGCGTATTCGTACAACTGCTTTCTTTCTTTTTTAACCTCCGCTTCTTTTTTGGCCGGGTCTAATGCCAATAGTACAATTTGTTCCAGGCGTTCGGCACTTATGTACTCATAACCCAACCATTTTGCCCGTATTTGTTCGGCTTGTTCATATTTGCCTTGTAGTTCCAGTTGCTGTGCTTCTTTCAGCCACTCCTCTTTGGTACTCTTTGCTTCGGCAACCTGTATATCTTTTTTGTTTTCCTGCATTTGCAGCAGGCTTATGGCAGGATGTTGCAGGTTTTTTTCAAATAAATAAATGTTTTGAATAGAACGCGTAATGGCTACATAAAATGCATTAATGTAGAATTTATAAATCTCCGCATCTTTATCGTTTTTGTTAGCACTACGACTGTAAGCCAACTCTTCCTGCTGCAAATCTTCAATGGTAACCCCCGATACAATCTCTCTGAATTCCTGCTCGTGGTTCGATACAAAATTTAATAGTATGACGTTATCATATTCCAGCCCCTTGGCTTCTTGCACACTAAATACAAGCGGTGTTTTAAAATATTTCCGTGCAGCTTCTTTGTGTATGGCATCGGTAACAATCACCGCGTATTTCGTGCTATTCTGGGTTCGCTTGTTTAATTCATTTTTCTTTTTTTCATCATCGCTATACAGTAATATATCACCGGCTATTTCACTTATGGTATCTACCAGATAATTACTCTCTTTATCTATAGATCCAAACCGTTGATTTTTTATTTTTAGCAGTAAATTGCTCAGGTGAACCACTTGCTTACTGTTGCGATAGTTGGTTTGCAGTATGCTGATGGTATTCCGCTCTTTTTGGGTATGGTGGAAATAAGTTTTTACTTTGGACCACGAAAAAAAGTTGGGATGCACTATTTGGTTGCTATCGCCGGTAAGGATAAAGTTCTGGGAATGGATAAGCGATTGTAACATACAACGTAGTTGAATACCTGTAATATCCTGCACTTCATCAATTACCACATAATCAAATCGGGGTTTTACTTTCGACAGGTATTCAAAACAAAGCATATTACTGTCATACCAGTTTTCCTGCTCCATCCACTCTCTATATTTTAAAAAGAGACTGTATATTTTGGGTCTGTCTTCCAGCGGAAAAATGGATTGTTTTATGCCAAGGCCAAGGTATTCCTCCAAGCTTAGGTAAGCAGTATGTACCGGTGTACCCGTAATTACGCCTTTGAACTCTTCGTAAACCCGGTAAGGCTCCTTTATTTTGAGTACCTGACTATGCTTTGCAAAAAATACCTCGAAAGCTCTGAAATGAATTTCGCGCCCTTTTGGAACCTCAAGGCTTGCAATATAGTCGGTGAGCGAAAGAAACTCAACCTCTTGATTTTCGTTAAGGAAATGATTGGCGTAATAGAGTTGCTCTGCACTTTCTACAAGATAAGGGGACAAGGAAAAATAGGCGACAGAGCCAGTCAGCATTTTTATTTTTTCAAGCAGCAGGGCTGTTTTTCCACTGCCTGCCGAACCAATAATTACAAGGGGTGGCTGTAGCTGATATACACTATGTTGCAGCTCATCAAACGATATAAATTTGTTCAGCAAATTGAGTGACGAAACCTTTGGATGCAGATATCGCAGTGGTTCCACAGTATCCATCGGTATTTCAGCTTCCTTGCTTAACAGTACCCATTTATCTTCAGGAGGCAGCAACGCCCCGCGTAAAAACCTACTAGTCGAATAGTTGTGGTTGACAATGTGCTCAAGCAGTAAAATATGCATGATTTCTCCATATCGCACAAAGCGAAAAAGAAGTCTGTCCCGAATATCAAGCCGTGCCCTGTAGAAAGCCGTTGCTCCCATTTTGCGCACATCGGCACTGGCAAAATCGCCGGAAGCAAGGGCAATAAAGACTTTATCATATTTTTTTTTGATGCCTTTAATATCCAACTCGCTGATATGTAGTATTCTGTAAGGCATACGTCTAAAAATTATGCTTCTTTATTCAAGATTTATGAAAACTGATTCCGCAAATATATTATCAGTTGGCTTTGCCTCAACTATTAAATAAATAGATCCATCCATAAAAAGGCATCAATTTTTCGAGAAATTTTGCTGATCGTTATGCTTCATATTGGTTGGTGAGGATGGTTTCCAATACAGACAACAAAGTTTCCTAATCAATCGGCTCCAATATTCGTACAGTGGATTGAGTTCAGCGGGAATTGTGTTATTGGTCGAATAACAGGATTAAAACCGGGCTAAAATCCTAAAATCGATTCTACATTATCAGGAGTAATGACCGTGGTGGTTGCCTGTGGATATCCCTCTGTAAAGATACTTGGAAACTGCGCCTTAGCTTTGGTATTCCACTTGCATTCCATTGCGGTCATACTTTCAGGCGTTTCTTCTACAAAATCAATTTCTTGCTGTCTTATTGTACGCCAAAAATAATGCTTGCAATCCTGCTCTTTGTAATACATGTATTTCATCCGCTCTGCAATTACAAAGTTTTCCCATAAGGCACCGGTATCTGTTCGGGAGTTTAATGCATTAAAGTTTCCAAGGATAGCATTCCGGATGCCACAATCGTAAAAGTAAACTTTCTTGCCTTTTTTTAGTTCGGAACGCACATTGCGATTTAATGCCGGTAGCCTGAAAACCACATAGGCTTTTTCAAGCAAGTCAATGTATTTTTCAACCGTACCTTTATCTGCTTCTACCATTTGGCTTAGTTCGTGGTAGTTTACCTCGCTGCCCAATTGCAGGGCAAGCGCTTTCAACAGCTTTTCAATGAGTACTGGTTTTTTTACCTGTTCCAACATCAGTAAGTCTTTATACAAATAACTACTTGCCAAAAGTTTCAACAGTTCCTTTTCCTGACCTTGATTACCTACAATTTCTGGGTAATAGCCAAATACCATGCGGTGTTCTATAAGCCGTTTTTCAGTAAGCAAGCCATGATGGGCTGCCATTTCGCCAAAGCTAATGGGGTATAAAAAGTACTCATACTTTCTGCCGGTTGGTGGCTCATTTGCAGCATTGGCCAATTCAAAAGCAGAGGATCCGGTGGCAATCACCTGTACACCTTTTATTTGATCTGTAATTAGTTTAAGGTTGAGTCCAATATTTTCTATTCTTTGCGCCTCATCTATCAGTACCAAAGTATGTTGTCCGAAAATTGCTTTTAACCTTGTAGAAGTGGTATTAGAAAGTTGAGCCCTCACGTCGGCCTCATCGCCGTTCAGGTTGAGCCAGGTTTGGCCAGTTTGTTGCAATACCGCTTCCACCATAGTGCTTTTGCCTACCTGCCTTGGCCCAAACAGTAAGATGGCTTTTCCTTTAAACATCCTTGCCAAAATACGTGCTTCTAACTGCCTTTGATACATAACTAAAGGTTTAAATCACAAATATAGCGTAATATTTGTGGTTTAAATCGCAAATATTACGCTATAATTAGGATTCTAATTTCTAAAATTACCATACTTTTTCGATTGATTGCGATTTTCTTATTCATTTTCCAACCTCTGGGCGAAAAAAATCAATACCTAAGGAAATTATAAGTTTTCCAAAAAGGAAAACTACAACTTACCCAACTGTATCTTTTTTGCCACGGCCTGCACATCATCAAGCACCCAAAGTAGATTTTAGCCTCATGATTTGAGGTTATAACTCCTGAAAATCCGTTGATAACCTTCATTCACTTTACATCTTGTCATCTAAATCACTTGCTACTGAAAGCCGGAAATAAAACCCTCCTGCAGTTTAATGGATGCATGACTTTTGTGCAATTATTACATTTAATGTTACATTTACACAAATGATCGATCGTTTAGCTAAAGATATTCTTATAGGGCAATTGAAAAAAAACCCGGCTGTGGTACTTACCGGCCCGAGGCAGGTGGGCAAAACAACCCTCGCTTTTGAAGCTTCTAAAGAAATGGATAGTGTATATATTGATCTTGAAAATCCATTGGATGTTGCCAAAATTCAGAATCTATTTGCCTTTCATGCCCACCACCAAAACAGATTGATTATTCTGGATGAAGTACAAAGAGCTCCCGAAATTTTTGCACCTATCCGGGGCATTATTGATGAACAGAGGAGACTAGGCAATAAAACAGGGATGTTTCTTTTTTTGGGATCTGCTTCTCTGGAGTTGTTACGCCAAACGGGTGAATCGCTTGCCGGAAGAATCAGCCAGCTTGAATTATTTCCAGTGAGTGCACTGGAATATAATGCTGCTGATAAAGAAAAAATAAACAGGCTGTGGCTAAGAGGTGGTTTTCCGGAAAGCCTGCTTGCCGAATCGGATGGAGACAGTATCCAGTGGAGACGTGATTTTATCCGAACCTACTTAGAGCGGGATATTCCTGCGTTTGGGCCGAGAATACCTTCTGAAACCATGCGACGGTTTTGGACGATGCTGGCACATCAGCAAGGATGTGTGATTAATGCAGCCCAAATGGCACGCAGCCTGGAAATGAGTGGGGTTAGTGTTGGCCGTTATATTGACCTCTTAGCAGACCTTTTGCTGGTTAGAAGGGTACAACCCTGGTCGTCGAATGAGGGGAAAAGGCTTGTTCGTTCTCCAAAAATTTATCTGCGAGATCCGGGTATGGTTCATGCTTTATTAAATATTCCCGACCTAAACACTTTATTTGGGCATCCGGTGGTTGGGGGAAGCTGGGAAGGTTTTGTATTGGAAAATATATTATCTGTTATCCCCGCGGAAACCATTCCATTTTTCTACCGTACCACCCATGGAGTCGAACTTGATCTGGTATTAGAATGGGCGGGACAAGAGCGTTGGGCAGTTGAAATAAAAAAGCATAGCACACCGGTTCTTTCAAAAGGTTTTTACAGCGCCTGTGAAGATATTAAAGCCCAAAGGCGTTTTGTGATATATGATGGCAAAGAAGTCTTTACCCTACCCGGTGATGTTGAAGCCACTCCGCTTTTTCAATTTATGCAAATGCTGGCCAAGCATTAAAACAAACCTCGCAGGTAGATTTGCCCGGAGGTCTACGAATTAGAATGAGGGTATTACCATCCTACAGCTTACCTGCCTGTATCTTTTTTGCCACCGCCTGCACATCATCGAGCACCCGAAGCAGGTTTTCACCCCATAGCTTTTTAATTTGCTTTTTGGAATATCCCCGACGCACCAATTCCATCGTTACATTAAATGTTTCCGATGCATCGTTCCACCCTTCAATGCCTCCGCCACCGTCAAAGTCGGAACTGATACCCACATGGTTAATCCCTATCTTCTGTACTAGGTAATCAATGTGATCTACAAAATCAGCTACATCAACCGGCGGGGTAACTGGATTAATTTCTTTTATAATTTGTGCTTTGGCTTTTTCGGTAATGGCTGCATATTTTTGGATGTATTGTTCCCGTGCTTCCGCAGTTAGATCCATCAAAGCCCTCCGGGGCAAAACCTCAAAGCTTTCCTGCTTAGCCAATTCCGCTATAATGGCATTGGATGCGGTGTTATAAGCCGCCGCTTTTTTTGCGTTTACATAGCTTTTAAAAGCCACGGTTTGTACTACGCCGTTTTTTCCTTTGATCATCATCAACACTTCGTCATCGAGGTTGCGGGGTACATCATTTAATGCCCTTGCCGAAGAATGAGAGGCAATTACCGGAGCCTTCGACAACTGTATGGCCTGAATATTAGACAACCTGGAAGGGTGAGATAAATCAACCATAATACCCCATTTGTTCATTTCAGCAATCACCTCCTTGCCAAGCGGACTCAGTCCGTTGTACAGCCATATGCTATCGTTTTCGCCTGTGTTGGAATCGGCCAACTGACTGTGGCCATTATGCGCCAACGACATGTACCGGGCACCGCGGTCGTAAAAAGCTTTTACTTTGCTCAGGTCTGTTCCGATAGGATATCCATTTTCCACCCCGATCATAGCCACTTTTTTACCCGAACGCACTATCCTGCGTACATCATTGGAGCTAAGCGCCAATTCAATCTGATCCGGGGCTATTTGTTCGCACAGTTTGTGGATGGCTTCAAATTTCGCATCGGCGATGGCATAGGCTTTGGCATATCCTTCGGGGGTAAGTTCCCCTTGCCCGGTGTACACAATCAGCCAGCTTACATCCAACCCACCTTCCTCCATCTTTGGCAGATTGACTTGTGTATTTAACCGCTGCGTGTAGTTTTTTTCCTGCGTAAAGTTCGCCACATTAAAGTCGTTGTGGGTATCAATGGTAATCACACTTTGGTGGATAGCTTTTGCCTTTTTTATAAGTTTTGCATCTGTACTATTTGTTTGCCCAAAAGCAATAAGGACCAATAACTGTAATACAACGAGAATCGGAAATTTCATATTTTTTTTGTTTGCTGTTTCTACTTTTTCTTTTGTTTATGGTTTGTAGTTTATGGTTTGTTGTTTATGGTTTGTAGTTTATGGTTTGTTGTTTATGGTTTGTAGTTTATGGTTTGTTGTTTATGGTTTGTTGTTTATGGTTTGTTGTTTATGGTTTGTAGTTTATGGTTTGTAGTTTATAGTTTGTAGTTGCCTAAATAAGGTTTACCTGTTTTTTGTTAGTTGTTCATTGTCTGTTTTTTATTTGTTGTTTATGGTTTGAGTGATTAATTGCCACTTGCCTATTCCCCATTCCTCATTGCCTATTCCTCATTGCTCAATCCCCATTGCCCTTTGCCTATCGCCTAACGCCTATTGCCCATTCCCGATTGCCTATTCCCCATTCCTCATTGCCCATTCCTCATTCCCTATTGCTTATTGCCCATCGCCTATCGCCTATTGCCCATTGCCTATTGCTTATTGCTTATTGCTTATTGCCTATTCCTCATTCCCAATTCCCCATTGCCCTTTGCCTATTGCTTATTGCCTATTGCTCATTCCACATTCCTCATTCCCCATTGCCTATTGCCCTTTGCCTATTCCCCATTGCCTATTGCTCATTCCCCATTGCCCATTGCCCATCGCCTATTGAAATTTGGAAAATGATAACACATTTATTTTGACGCCCTTCGTGGCAAAAAGTAGTCAATATGTTTGATTTTTAATGATTGAATATTTGAAGTTCCAATGATGGGAATTTATAGGAGCTATTTTTTACAGGTACTTTGCTTCTGTGTCCCCAACTGGACGTTAACAAATATCCCCTTATATTTTCACTCTGTTTCGAGATCATGTAAGTGTGTCGTATGCATTTTCTGTGGCCAATTCCCAAATATGCCGAAGCCAATATTGTTCAACGACTAAGCCCTTTTTGGGGATCTGTCAGCACACACTATCGATAGGCAGGCAAAAAGCAAGATTCGTGACTTTCATAATCCTTCCCGCTAATTGAAGACCTTGAAAGCGGCTTTTACTTCTGCTAATACAAAGCATCAGATACTACTGAACCATCCATTGGATTTATGTCCCTGCATATTAATAAAAAAAGTAAAGATGATTTGGTTGGTTTTTCTTTCTACCCAATAGTTGATGGTTGCTGCTGATTCGCGTAGTGAATTTTGAACTGCCACCAACACTGAAAGCAAGCTCGTTCCTTTAAATAGGTCAATGGCAGTAGTTCTGAATCCTGTTGGGTTACCTGTCAGAATTCCTCTGAACCTTACCCAGTCAAATAAAAGGATCATCTCTTGGACAGGCAAATATTTTGAGACCGTTGGATCCGGTATCTACTACGGGTAAGTACTATGAGCGATTACCAATGCATATACCTCAAATACACTTGTTGTAATCTTGCTTGTTGTGTCACTTGTAATCTGTGCAATTGGAGCGAATGCCCTCACAATGCTATTTTGAGCTAAAATCTTAATCAAAAGGTCGGCTACATGATTTCCTGATTATCAATATTGATTTCAACCAATTGAGTACACAACAAATTAGCCGTACCTGGCCAAAAGACATAAGGACATCTCTAAAAACCCCTGATATTGTGTAATACCAATTTCATGACATCCTCATTTACAAATGTAAACTCCTGTATTTTAAAATCAGCAGGTCTTGTCTGAGTGGTTTTCAGAGCGCCCTTAATAACTATAGTAAGATGTCTACCAATACCATATTGGCGTTTAAAAGAGTCTCAAATAGGCACAGATATCAGTAATCGTCTTTGCCACACTTGAACTTCCCGTGCCCGTTAATGCAGTTGACTCCCTGTGATAGGCTGAAAAGCAAATAAGTCTCCTGCAATCAGTATGGCTCCTTTTGGATAATAGTTAATTTAAATAAAACCTGATTTAACATTATATCGTATTTGTTCAAAATCACTGTTATGAAATCCCTATGAGCAGCGGCACAAAAAGAGCAAATGATCATTAAGGGATTCCATCACCGCATGGGGCGTGACAGGTGTGACAAATAAAAAAAGCAGCCGGTAAGCAGCGCACAAAAAAATTAACCTATGAAAATAACTTTATTCATCCCTATTATTTTTACGCTTCTTTATATAAGTAATAATGAGGTTTTAGGTCAAACCGGAAGTTTTGCTGGCAAGATAACCGACAGCGAAACCCGAAATCAACTAGAAAATGCCACAATTCATTTTGAATCAACCGCTCTTACTTATATGGCAGATGAAGAAGGATGGTTTAAAATAAATAATTTAAAACCCGGCCAGTATACAGTACAGCTTTCTCATATAGGGTATGCTGCCAAACAAGTAGAAATAAACATTACAAAGAATGCCACTCTTGAGTTAAATACTTCTCTGACAAAAAGCAATCCTGTTTTTAGCAATATCCTTGTTTCAGCAAATAAAATTAATGCCTACAGCAGTATTTCAAATATTGACCTCGCATTACGCCCGGTGAATTCCAGTCAGGATGTATTGAAAACAATCCCTTCCCTGTTTATAGCGCAACATGCAGGTGGAGGAAAAGCAGAACAGATATTTTTAAGAGGATTTGATATAGATCATGGTACAGATATTAATATAACTGTAGATGGAATGCCAGTAAATATGGTAAGCCATGCGCATGGACAGGGATATGCAGATTTGCATTTTGTTATTCCTGAAACCATTGACCGGGTAAATTTTGATAAAGGATCTTATCAGGCAGATAAGGGAAACTTTACTACTGCAGGTTTTGCCGCTTTCAAAACAAAAGACTTTATTGAAGAAAACAACCTGAAAATACAGGCCGGTAATTTTAATACACAAAGAATCAGTGGGCAAGTAAAATTATTTTCAAAACAAAAAAACGGTCTGAATCAACAATTGTACATAGCTTCTGAATATTCAAAAACAGATGGCTATTTTGAAAGCCCGCAGGATTTTAAAAGACTAAATGGGATGGCCAAATATAGTCTGATAAAAAATAATGATTCTCGACTCCATATTATTCTATCCACCTTTGATAGCAAATGGAATGCTTCCGGACAAATACCGGTAAGGGCTGTAAATGATAGAACCATTTCTGAGTTTGGTGCCATTGATGACAAGGAAGGTGGCCGTACAAGCCGAACCAATTTTTCTGTTGAATATTCAAAGCGCCTGCAAAACAATTGGAAACTATCGCAACAAGCCTATTTTACTAAATATGATTTTAACCTGTATTCTAATTTTACATTCTTTTTAGAAGATTCTATAAATGGAGATATGATTAATCAGCGAGAAGGAAGAACCATTCTTGGGTACTCAGCAACGCTGAATAAAAAGACCTTGTTGTTTAACAAGCCATACAGCTTTGAGACAGGAGCAGGAATCCGTTACGATAATATTGGAAATGTTTCCCTATCAAAAGCTCCGGGCAGAATCTTTGATAGTTATATACAACAAGGAAGTATTCAGGAAGCCAATTCTTTTTTGTTTACCAATCATACAATGACTATCAATCCCAAACTAATCCTGAATGCGAGTCTGCGTTATGACTATTTTAGTTTTGGTTATAAAAATATATTGGAAAATGATGGCCGGTTTTCCCGTCAGAATCCTTCAGTATTTAGTCCTAAACTGAATGTAAATTATTATGTCAGTAAAAAAGTGAGTTTACTTATAAGTCATGGAATTGGTTTTCATAGCAATGACAGCCGGGTGATTCTGGAAAAAGGCGTTGAGACAAGCCTGCCAAAAGTAAGCGGAACAGATATCGGATTTACGATAAAGCCAACCAGAAACTTATATATCAAAACAGTGCTCTGGCATTTGGTTTCTGATCAGGAATTTGTATATGTGGGTGATGCCGGTATAGTGGAACCGAGCGGAAAATCAAGAAGATTTGGTATTGACCTGATAACAAGGTATCAGTTTAACCCCTGGCTTTATGGCGATATGGATTTGAATTTTACCAAAGCAAGAAGTATTGATGAAGCCAAGGGTGAAGATTATATCCCCTTAGCTCCCCTGATGAATAGTACCGGAGGCCTTACAGCTAAATTAAACAATAAACTAAGCGCCTCCCTGAGATACAGAATGCTTGGTGACAGACCAGCCAATGAAGATCATAGTGTGGTAGCTGAAGGCTATTTTTTGGCAGATGCCGCTTTTAATTATACCTGGAAAAAAATTGATTTCAGTTTATCGATGGAAAATATATTTAATCGCAACTGGAAAGAAGCTCAGTTTCTGACTACCTCAAGATTATTTAATGAACAGGAAGCCGCATCCGAAATCCATTATACTCCAGGAACGCCGTTTGCTATAAGGGCGGGGATTAATGTTCGGTTTTAGAGCAGGTTTCGTTGCAATACTTTCCTGGTAAAAAATTGAAGGGGGTAGATGATATGCAGATGAATTGATGATTACTATGATGCAATTGGGTTTGGTAATCCGTTTTTTCTAAAACAAATCAGCCACCACCACTTCCTGTGCCGCGTATTGCTCCGACCATTTATTGGGTTTTAATCCATACATGGTTACAAAAGTGGTAAATATGGTTTGGTTGGTTTTAGTAGCTGAACGATAGGCTTGTTCTTTGTGAACAAGCTCCCGGGCATAAGAAGCTGTAATTTCATAGGGGGTTGCTGAAAACTTCATTTCACAAAGATTAATACAGCGATCCGCCCGATGGATCAACAAATCGATCTGTGCAGATTCGTCTTTGCCATACCATGCATATTGCTCACTATGCATGCCACCTATTTGTAAGGCTTCTTTCATTTTTTGGATATGCTTTAAACAAAGCGCTTCAAAGGCATAGCCACTCCATGCTCTCCACGAAGGACTACCACTTAAAGTTGCCCAAATACCCGGTGTATGGCTTTTGGTGGATTCAATAAATTTCAGATAAAAAAGAGAATACTCATCCTGAAGCCGGTAGATGTTGTCTTTTATTTTCCGGTTCGGGGGACTGTAAGAGGCTATGAAACCGCTTTCCTCCAACTCAACCAGCACCTGACTAAAATAGCCCCCGCTTTTTAGTTTGGCGTATTGAATGATTTCGCTGCGAAGTAAGCCTTTGCGTTTGGTAGCCAAAGCACGGATAATTGCCAGATGAATTTCCGCATTTTGATATAAAGATTGGTACAGGTGCTCAAACTCATACCGCAGCAATCCCTGATCGGCAAAGCAAATGGAATCAATATTCTGCGTGGCACTTTTTCCCCGTTTTATGGCCTCGAGGTAATGGGGGACGCCACCCATCACCATATAAATTTGCGCCATCTGATAAGGATCTAAAGTAATATTCCGCAGGGAAAAAAATTCTTTGGTTTCGGATAAGGTAAAAGGCAATAGCCTTATATGCTGTGTAATGCGGTTGTGTAATCCTCCTTTGTTGTACACAATCTTCTTAATCATCCACGAAGCGGCTGAACCACAAAGCACTACCACTAAATCATTTCGTTTGGTGCACCAATTATTCCAGAAATAATCAAAGGCACTTAAAAAACCAGAATGCATGGTATCGAGCCAAGGAAGCTCATCAAGGAAAACAACTTTTTTACCCTTGGTTTTCAAACTCCCCAGGTAAGCAGCCAACATATCAAAAGCCTCAGACCAGTTTGCAGGTATGCCGGGCTTGACAGGGGTATCCATAAAGGCGCCCAATTGTTTTGTAAAATGGCCGAGTTGTACATCCATCGGAGCCTCTAAACTTCCGGAAAGCTCAAAACATATTTCAGCCTGATAGACAGAACGGATCAGAAAAGTTTTTCCAATGCGTCGCCTTCCGTAAACAGCTATTAGTTCCGAACGATTTGTTTGCAGAGCTTCCCGAAGAATGCGTGCTTCTTCCTGTCTACCAGCTAATGGTCGTAATAGTGCTTTCGTATTTGCCATTCTTTAAAGGTAAATGTGATTCACTTACGCCAAAAGTACATAAATAAATATACATTTGGCGGATCTAAAAATTTTCAGATCCGCCAAATGTATATAAATAGATGCAGATTTGGCGGATCTGAATCCGTATTGCTCCTCTACAAGGCTTTCACCGTGGTCGTAATAGTAGACTTAATCGTAGCTGGAATAGTCATCCCCATGGCCTCAATATTGGTTTTACCATCTATGGTGTTGCTCACTTCACTGATTACACCATTATCAATATTCAAAATAATGGTCATTTTTACCTCATTGGTTCCTTTCATCGCCATACTTTGTCCCATTTGCTCCATGTTTCCTTCCACAAGCTGTTTTCCCTCATATTGAAAGGTTGCACTGTTTCCTTGTTTCGAAAGCAAAGTATAAATACCATTTACCTTTGTTTTTAACTGATCAACTACAATCAAACTCGAATCAGTCCAGCTACTTCCAACCACAAGGTTTTGGTTTAATAATGCAGGATTCAATAAGGTGAGACCTGTTTGTTGGCCCATGGCTCCGACACTTTCCATCAGGCTTATTTCTGCTTCGTCCTTTTCGGCTTCTCTTGTTATGTTTCCGTTCCCGTCTATTTGTAAATTCTTCTCTTTCCCTACCAAGCCCGAAAAAGCTTCCGCCATCTGACCGGTGGCATTTTTATCGTCGCTATCATAGTTCATATCCTGACCCATTACCTGCATATTGGCCTTCAGTTTCGTTATGGTTTTTTGAAGTTCGATGGCATTGCCACTGACATCTTTTACCTCGTACGTCTCAACAATAGTATTCTCGATATTTGACTCCATGGTTTGTCCCATAACATCAGATTCAGAAATAACTTTGTTAACAGTAGTAACTTCAAATTTCTGGCCTTTTTTTAAAACCAATTTTGTTACCTGGGAAAAGCCTGCCACGCAGGTGAAGAGGGTAAGTGTCAAGAATATTTTTTTCATTTTATGACTTGAATCCTGCATTTGTTTTTTATACCATTTAAAATTATGTAGAAGTACACTCGAAACAATATTTTATTTACTCCCCCTTATTTTACCGGGAGTCATGCCGTTCATTTTGTCTGAAACGTTATTTGCTTCATAAATAAGGCACTACCCAACCAAAAGTTCAAATAACCTTTCCTTTTCCTTTTGAGGTTGGCTACAATAACCGGTATGTACCTTAGAGGTCTGCACAATCGTACTTCGGGTTGCAGTTAACCATCGAAATCTTTCTGCTGCAGGTAATCCCGCAATCGGCCCCGCATCGGATTCTCCATTGGCAATTTTTTCAAAAGCCTGCAGGTGTTTCGATAATTCCTCGAGATCAAGTTGCGGCGCAAAAAGCCTTAATTTTTCAGGTTGCAACCCAAGTTTTAGATGCAGGCTCTTTTGCTGATGGCAATACAATACCACCCCAAGGTTTAGAAATTCTTCTCTTTCTACCCGAGGCACCACCCGAATCACCGCATATTCATACAGGCTCCTGTCTTGCATCGTTTGCTTCTTTTATAAAAACGGCCGAAACGTCCCGCCTTTGTTTTAAAAATGTTGCATAGGCTGCCCTTCTATTGGCTGCCGTATCTTCTCCTTCCGTACTTTCCACCAACCATGAATCGGGTATCTGTTCCATAATGCGTTCAATCACCGCATCTGATAACAGGTCTTTCGCCAACTTATCTGCAGCTTCCATATCCGATGCACTTTGGAGCAGTACATGGTTTTTAATCAGAGGGAAAGGCTTGCCGGGTTGATTTTGCCAACCATTGCCCCCATGATGAAAATATAAGGCTGCCCCATGATCTATCAACCATAGCTCCTTATTCCAGAAAAGCATGTTGGTGTTTTTGGCGGTCCTGTCCATATTCATCAACCAGCCATCAAGCCATACTATCAGGCTTGCCATTGGGGCATCTACAGTATGCACCGCCGGATCGAAACTTATGGAGCCAGACAGGTAATGTAAGGCAAGATTTAACCCGGTGCTTGCTTTCAGCAAATCCTGAATTTCTTCATCAGGCTCGGTACGGCCAAAACCTTCATCCAATTGGGCAAATACAATTTCCGGCATTCTCAATCCTAAGGCTCTAGCTGCTTCGCCACCAATTAATTCGGCAATCAAGGCCCGGATGCCCTGACCTGCTCCACGAAATTTTAAGGCATACATAAACCCATCATCGGCCTCTGCTATCGCCGGCAGCGAACCGCCTTCCCGCAGCGGCGTGATGTAGCGGGTTACCCAAACAGTTCGTAAATGTGTTGCTTTAGCCATGATTGAGTTGAAGATTCAAAATAAAGCTTAAGTTGGGGAAATAGGGTTTCTTTTGTTTTTTTTGTGGTTGGGTTTTGTTTGTGGTTGTTTTTTGTTTATTATTTGTGGTTTATTATTTGTTAGGGAATTTCTCCAATGTCGTCACTCCGAGGAACGAGGAGTCTACCCTCGACCAGAGTCATGGCGTAATCAATGCTTCATCCAGTGCCGTCACTCCGAGGAACGAGGAGTCTCGCTTCGCCCAGAGACATGGCCCATTGCTCATTGCCTATTGCCCGTTGCTAATTGCACATTCCTTATTTGTAAATGCCTATTGCCCATTGCCCATTGCTTATTACCCATTGCCCATTGCTTATTGCCCATTGCCCATCGCCTATTGCCTATTGCGCATTGCCTATTGCCTATTGCTTATTGCACATTGCCTATTGCAAATTGCATATTTTTTATAGATTAAAATTTGGAATTTCCAGTTTTGGAATTTCTCTCTAAGCTTGTTGCAAAGGCTCGGGACGAGAAAGATATTCGTATCCCCGGTAAATCAACAAAATCTCTATCACAATAGTAGGAATAATAAAGACATAAGCAAAAAGGAACAGCACTACGGTTATCAGAAAACAGCCTATAATGATTTCCATAAACCCTGCCAACCGGGCTAAAATCCCCATGCTATCCTGCAAACGAATCATTGCCACTCCAAACACGATTCCTAAAGCCCCAAAAATTACCGACACTGCCACATACGGTAACCACACCCGCTCGTCGAATGGAACAGAAAGGGTGCTTACATCTAAAACGGCTTTGCCGGCTACCGCCACCATCATAATGTAAGAGGCAACTTTTAGCAACGTATTTTCAAAGACGGTACTAAGTGCTACAAAGCCCCTTGCAAAAAATGCGAAGGCAATGACCATTAATATCGTTACACCTGTGTAAATAGTGTTCATTTTAAAACCCCAGTGGCCTTCATCTGCAAACCAGGCGATGTCCAAGGTGCCAAGAATAATTTCGGCTATCAGGTATATAGACCCTGCTATCATAGCTACTAATAAGGTGTTTCGATTGGTGGTGGATAAACTCGTTTTTTGCGTTTCCATAACTTTAGTTTGTGTAGTTAAAAATAATTCATGACTTTCTCCAAGTGCTTCCAATAATATTTTCACGGTGTACATGCGGGGTTGTACTTCCCCTGCCTCAATGCGCTGAATGGTGCGAACACTCACATTGCTTTTCTCTACCAACTCCTCTTGTGTAAAGGATTTTGCGATACGTAAAGCTGTGAGTTTTCTTCCTAATTCCGGTTGTAGCATACCCATTTTTTTGTAAGTACAATGTTACAGGTTTACGCGGTACCGGTTGTAATTGCACCCCGGCTTTTTGCCCGTCATTTACCCGCCATTTGCAGATGAAGAAAATAACAATTTGGTTTTGAAATATTTAGCAGCCCATGTAACAGCCTGGTTTGCCCTAATGAGCTATGCGTTATTGGGTGTTAAGTGCTGATTTGACTCTGCGAAATATGGGTTATTGGACTTGATTTTTTAATTTACTTTCTTGGGGTTCTATAGCTCATTCGTCCGAACGCATTGATGTGTTTTAAAAATTATAGGTTTTGGTGGGCTTAGTAGAGATTCCTGCCTTGAGGTGGCTACTTAGGTCATAAAGCGCAACATGATATAGCGTCTTAGGAAAGGGTGCTTGAATCAAGCACCGGAAATATCAGATGGGCCCAAAGGGACTCATCTGATATTTTGCCTTGAAACATTGCCTTGAAACATTGTTTACAAACATTGTTTGATCTTTTCATTTCATAAACTTGCTGCCCTCTGTAGTTCTTGGCCAATTATCGGTTCTAAAGGGGGCAGAAGGCAACCCTTCTTTATTAAAAAGGTTTATTTCGGAGGCATCGTCGGTCCAGCCATAGCGCACTGCTACCGGGTTGGGTACAGCCTCGGAATATACCACTACCTGATTGCCTTCAATCATTGCCTTTGCCCAATGGTATTTTTGATCGGCACCGGCTATTTCAAAACCATGCAGATAGCCATATTTATCTTTCGCCATCAGTCCGCTACCAAGGTGGTTGAAACTCAACACCATTTTACCCGCCTGTGGGGTGGCTGCCTTTAGCACCGGCCCGCTAGCTACCATTTCTTTTTTTCCATAAGTATTGGCCAATGCCTGCAAAGCCAACCGCTCCCCCACAGTCTGCTTGTTGGTTGGGTGAATGTCATTGGGATTGCCTACATCTGTGGTTACTGCCATGCCGGTATTGGGCAGGGATAAGGTAAGGGTTTGTGCTTCGCGTAGTTCGGCCCATTCGTTGCCCGCATTCGTATTACCCCCCGCCCCTGCAAAATAAGTGGCAAGCTGTACAAAGTAAAATGGAAAATCGCCCTGTGCCCAACGGCTACGCCAGTCTTCAATCATCAAAGGAAAAGCCTTGCGGTATTGATATGCTCTGCCAGTATTGCTTTCCCCCTGATACCAAATAGCTCCTTGTATGGTAAAAGGAATTAAAGGATGAATCATAGCATTATAAAGTAAGGTAGGGTAATCATTGGGTCCTATGCCAGCGGAACCGCTCTGCCGGGCAACGCTTGCAATAATATACTCCCAGTTGCCAGCTAAGGGAATATTGTCTGCCGTGGTTAAAATCTGAAGAACTTCCGGTTTGCTATAAAATCCACCTCCGCCACCAGTATCCTCTATTTCCACCGCTATTGTATTAACACCTGATTTTAAAAGACCCTTAGGCAGCTCGTAATCTCTGCTGAGGTTATACCCTGCGGATGCCCCTACTTTTACCCCATTTATATAGGTGGTTTCGTTATCGTCTATCATACCAAGTTGGAGTCTTGTAGCCGCGGCGGCTTCTGCTGCTGTAAGTGTTACCTCATACCGCATCAGCACTACCCCATCCAATCCGGTTAGTCCTTGTGCTTCCCAATAGCCGGGTACTTTAATTGTTTTCCAGTTGGTGGCACCTTTTGCAGACTTGTTCCAGTTAGCAAGTGTGGCAGCATCGGCCTTTTCCTTTTCCCATGTTTTCATGAGGTTGTTTTGGGTTTGCAATTTTACCGCACTAAGCGAATCGAGGTATTCCATTGAAAGACCTTGAATCATAGGCGCAAACCCGGGACTGTTTTCAAAGGCCTGTCTGCTTGTCCAGGTTTCTACATGGGAGCCCCCCCAACTGCTATGGATAAGGCCAATGGGAACACCTAACTCCTTATGTAGTTTTCGGGCAAAAAAATAGCCTACCGCTGTAAAGCTTTTTGCATTTTCGGGGTTGGCAGGTTTCCATCCACTTCCCTTCAACGTTGGTTGTGGTTGGGTACTTACACTTTTTTCTACTTCAAAATGTCTTATTTGAGGGTAATTGGCCGCCGCTATTTCCTTATCTGCATCCATGGCACGGCTCAAAGACCACTCCATATTGCTTTGGCCACTGCACAACCAAACTTCACCAACCAAAACATCCGCAAGCTGCACGGTTCCGTTTTTGGCTGATACCTCCAAAATAAAAGGACCACCCGCCTGTTCGGGTGCTAGTTGCACCTGCCATTTGCCATCTTTATTGGCTTTGGTGGTAATGGTTTGTGCCTTAAACGCTACCGAAATTTTTTCATTGGGTTTACCCCATCCCCATACCTGAATCGGTTTTTCTCGTTGCAAAACCATGTGATCAGAAAAAATGGATGCCAACGTAGGTTGGGCTTGCAAACCTGCTGCAATCAATAACAATATAAGGCTACATAAAGCAGCTAAAAACTTGTTGGAATGCATAAGTATATTTTTTAGTTTATTGCCAAAGGTGGTATTTTAATTTTACCAACCTCTGTAAAATTACTTGCATACAACTTTAGCGTAAGGTTTCCCACTATTTATTACTTTACCCTATAATTATTGACGAAACAAGATGTAAAAACGCAGCCTTGGCATTGCACTACAAATTTTACATTTCATCAGCTTTTTATGTTGGCTTATTCAGCATAAAGTACAATCGTTCCGCCAGCAGCAATATCCGAATGCCGAAACCATCGGCTGTCTATTTCTTTTCCATTGATGGTAACACGGCTGATAACACTTTTCTCTTTGTCAAACCCTTTAGCCTGTATTTCCAATGTTTTGTTTTCAACGAGTTGGATGCTTACTTTATCAAAATGTGGTGTACCTATAAGATAAAGGTCTTGGCCAGCCATTGGGAAAAAACCCATCAAATGAAACACCAACCACGATGACATAGCTCCCGCATCATCATTGCCAGGCAATCCATCCCTTCCATCACTAAAATATTGGTGCAGAATATTCCGAATCTGTTGACGACTTTTTTGAGGCAGCCCTATATAATGGTACAACATAGGTGCTAAAAAACCAGGCTCATTGTTTACGTTATAAAAATCCATCCAGCCATACTTGTTGGGTTTGCTTTTTATAAAAAAAGTATCCAGCCTGCTATTAAAAGCATCCTTTCCTCCAGAAGCCTCTATGAGGCCTTGCATATTGTGCGGTACATAAAGCGATAGTTCCCAGGAATGGCTTTCATAGAAAAAATCTTTCCAGGAACCAGCTTGCAGGGTATTAAAATCTTCCACCCAACTTCCGTCTTTATTTTTAGGCCAAATAAAGCCTTTTGCGCCGTAAGATTCAATGGGTCGCCATAAGTTGCGCCAGTTTTCGCTTCTTTTTAAATATTTTTCATAAAGAGCAGGCTTGCCTAATCCTTTGGCTACGGTAGCTATTGCATGGTCGCAGGCTGCATACTCCACCGTGCGGGTGCCTGCCCGTTCAAAATCGGTTGATACATAGCCGAGTGTATTATAATCTACAATACCTCCACGACCTTCTTTCCGTTCGTCACCACCGGGCGGTAATTCTGCATTTCGAATCATCGCTTGCAGCGCCACCTCATAGTCAATTCCTTTCAACCCCTTTACATAAGCATCGGCAATCATCATATCGCTATTGCTTCCGCCCTGGGTTCTGCCATTATCATTTCCACTGCGGGCATCCGGCATATAGCCATCATTTTTATAAATATCAATCATTGACCTGATGATATCGCGCTGAACCTCTGGAAATAATAAAGTGAGCAGGGGGCCAGTGGTACGGTAAGTATCCCAAATGGCATAAAAGTCATCGTAGTAGGGTTCGGTAGATTTCCATCCAGGATTTTCGCCGGTACGGTTTACTGGCATTAGCATACTATGGTAAAGACCTGTATAAAGCATTTTTTTGTAAGCAGTACTTCCCCCTTCCACCTGTACTTTCGACAGTGCCTTATTCCATTGCTCATCCGCCCGTTGCCTGTACTGTACAAAATCCCAGCCGGGCGTTTCATTTTCCGCATTCCTTTTAGCCTTCCCTACACTTAAAAAGGATATTCCCACCTTCACTTTCACCTGTTGACCGGGTTGATTTCCAAAAGAAAACCACGCTCCGGTTTTTGCGCCCGAATCCCATTGTTCCGTTTGAGCAGGTTGTTTCTTTCCATTATTCCATGTACCCGAGGATACCGCCGGCTGATCGAACAAGGCATAAAAATATACTGTGTAAGCTTTCCCCATATTCCATCCGCCTTTTATGCGGGTGTAGCCCTCTATAGCTTTGTTTGATACAATGCGTACTTCACTACCAACCAATTCCTGACTTTCGCCCCATTCTTTACCCATTTCTAAAAAATGGCCGGCATTTATGGTAATGGTATGCTCCTCTGCCTTATCAAAAGTGTAAGAGTGTAAACCAACACTATGGGTACTTGTAAGCGAAGCTTGCACCTTGTACCTATTTAAAAAAGCAGCATAGTATCCGGGTGCTGCAACTTCCTCTTTTCTTGATGAAGCAATCTTTTCCGGCTCCCAGGCGCCAGATACGGGCATCATAAGAATATTACCATATTTAGCGCCGCCACCCGTACCACTTACATGCGTATGACTAAACCCTTGTATGTCTTCGTTGGCGTAATAGCCTGAATTATTATGTTGGGTGCCACAATCCGGCCCTAGTTTTACCATGCCAAACGGTACACAAGCTCCTACAAATACATTTCCGCCATTTTCAGTTCCAATAAAAGGATCAACATTTGTTGTGTAACGCTGTGCAAATATTTCTGTAAAAACGCTTCCCCCTGTTAACCAAATTATTACCAGGGCAGAACGCTTAATTTGCTGAAAGATTAAGCTAAAGAAGGAAGCGTTAGTAAAGATTATGGATGCAGTATTTTCAACCGATTTTAATATAATTTTAATGACAACCGAAAATCCTTGCTTTTTCATATTGTATAAGTATTTAATTGCCTTGTTAACCATCAGAATTAATAACCGATATTCTGTTTTTCCTTCTCTA
>JBBQXO010000058.1:0-25811 GCA_038209595.1 Chitinophagales bacterium
GGTACGAAGGGGAAAATTTACCGCAAATTGTGGGGACTGATAAATTTACTTCAAAGTATGCGAAGGGAAAATTTTACGGCAAAGAGCGCAATGGAAATATATTGTAAAGAGCGCAGAGGGATAGATTTACCGCAAAGGAAATGCAGGGCAATTAGCATATATGAAATATTTTACCGCAAAGAGTATGAATGATATATTACTATTGCTTAGATAAATTTTTTTAGAGATTTTATTGTGAAAGTATCTATTATTATAAGGGCTGAATTTCGATAGGGGAGGTACCGGTTTTTTTACGTTTAAGTTTTCCAAGTAAAGCACCAAATATTTTCTGACTTGTAGATTTTATTTTATCAGAATTGTTGGTTGCAATACCAGTAACCACTGTTTGCAGTGCAAGGCCAGCAATTATTTTAACCGGATTGTAGGTTTTACGGAAAAAGATATTCCTCATTAAGAATTCTGAAGTAACTCCTATTAATGTTTTTCCTATTCCCTTTTTTATATCGGGAGAGTTTGTTACTGATTTGAATGTATCTTTTAGAAGATTGATTGGTTTTAAACTTTCTTGTACTGCATGAAACTGTTCTTTTAGCTCGAAAAATTCTTTTTCTTTTCTTGCTTCTAATAGAATAATGGCATTAGCGAGTGAATCATTCGGAGATATTTTTTTCATCTTTTTTTTCATTTATCATTTCTAAAATAATGGAATCATTGACTGGCGCTTTTAATAAGATACTCCGATTGTAGTATAGAATCAATGTTACTATAATATAAAAGGCAGAAATTATAAAGAATCCGTAATATATTTTACCCAACAATTCTCCGATCCATATTGACAAGCCGATATTTAATAAAATAAAAGATAAGAAAACCACCATAATGATGGTAAGTTTTGCTGCAATGGTAGAAATGATATCAGCTGATTTATCGATGGCATGGAGCTTATACAATTCGAAATTTGTTTTTGCGTACATTTCTGCTTTTTCAAAAAGAGAATCTATCAGCGTTGCTTTATCTTCCATGATGTTTGAGGTAACTCCATAAATTATTCGGGCAAATTTTACCTAAATAATCTATGGAGTTTTTTTTAAATTTGTGTTGAAAGGTTTTTCTTAATTCACCGTATTTCTGATATTATGCTTCACTTCCTGTGCTTTTGATTTCCCATCTTCAACTAAGTCATAAGCTTTTCCTTTAGCAGTATCAAACTTATCTGTTATGGTTTCTAAGAAATCATCAAACTTTGACTTTAAATCTTTTACATAGTCGTCACTTTTTTTAGAGATTTTCTTACGTGTATTTTCTCCTTTATCAGGAGCTAATAAAATGCCTGCTATTGCACCTGCGGCAGCACCTGCCAATATGCCTAATAATACTTTACCTGTACTCATTTTTTTTAGTTTAAATTGTTTGAATTATAAATTTTTAATCTCAACCTGATGCTATTACTTTTTTTGATGTGATATAATAGCAAATATTCAATATTTTTTTATAGTTGTAAGTTGTTTTGCAAAAGCCTTAACATGCATCCATCTATTTTTATTATCAGTAAATAGCACAACTTACATATAGCCACATAATTTAATAACGAGATGTACAAAGTCACAAAAGACAATACATGAATGTTTGCGTTATCACATCTTAATTACCATTTTTACACAATTTCTGGTTGGTGGTCAGAATTTTGAAATTCCTTGTACGCTTCTTTTGCTTTGTTTTTTGTTATGCCAACTATATCTGCTGATTCTTCTATTGCATTGGCTTTTACAACTTCAAAATGCTCACCAACCATTTTTAGGCTTTCGATGAATTTTTCTTTTATATCATTCCCAAAATCGTCTGCTAAGTCCATCATTTTTTTACGGGTCACCGAACCTTTGTCTGGGGCAAATAAAATTGCCAATGCTGCGCCAGCGGCAGAGCCTGCCAGTACTCCTAGAAAAAATTTTCCTGTGCTCATTTTAAATTGTTTTTTAAATTGTTAGAGATATAATATTTTTTTACTTATTGCTTTCTTGTTTAACTATTTTATTATAAACTCCCATTATAAGAATGGGTGCTACCCATTGTCCAACAAACATTGCATCTTTAGTTCTGCCAGACAATTTCAGTGATAATGACAATGCCAATGCACCAAATGCTGTTGCAAGGAAAGCATCAGAGGGGATCTTTTTCGTTTTTTCTTCAATGATTTTTGTTGTAGCATCTTCATGCATTGATGAGTTTCCTGCTGTAAAATCAGGAACATCTTTTTTTGCGCTGTATTCCATTTTGTGTTTGTTTAAATGTTAATTGATTTCTATTTTTAATTGTTTTTTAATTTTAATGTTTGCCTTTTAACTTTTTATTTCGTTGCTGTAATATTTTGAACTTATCAAACAAAATGAAATTGATTATATATTTTTTTGTTACGGGTTTATTTTTAATTTATTGTAGTTTTCCATCATTTCTCCAGGTTATTAGGATGAAACTTTAATATTAAGCCTATATCAATTTAGTTTAGCAAAGATCAGATTCCTAAAAAGTTATGTGTTATATAATTACTGCTTTTGGTTATTTAATTCACATATCAATTAGTGATGGATACAGATTTTTGGTTTGTTTGGGTAAGGACCACACTTACTCGAGGATGAAAACGTATCTTAATAGTGAGTGTGCTTTGTAAACTGAATTTTACCGCAAAGAATGCAAAATACAATGCAAAATGTTGTGGACTGATAATTTTACCGCAAAGAGCGCTAAATGAATTTTACCGCAAAGAGCGCTAAATGAATTTTTACCGCAAAGAACACAAAGGAAATGCAACGCAAAGAATGCAAAGGGAAAATTTTACCGCAAAAGGCGCAAAGGAAATGCAAGGTAAAGGGTTGGGGACTTAAAGGTTTACCGCAAAGGGCGCAAAGGAAATGCAGTGCAAGGGAGACAAAAGGAAATGAAAGATTTACCGCAAAGAGCGCAAAGAGTAAATTTTACTGCAAAGGATACAAAGGAACTACAAGGCAAAGGGTTGGGGACTTAAAAATTTACCGCAAAGGGCGCAAAGGAAATGCAGTGCAAGGGAGGCAAAAGGAAATGAAAGATTTACCGCAAAGAGCGCTAAATGAATTTTTACCGCAAAGAACACAAAGGAAATGCAGTGCAAGGGGCGCAAAGGGAAAATTTTACCACAAAAGGCGCAAAGGAAATGCAGTGCAAGGGAGGCAAAAGGAAATGAAAGATTTACCGCAAAGAGCGCTAAATGAATTTTTACCGCAAAGAACACAAAGGAAATGCAACGCAAAGAATGCAAAGGGAAAATTTTACCGCAAAGAACACAAAGGAAATGCAATGTAAAGGGTTGGGGACTTAAAAGTTTACCGCAAAGGGCGCAAAGGAAATGCAGTGCAAAGGAGGCAAAAGGAAATGAAAGATTTACCGTTAAGGGCGCAAAGGGAATTTTTACCGCAAAGAACCTAAAGCAAATACAACGCATAGGTTAGGGGACTGATAAATTTACCGCAAAGAGCGCAAAGAGAAAATTTTACCACAAAAGGCGCAAAGGGAAATTTTATCGCAAAGAACACAAAGGAAATGCAACGTAAAGGGTTGGGGACTTAAAAATTTACCGCAAAGGGCGCTAAGGGAATTTTTACCGCAAAGAACACAAAGGAAATCCCAATGGACTATGTTTTTCTATATGAGGTTCCCAAAACAAGCGTGGGCAAATTCGATAAGAAAGAAATCCGGAAATTGTATAATGAAAGGAGACTTGGATAAAATATCCATTGCCTGGTTGTTGGTGAATAATACTCTAGAACGGAGTGGGTATGGTTTAGGACCTTGTTATTCTTTGGGAAGAGAAAGATAAGCAAGAATGCTAACCTTTGTTATCCCAATATTTAAATTTAATCTTAGCACTAGCCATATCCTAAAAAGCCAATTCTCGCTTTTTCATTTCTACATTAAAATTCACTTTAGCACCTAAAGCTTCAAACACTTTCAAAACCGTTTCAAACCGTACATTTTTAACGATGTTCTCAATCTTTGAAATCTGAGCCTTTTGAACACCAACAAGTGCGCCTAATTGCTCCTGTGTCAAATTATGTTCTTTTCTTGCTTTTTTGATAGCCTGACCTAACAAGTCAATACGTAATTCATTTTCGAATACATCCCGTTTTGTAGTACCACGCTCTCCAACGTGCTTATCTATCATTGCATCAATCGAGACCGTTTTGAACTTATCTGCCATCATTTTTTTTTGGCTTGTTGTCTAAATATTGCTTTCTGATTTTTTCAGCCTTCCTGATTTCTTTTGGTGGCGTTTTCTGCGTTTTTTTCAAAATGCCATGTGTTGCTATTACCAAAGTTTCGCTTTCCTGAGTTTTGTCCCAAAATGAAAAAAGCCTTTATGATTTATTATTATACAATGTTCGAAATTCCCAAATGAATTCATTTTGCTTTTTAAATAAGTCATTATCGTTAACGAATTGAGCTTTTTTGATTTTATAGTAAATTTTCTCCCTGGCTTTATTATCGGGAATTTCTAGAAACTCAACAGCCTCTGGCAATAAATCTATACCGAAATTGGGCTCCATTCACCATTTTTTATAAAAGGAAGTATTTCCTTATTTGGATAGAGGGTTTTTCGAAAAATCTTTCTCTTGTACAGGTATCATTTCTTTGAACTCCTTATGGCATGATGAGGCCTTATTTATGTAAATGTTGATGAATCCGCTGTGGGTGCGGCTTATGACATTATATTACAACCAAGATCAAACCTTTTTCATTGCCTGTTAGCTACGCAAAATCTATTCCATCTTCCTTCACTTTGCCAGTTAATCCACAAACTTATTGAGGTATCGAACCTGCTGTGTTAAAGGGTTCTGAATTTCTTCTACCCGATTGCCGCAGATGACTCCGGTAATCAAATGAGCATTGGGATTCAAGGTAGCCTGTTGAAAGAATGTTTCGAAGGTTGATTTTTGGTCTATAAATTCATGTAGTTTCTTTTTATTAAAACCAGTTCACCACTTTATTACCTGATGCCATTCTTCTTTCGTTCTGCCCTTTTTCTCCATTTTTGTGAGATAATGCGGATAAACCCATGCATAGGTCATTTTCGTAATGCGCTGATTTTGTGTTTAGGAGTTGTTCATAATGCAAATTTTTACCTTTACTATTTTAATAATACCCGGGAAGATTTATTAGCGGCTTTATGTGCTATCATTCTGTTGGTAAAAAAAGTTTCATGGTTCCTCTTTTAAACAATACTTCGTCAAGGTGCCCCATTTTTTTCCTGTCTGCTGTTATCAGGTGCATATGCAAATAAGTGTCGTGATGCGTAAAAATAGCTTTGTGTTCTGTGGAGAAAAATCCAATAATAGTTGATGGTTGATTTATAAGAGGATAGGTTTTCTGTCCTTCGTGTGCTTCGTCCGGTGAGCTCACCTTTGATCCTTTTGGCAGGTTCACAATATGGATTGTAGCCTTTTCAACAGTCCCTGACATTTTAAATACAAAAGGTCGTGGAGCAGATTTTGTTACCTGATCAAGGTATTTTTCAAGTTGTGGTATCGTTTGAATATTTTCGGGCAAGTTTTGCTCTGTCCATGTTGAAATATTGGCATACCCAAAAAATGGGGCTTTCAGGTTATAGGTTTCTTCAACTTTCATAGAAGTGTCAGTTAATACAATTGATTTGTATGACTTCCCGTCTATAATTAGAATTTCGCCAGCTAAATATTCCACAGGACCAAGCCCGTATAAATATTCCCTGTTGGCAATGGTATCAAGGCTTATGTTTCCATACAGTTGCCCTTTCCACATCGCATCTTTCATCTGTCCAACAATGTTTACTTTGTTTTTTTTCTGTTGGGCTGTTGAAGTAAAACTTATCAATATCGCAAATCCGGTAAGTATTTTTTTACATTTCAAGTTTATCATTTTTAGTTTATTGATCCTATTTTAGCGGATAAACATATACGCTTATTCACTTGAGTTTTCTTCCTGTTTATGGTAACCTAAGGGGAAGAAAAATTGCGGCTTGAAATATAAAGCCATTTAGAAAAAAACCAAAGGTAGGGCAATAATTTGCGAAGCAGAACCTTCATCCTGCAGTTAATTTACGATAGCGCCTTTTTTGTTGATGGCGATGGGCGTTCCATTTTTTACCACTTTTACTTCCCCCTCGTATAAATCGTCGGCTTTATCATACACCAATGCAATTACTTCCTTTCCCTTAGCGTCAACATAACCCCATTTACCACACTAATAATGGTAATGCCTCCCATATGGTCATCTTCAAATTTGCCACCTATGTTTACAGGGGCTAATCCCTCGCTGAAGCTTTTCGAAATACTATATTTTATCGGGGTGATCTCTTTTCCGGTTTTATCAATATAACCCCATTTACCACCCGAGGCATATCCATATAAATCCAGTTTGCCCCTATATTCACCACAGCAATTCCCTCGTTGAAGGGTTCCAGATAAGCGTATTTAAAAGGGATCAATTGCTTTCCTGTTTTATTGATAAAAGTATATTTTCTTCTTTTTAGTACACCATATTCACCTTGCTTGCCGCCAATCATTACAGGGGAAAGCCTTCTTTTCATCGGTTCTACTTTATCGTATTTGCAAGGGATTATTAGTTTACCTGATACATTGATAAATCCCCATTTACCTGTTTTTTTACACCGTATAAATCTTCGGAAAATGATTTTTGTGTTTCTTCATAGTCATCAAGGTATTCTATTTTTAACTATTCGTACATTGTGCTCATTAATCAGCAATGCAGTAAGGTTACTAACGAGTACAGCCACCAACAGGTGAAAAATTATGGATTTGCTTTGCATCATTTTCAATAAAAAATATGAGGTGTAACGACCTTTACCGGGATTTCTACCCGCAACGGCTTACTGCCTAAAGCGGTTGACGTTGCGGGTAGAACCCTGAAATGTGAAACATATAATCAGGAAGGATGTCTCTGTAATTAATGGTAAATAGTTAATTGCCCGCCCCATCTGTTACCGCTCTTTTTACCGCGAAGTTACCCACTCTCATTCCGCAGGCCAATCCTTCATCGCAATCGCTGCGGTAGTGTATAGCGCCATATAAGCGGCTCAGGCTTGCTTCGTTTGCCATTTGCATAAAATCATCTGTTTTATCGCTTACTATATGGCTTAATACAGTAGCTGCTGCGCCGCTAAATGTACTATGCCCACTCGTGTATGATGGGAAATTGGGTACACCTACTACCGTTTTAATGCGCTTGTCCATTTGCCCTGGTCGGGGATTGAAATATAAATATTTAGTATCCCAGCATGCAATGGAAGCATCCATTAAAGCCATATTGAGTAAGGCAAGATTGCGTGCCCAGCGTACCTCGCTCATTTGCATGGGTACAAAAACATTGGCGGCAATGGCGTTCCAATGACCGGGCGGTGTATAAGTACTTACACCATCGGCCCAAAACTGTGCAACTCTTATTTGTTCACGAGTTGGATTTTTTGAAAATTGATACACTTCTTCCAATTCCTTCTTAAACTTTTCGCTACTGGTTGAGGGTGGCGCCGGTGGGCGGATACTGATAAGGATAGCACTGTCGAATAGCCAGGGTTGCACTCTTCCAAACAGAGGCAGCATGGCGGGTCTTGCAGGGAATTCGAGACTTAACCAGGGTATTTCGCCCCGTGCAATAGTTGCTGATTCCATTTGTTTCCAAATAGCAGGAGTACCTGCAGATGCTCCTGCCCGGTCGGTTCGGGCACGGGTTGCAAACTTGATGGCAATGGAACGCCCCAAGGCATAGCCGGCCTCTAAATCGCTGCGAACATTGGCACCGCTTGCTATCCGGGCATCCATATGCTCCTGAATCAGGTTTTGCACATAAGCCTGTTCGCCTGGAAAAAGCAGCTTCATCATTTCCCACATTACACCAGCTACCGTGGCATCTTCGCTGGGGTAACTTGGCAGGTCGGTTTTGGGCAGCAAGGCGTCCACCGTTGTGTTTGCCACATAGGGTGCTGCCCGGTTGTATAATTTTTTGTAGTGATAGCAGGCCACCAAAGCGTCAAAACAAGCGGCGCTTATATAAGCGTAGGCACGGGCGGCATAAGGCGGGTTTGCAAAAGGAAACAAGGGATAAGCTAAAGGATTATTTGCATCGGGAAATGGATAAGTGCCATCGGGGCTATTTACAGGAGGCAAATTATATTTAGCCACAAGTTCCCGGGTAATTTCATTCCATCGCAACACAGCACCTGCTCCCCAATAGCTAATATTTTTTTTGCCCTCGTCATTAAGATTGGCCTGAAATGATTTTATTTCATTTATCTGTGTTGTGTAGTCGGGGCCTGCCGCCGCACCCGGTGCCGGCACCATTACCTGATCAGGTGCCGAAAGCATAATAGGTTTCCACATACCTGCATTGGCATCGTTTTTTTTGGGATTTAATACAGGATATGCCAGTGACTGGTCATTTATTGATTTATTACAACTATTCAAAATAAGAATGGTTGCAATAATATATAGAAGCTTTTTCATATTTAAATTATTTTATTTTTGAGGAGCCTGATGAAGATGATTTGGAGGAAACATTAAAGAGATACACAATACCGCCGTAAAACGTGGAGGCTTGCCCTATATTACGACCTGTAAGGGTAAAACTGCCTCCGGTTAATAAGCTTAACCCCTTTACCATACCATCTTCCCATTTAAAGTTGGCTCCAAGGCGGGTAGCTTCCATTCTATTGCTTACGAAAGGCATGTTGTTGCGGGTTATGTCGTGTCCACCTTGCGTGGTCCAGTTATCGGCAATGGCTTCTGCTATCCAACCTTTATAGCGGTAACCTGCTCTTAGCATCCATTGGGTAGCATGGGGCATTCTTATTTCGTTGGTATATTGCATTTGAGTTGTGTAGTAGGAATTACGGTCTAGTTCAACATTGCTTCGCAAAATATAGGTAGCTGAGCCTGTGGCAAACCATCGCCCTCTTTGGTAGTCAGCCATTATCCTTCCGCTTAGGTTGGTACTGCCCAAGCCAATGCTGTAAGGAAGCATATCTATGTTATAGTTGGTAACGGGTGTAGAAATGCCCGCTAGTCCAAACAAACCAAAACGGCCTTTTTCCCCTTTTTTGTCAACTATCCAATACTTTAGCCATGCTGAAATATCCTGCACACCCTGCTGCTCCTTCCATTCGCCAACATTTGATGAGATTTTTACATAAGGGAGTGTTACAAATGCGTTGAGCTTGTTCGTAATGCCATACATGCCCATATAGCTCACCATCTGCGTTTTCAGGGTTCCAATATTTTGGTTATCCCTTTTTATGGAGCCTTCCCAATAATGGTCCCAACCAGAATGCTGATACATAAAGCCGGTACAGAATTCGTTATTTTTCATCATCAGCGCATCTTGATCTGACTGTCCATACAATTGGTCAAAACCACCAAGGAATATGAATAAAATAATTATCCCGGAAAATGATTTTTCCATTAGTTGTATTATAAATTGATTCATTTTTTAAAAATTTTGAGTTACACGGTAAAATTGTTTGCTATCAGGATTTTTGAATGGCTTGTGCTGATTATTGCAACAGGCTCTCATCCTTAAAAAGCAATATGATTTCCATTCGCCAACCATTAAATGAAGTAAGGCCAAATGCTTTTAGCATTTTTTTTAAAAGCTTAGGTATAAAATTTACATCCACAAAGCGCTTTTGACCTTGGGTTACATAAATGGCCAATAGTGTGTAATAACCCGCATTCAAGATACTGCACACTTGTCTATAAACATAGAGTTTACCTGCACAGCGTATACAACATCATTATTCCGGAATTACTTTAATAATTATTCGGAAAATGAAACAGGAGTCAATCATCAAACTATTGAAGGGGAAATTTAGCAACGAACCCCATTGGGTGGAGGGGTAGGCACATTTTTATAATATGCAGGTAATTTTTGATCATAAGGGTTACATAGGTTCACTCTTATAATGGGGCTATTAGTTTGGAAAGCCAAACCAATTTGTAAACAAATGGCTTCTATGGAGAGTGGGGTAATTTTTATTGTCAAAGGTTGATTTTTATTTGCAAGAGGATCCTGAAATTGATTTGATAATTTTTCAAAACGATCTCTTGCCGTAAAAACCATCTGCATATTATGGTTAGGTAAACACCTGTAAATCATTTCTCCATTTTTGAGGATACGTTCTACATATTGATAGGGTATTTCATCTATAATAATGATACCCTGTGTACTTTCCCATGTTTGCCAATCTGTAAGATATGGTAAATCAATGGGTACGCTCAACTCAATAACCGAATGATTGTTATAGTCGTTGGTATTTATGAGAGACTGTAATTCCTGTTTTGTCTTTTCCTGAAGAAAAGAAACAAGCAGCTTATAGCCTCCGCTGTAAAACCCGATTAGTAACAGGTATAATATGATTATCGTATTTTTCAATGGAAGTTGTAAACAATTGATTGTGCAAATTAGGCATTTGAGAATAATTTACAAAAAATATGTTAAAGCAGATACCCTAAGCATAATGGAATTGCATCTTCCAATCTTTCGCAATCCAGATGTTGCCATCCTCTTTCTTAGTGTTTTATATCATCAGAGGGCACCATTTTTCTTCCTAAAGATATTGTTGTGAAAGAGGTTGGTTTCTTTTATAAGAAGTTGCTGGAAAGTATTGGATTGCGCAACTTCTCTTTCAGGAGAAGCCATTTTGAAGCACCCCTTATTTTTTAAGCGACTCCACAATCACTTCATTTTGCGATTGAAAAATTCGTATGGAACATTGTATCCTAAAAAGTAAAACCGGTTGGTATAGGGAATGCCTTTGGCGTTAAGGGCTGCTGTTAATTGATTTTTATACTTTTTATTTTTTCATCATCAGACCATCCTTCAAAGCAGATGGCAGCTACTCTTTTGGCGGGTTCTTCCCGAAATTCAATCTGGGAATGGTCTGGCTTGGGAAGATTTTCCTTATTGTATTTTTTATTTTTTGTTTGGTTGCTCCCGCCCGATGCGGGATGGTTTATTTTAGTTTATAGTATGGTTGCTCCCGACAAATGCAGGATGATTATTTTTCTTTTTGTTACTCCCGTCATATATGGGATGGTAAGTTTTTTTTGTTTGGTTACTCCCGCCCAATTCGGGATGGTTCTTTTATTTTATGGTTCGGAAAGATATTTATGAAGGATAAGTTATGAAATTGGGATAACGCCCTATCAGGGGTTTTAGCCATTTCCTATAATGAAATCAAATTTTTAACCAGTCTATATGTATCCCGTATGCCCATAGTGGAAGTATACTGAAGCATCACTTTTAAAAAACACACAACCCAAAATTATAAATGGTGAACAAATCAATTCATTATGTTTTTGCTTGTATAGCAATAGGTAAGACTAAAATCATGGATTTGAGTTTTCTGTAAAGGGGAACGTGTATAATTAATTGATATTTAAATTTCTCTTATCCTTTTGGCTGTTTTTACCACATATATTTTCTAACCAAATTTGGATGGTATTGGATTGGCTAGAAACCTTTTTTCTATCTAAGAATTTTTTTAAAAGGGTTATCCTTGATATGGATAAAAAGTTTTGCCATCAGAAGAGATAGAAATTATGGTAACCTTTCAGATTTTTCCTTTTCTAAAAAAGGAATCAGATCCTCTATTGTATGTACGACCTTTATTATTATTCCATTTTTATCTATCAGCACGTGGGTAGGATATGCTGTAATCTTCAATTGGTCATTCATGAAAATTTCCATTTCAGGTATCACTGCATACTTAAATTTTCCCTTCTTCAAGAACTTTATCAGATCACTCTTTTTGTCTAAAGCCAAACTAATAAATTGTACACCGGAGTCTGATTGGTATTGGTTTACCAAAGCATTCAATTCAGGGAATTCCTTTACGCAGGCTGCACAATGAATAAACCAACATTTGAGGACAGTTAATTTGCCAATAAATGAGATATTGTTATAAGATTGACCCGTTAAGTCTGTAAAGCCAAATTCAGGAAACCGTGTTCCTTCCATTTTTGAATTTCTGATTTCTGTATCAGCCATTTGTTTAATAGTAGCTTTAATGCTTTCGTCATCAGAATTGAGTTTGAATAATTTGTATACGGGCTGTCTATTAACAGTACTCGTATTAAAGGCTATCAGGTTCCCTGAAGTGAGTTTGTCTAAAAATACAGATTTTTCTATTTCGGTAGAGTCAAGATCGAGTCCTATGAAGTTTTGGGATAGGTGAATATTATAATAAGTATAGTTGTACCATGTCATGTAATCTTTGGTTAATGAATACCAGTCCGTACTAAATATAGTATTATGAGCCCGTTGATTTTGTTGACTTGTTTGGCCAAAAGAAAGTGTTGTTATTCCTGTGAATATCGCAGTTGTTAGAAAAATAGCCATTATCCTCATAAAAAAACAAATGATAAGTTAAATTCTATTAATCCCCGCTTCCCGATTCAAGTTGTCTATTGTATTCCTCCTTCGAAAACTGGTTCAATGATTTTTGGATCAACCCCTTTTTACTCATCGTCCAACGTTCAAAGCCGCTGAATTTTACTTTATGGCCTTTGGCCTTTGGGTCAGCATCTGTTCCGGTAAGTGTCCAATGAAATTCGGTGCCACCTGGTTTTTCAACGAGGCTGTCGAAAGACATTTTCATATCTGGAAATCGGGTCATAAAGTTCTGGGCAACTTTTGATATCTCCTTCCTACCCGTAACGGGTTTTTCTTCGTTTACCTGTAGCATGCCTTCATTGGCATAATACATGGCTACAAATTCGGGTCTGTTGCTACCCCAAGCCTGTGCATAACTTCTGGCGAAAATGTTGCTGTCAAATTTCTTTTTTTCGTCAGGTACGGGAACAATAGTAAAGGAGATGCTCAGGAATTTCCAATTGTTTCCTTCTTTCATCAGGGTGAAGTAGTTTTTTTCATGGCTTTTTGCAATCCCAAACTGATGAACTACATTATCAGCAATTAAAGAGGCAAGATGTCCTTCGCTTACCTGTATAGAATAATCGTTTATTATCTCGCAATAGGGGATGAGTTCCCGGTTGTTTCTGCTGTTTATATACTCCTTAATGGTCATCACCGTATTTTGCCAGGTACTATCCTCTTTTCTGGTGATGCCAAGATTTGCATGTTTCAAAACCATACTGTCCAGCGCTGTAAAATCATGATTACCTGCCGCTACCAATAGCTTTTCTACAGTGGCTATTACTTGTTCCTCATCCTGATTACCGGGAAATTGCCGGTTGTCCAGGTTGTCCAATGCTGGCTTCTCAGTTAATTCTGTTTTTTCCTGTTTTGGCCTGCAAGTGGCAAAAAGCAGCGATAATGTGATAAGTATTAATACGAAAAATTTTTCTAAATAAATCATGAGCAACTTTTATTGACCTTTTTCAGGCTTGGAAGGAGAGACATTTGATGCTCCTTATTCAACCTTAGACTGTTCTTTACCTATCCGTTTTTATTTGAAAGGACAAGGTAATAATTAAAAGTTGATAAATCGCCGGAAACGTAGAAGGATGGCGCATGTGGATTTGTAGCCAATGGATTTAAGTCATTCACAAGGATCTAAACCAATGATCGAGGATTTGTATCCTTACCAGATGGTATTACTGTTCTTTTATTTTCGTTTATTACTGAATCCTCAACTGATCGCAAAAAGCCTGGCCAAAATCAATAGCATGATGATGAGGCCTGCAAAATAGCAAGTATGTGGTTCTTTCTTTTTTTATGCGGTAAAGGATTTGATTAAAAAATTCTATAACTGTTATAGGATGAAAAGGCTATTTCAAAAATTCTTCGTCTATTATGAGTGGTTTTACTCCATTTTTAGAGATGCAACAATGCGCACTGATCGTTTGAAACCATATAATTCCGTCCTGCCCACAAATTAATTTTCTCCCCTGTTTGGGAGTTCTGTTATAAATGCTCCCTCAAGACATTGTATAAAGTATCCTTTTTTACATCAATGGTTTGTAAGATAGTTTGAGGAGTAGTCTACCCTTTTTTTAGTCCAAAAAATTCCATTGTCTGACAAAAAACTACTTCGGTTTCTCCTGTAATATTCCTTTTTTTCGATAGAATCCCAGTCAATGCTTTAAAATTGTATAATGCTCATGCATAATATTTCATAAGTTTTTTTCAAAAAAAAGGGTCAAATCGAAAGCGAAAAGGCTATGTATCTTTGTTGGTGCTATTTTTTTTCATTTTTCATTTTTCACTTTATTGTAAATAGAAAACTATATAAATACTTGCTTGGTTAGGTACTATCCAATAACTACATTTTATGGCTTTTCTTTTCAGAATGTTTTAAATACAGCACCAATTTACTAATGGGACTATTTTTCTTAGGTTTCCTCATTTCTTTTTTTATAAAAAACTACCAAAAACTGGCAATGGCAATAATTACCAATGTGGTCAATAGCAACCATAAGCTTCCGGCTACAACCCCGGTAATGGCCCATCCCTCTCCCCGTAACCTGGAGTTTTTTCTAAAACGGCTTAAGGATATAATACCCATAATGCCTGCTGCCAATCCTGCTGCTAACCCAAGGGGAAAATATATTAATCCCAAGGTTACAGCGCCTATTCCGGTAATACCCGAGGCAAGGGCAAGTCTATCCGTACGCCCATCTGATGCCGAGCCACCACGTTTCCAATTTTCATCCTTTGATGTATAGATGCTTTCGCCATTGCTATCTTTTATACTGAAGACATCTTCTTTCGAAATAACCATTTCCGGATCATCAATTTTATTGCAGCGCTTATATTTGATTTCTTCAGTTCCTATCAGAATAATTTTCACCTCTACTACCTCTCCGTTTTTCAGGTACATGCTAAAGCATTTGTCCTCCCAATGTTCTTGGGCTACAACAGGTTTTTCGGCTTTTCTCTTCCATTGATGCCTTAGTAAAAACAAACCTGCTTTTTCTTTGAACGTCAACTTTTTGCCGGTAAGTTTTTCAATTTCTTTGTTGCTCATAGCAGCCAATGCTGCATAAGCATCCTGTTGATTTTGGGGGCTTACGGTCTTTTCCGCAACAAATTGTTTTTCTGCAGGAACAAAAGCGGCATAAGAGGTTGCTGTTAAAATGCTGAAGACAAATACAAAGCAAGGTATCAGTGCCAAACGAACAGTGGAGCGAAGTCGTAAAAATAATGTCATTTTATTTCAGTTAAAGGTGAAGTCTGCAAATTGCAGGAATTCGTTTACTTTTCCAAGAATTTTAAAAATAATTCTGCTATTAAGATTTGTTAAAATCCCTCAGGTAAGGCTTTACAATTGCATAAAATCGGGGTTACTAATTGAAAATGAATTTGTTATGTAATTTTTATAACGATATATCCCTGTTTATCAGAGATGTGTGATTGGTTAATAATTATACACCAAATTCGGTAATTAGCAGGGCGCCATCTCCGTAAATAAGAATGCACCACTTCGGTAAATAGGAGTGTGCCCCTTTCGTATGTAGAGAAGTTTGATCCATTATTAAAGCAAAATTACGTAACTGGCAAAACCTAACTTTACCCAATGACAGCATGGAGCTTATCAAAAAAGGCATTTTGAGATGTGGATTTCAACCATATTGATTATAAAAAGCATGCACGCTTTGTTATTGAAAAAGTGTTTAATCATGGAAGTTGGAATGATCAGGTTGCTGTCATGAATTATTATTGGCTTAAACGGTTTAAAAAACTAAGTGATACATATTCCTTACCTGCGCCTTACGGTAGTTTCCTTTTTAAATGCATCGCCCGGCATTCCAAAATATGACTTTTTATGCTGCAAACCGTAGCCATTGCCACAGCTGCATTGGGATTATTTAGGCTACTAAACGACCTGAATGGGTTGGAAGATTTTTGCCTTGTTGTTGGTACGAATCTTGTTTTTGCTATGCGTACAGGATCTCAAAAGATCTTGATTTTTTTTACATAGGTTAAATTTGGCAGCAATTCGGTAGTATGTATGATTTGGAAGGAGGGCGATAAGAAGGCAACACCCCTTTATTTTAAAATCATTTAAATTAATTGCTATGGCTCATTGCCCTTGAGTAGTGAAGGTTATTTTAAATTTGTTTAACCATGATTTTAAATAGCTCATCAGTTGATATAATTTTCTCCAACTTTTTATTTTTTAACCCGCTGATTAATTCTTTATCACCTGTCCATAGTTTTCTTTAAATATGTTCCGTTAATGCCATAGATTCCGTGTCAGTGATATCTATATCGATTGTTAACTTTTCTACTGTCCTAAATAAATTCCTTGGTATTAACTGCACACTTATGAATATTATTTCCGAAATAATTATACTGGAAGTTTTACGAAGCTTAATTACTTAATATTTAATTTTTTTTTGTTTAGTTTAATATTCCGCAATCTCAAGTTCAAGTTATTCGGTAAAATGCAGGTTTAACTTTGACTTAGGCTGTAAATTAATCTTCGAAAATTTATTAGTAGAATTTAGTTCCGCTCTGAATACAAGATTCATATCGACTACAAATCTCATATACCTGATTTCTGTTTTGTTTTTGCCCAACGACCTTTTTTTATTCTTTTGACCAACTCATCTACATCTTGTTGAGTTGCTTTCGATTTTTGTAATATTTCTTTAAAAGCAAAAAGGTCAGCAATATCTTGTAAATCTTCCAATTTTGAGGAAGAAGGTAACCGAAAAACGACTTCTCTTGATATTCTTTTGATGTTCTTTCTATTACTTTTTTTACTTTTTATAAATATACAATTTTGTAATTTTTTTTTATACCTGGGACAAACTTTTTACATGGAAGCCCAAATTTTCTCTCGGTAGGGTTTCCCTGTAGCTTTTCCCTACAAATAGCGATTGGTATTATGGTATTTTTAGTTTTTCAGATTGTGAAAATCCCTTGCAGAAAATAATACTGGAAAAGGGAGGTTGTACAGCTACGATAAGACAGGCACTTTCACCGCAAAATTTGATTTGAGAAAGAAATTTTTTTGTTAGCTATGTAAATGCCTTTGGCATCCGAAACCAAGCCTTTTTCTATTCATAGTAGTTTCGACTGTAATCAGATATGGTATATTATAGTTGGCCATAGTACATGCTATGTACAAAGGTTCCGAATGAAAGGAGTTACTTAGAAGAAAGAATTTGCTTCAAAATGAAGTGGGTCTTTCTTGCTCAAGGAATGTTTTTTATCATGTTTTCAATTTGGTTCAGATTTTCAAGATTTTTTCCATAATCGACTAAAGTTGTTTTCAATTTTGGACTGCTTGAAATCTGATATTCAAAATCAGCTTTATTATCCTGTTTAAGTAGAATTTTTATCTCTTCGCCCCACGATTTTCAGGTCATACCAGTTTTCAATACAATTCCATTTTCATTTTCCGCCATTTTCATTTTTCGAATATGGGGTCGTTTTTTAGTTTTTCAATTAGTTCAGTTTTATTCAATGCACAGGTTACTGTTTTTGTTTGCTTTACTGCCAAATTCTCCTTTGTTATTTCTTTAATTCCCTTCTTTTTAAGTATGTAAATTTGAAAAGATACTAATATTAAAGACATTATAAACCCAAAAAGAATTGTCGTAAATAAAAATTCCCACACATTGAATTTTTCACCACTAGCTAAATCAAATCCTAACATAATCAGTCCGTAGGTAAGTCCTGCTAATAGAAAAGTTTTTAAGTACTTTCTTATGATTGGCTTCATAGTTTTCGTTTTAATAATGAAAAGTGTTTTCGGGCTTAACGTTTAGGTATTTTTGAATGCATAAATCTAATGTTATTTCACTAAATATTGATTAAAAAAAAGGTCAAAATTTATACATCAGCCTGTAAGAATAAATACTTGTATTGGTGGTATCTTTCCTTCTGTCATCCATCAGCCATCCAATATTTCCTGAATTTTTTTAGCATTTTTTATCTGTTCTATCCAATTTGCATGATTGGCATCTTTGGGCATTTTTCCAATCTGCCTTAGTATAAATTCTCTCACATTTTCAATGTCCATTTTGTTTTTTGTTTTCTTGAAAATTAATTCAATCTTAAATACATTGGGCAAAAATTTAAAAATCTTTCTCAAGAGTGAAGTGGATTTTTTTTGGTCAACCAATAAATAGATATCTCCATTGGAATCTACAAACTCTTTGTTGTAAAAGAAAGATTGATAAAGCTGATTGTCGTCTCTATAAATATATTTATTCAGTAGAATATATAAAAGTACATCCTCTTCTGGGTTCCAATTTTTAATGGATATGTTGGCTATAGGAAATTTCATTTGTGAGTTTGCTTTTTAGCTTTTTTTGGTCAGTTTCCAAAGTGGATATTTCCCTGGTTTATTTGTTTCACTTTTTTAACCCTTTTACACCAATCCTCTTGCTATATATCTCTATTGGTCATAATCTCCGTTATTCAATCCTTATTTTTCTTGCCAACACGCAACATCAAGCGCTTGAGACCTTGTTTGGATGGCAATTTAGGAAATAAAGGGAAGTTTTTTTCAAATAAGGGATTTTTTTGACCAAAAGATGATTCTATTCAATCAACCACCACTTCCAATGCATCTACATGTTTTATAGAATGGATTTGAGCGCCTGTAACTGAATCCAAAAAAAGAATTTGCATAAATCACACTTCATTAAAGTGTCCGTTTTAAAAGGTGTATCTTTAATTTAGGTATGATAGCGTTCCTGATCCTATTCGGTTTTAGCAGTTTTTTCATCATTATGGTTGTAGGGTCAAACTGCAATTACAAGTATAATTAGACAATTCAACACATACGCTCCCTAAGTCAGTAAAACAAATTCAATGAATATTAAATATCCGCTGGAAAATATACAGACCTTATCTATGGAGCAGATAGTGATTGCTTTTCAAACTGATCCGAATAATGGACTAACTTCAGATGAAGCAACAAAAAGAACAGAAACATTTGGAGCAAATAGTTACGAGATCCAAAAACAAAGGAGTGTCTGGCAGATATTGCTACAACAATTTATAAGCCCTATTGTCTACTTGCTGATTTTCGCTGCAGCTGTTTCTTTTTTCTTTAATGATTATCTGGATGCTATTGCCATTGGTTGTGTCATTTTTATAAATGCACTCATTGGTTTTTTGATGGAAATGCAGGCACGAAGTTCCATGCATGCCTTACGGGAGATGGAAGTGATCAAATGTAAGGTGATACGGAATGGGGAAGTGCAGGAAATTCCTGCTGAGAATCTAGCACCTGGTGATATTATTATGTTGGAGGCAGGTGATGTAATTCCTGCTGATGGAAGACTTATCGAAGCCAATCAGTTACAGTGTAATGAATCTTCTCTTACCGGTGAATCTCTTCCTAGTATAAAGATTACGGAGGAGCTTGCCAAGGATACCGCATTGGGAGATCGGGTCAATATGGTTTTTAAAGGAGCATCGGTGATGAATGGTAATGGCAAAGCAGTTATTACCGCAATAGCAAAACATACCCAATTGGGAACGATTACCTCCCTTGTTGAAAGCTCGGCTTCCACAGCCACGCCTCTCGATAAGAAACTCAATACACTTAGCAAAAAGCTTATTTGGATTACCCTTGTGATGACATTGATCTTTGCAGCTACGGGCATTATTCAGGGGAAGGAATGGAAATTGATTTTGGAGACTTCTATAGCATTAGCAGTGGCTGCTATTCCGGAAGGACTGCCTATTGTGGCAACCATTGCACTTGCCTATGGCATGTTGTTGATGGCCAAACGTAATGCCATTGTAAAAAAACTTTCTGCCGTTGAAACGTTGGGTAGTACAAGTGTGATTTTAACGGATAAAACGGGCACCTTGACGGAGAATAAGATTTCTGTAGAAATGCTGTCTTTTCCCGGGGAGCAGGTACGCGTAGAAATTAAAAACAGGGCGCTGCTATTTGATCATGGACAAATAGAACGCAGCACTGAAAATTTTGAAAAGCTGAGATTGATCGGTACGCTCTGTAATGATGCGAATGTTAAAACAGGCAATGAAAAAGAAAATGCAACAGGAGATCCCATCGAAATTGCGCTTCTTCAACTTACTGCTGCTTCTGGAGCAAATGCAGATGCTTTAAAAAAGGAGTACGAAAGGCTGGACGAGATGCCTTTTAATTCAGTCACTAAAATAATGGGCACGTTGCACCAAGGCCCCGATAAAAAGTTTGTTGCTGCAAAAGGTTCTGTGGAAGACTTGCTTACCAAATGTAATAAAATGCAATCCGGAGCATCCATTACAGCAGTGACTTCCAATGAAAAAAGTAACGTACTCGCAGAATCCGAAAAGATGTCTGCAAATGGCCTTCGCGTATTGGCTTTTGCCTATAAGGAAGGAAATTTTCCAAGCGAAAACTATTTGGCTGATCTGATTTACGTGGGTATGATTGGATTTTTAGATCCGCCCCGGTTGGATATTAAGGAGGCGATTCTTACTTGTCGGAAGGCGGGCATACAGATCGTGATGATAACAGGGGATCATCCCCTGACGGCACTAAATATTGCAAAAAGGACAGGGTTGGTGGAACAGGAGGAGACGAAGGTAATTACCGGTACAGATCTTCCTGCAATGGATATGCTTACCGAAGCGTGGAAGAAAAAAATACTTGGAACTTCCGTATTTGCACGGGCAACTCCAAAGCAGAAATTAGAAATTGAAGATGTCTATCAAAAAGCTGGAAACATTGTGGCAATGACGGGAGATGGTGTTAACGATGCACCGGCACTCAAAAAAGCAGACGTAGGCATTGCTATGGGATTGAGGGGCACAGCGGTTGCTAAAGAGACTGCAAGCATTGTTCTAAAAGATGATTCTTTTATTTCGATTACAGAAGCGATAGCGCATGGTCGTGAAATTTTTCAAAATATCCAAAAGTTTGTCATCTATCTTGTCTCTTGCAATATGAGTGAGATTCTGATTGTAACTGCTCTTGGTTTGTTTGTTCCAGCCGCTATTCTAATACCCTTACAAATTCTTTTTTTAAATATTGTTACCGATGTATTTCCTGCTCTGGCACTGGGGTTAGGCAGGGGAGACATTACTGTTATGAAGCGCCCTCCAAGGGGTTTCAATGAAAATATAATCTCTGGCAAGGACTGGATTATTATTTCAGCCTACGCATTAACCCTCACGTTATCCGTAATAGTGGCAGTTTTATATTGTAAATATTATATTACTACAGATGCAACGGTATTAAACAATATTGCTTTTGTCACCTTATCGTTTGCGCAGCTCTTTCATGTATTCAATATGTCTTCGCTTCATTCAAAACTGATTGTTAACGAAATTACAACCAACAAATTTATTTGGTTTGCACTGTTGCTTTGTATTGGTTTGTTGGTACTGGTTTTTATTTTTCCTCAGCTACGCCTTGTTTTAAAGCTAAGTGTACTTACTCCTCAATTATGGTTGTTGGCGATAGCAGCGGGGTTGCTTCCATTAATAGGAATTCAGATGTATAGAAAAATTTGGGAAAAATATGTATCGAAATGAAGGATACTCAATAGGTATATCTATTTCATTTCATCCAAAGCTTGCATATACTAATTGAACAGACCGCAATTTAGCAGATTGGCTCCATTGTGATTTAATATAGTAATAAAACCGACTAATAAAGGGCAACTAGCCTTTGCGAAATAGCTTATAAATTTGGTCGCGGAAGGTTTCCTTTTCGAGCTCCCATTTATTTTCCAGTTTCCTCCATTGAATGATTTCTTCAGAGCTCTTTTGCTGCAAATTATAATGAACATGTAAAAAGTCCAGTGCTACACATCGGTTCTGAAATTCTCCTAATATTTTTGTGACCCCGATGATCTGTTTCTTACTCCTGATCACACCCGAAAAAGGAACCCTGTGTTTGGTAGTTAACGTCCAGGTATAAAGCATATCCTTTAGTACTTTCCTGATGGTATGCATCGTTTCATCTGAAAAAGCACTTGGGTTTGTCAATATTTTTAGCGAGGTAAGCTTTTTGATGGTGAATTTTCGAATAGACTTTTGATTTAAACCACTCGATAGATGATGAATTATTTTTCTCTTATCAGCCCCATGAGTATATTTCTTTATCTTTTTTCTTGCCGCCACCGTTTGTTCCTCTATTTCAGTGGACAGAAACGACAGGTAAGGTTTCTGTAGGAGGGCATATTCCAAAGGCAGGAGCTTCTCAATGTTTTGTTGCTGAAGTTGCAGGCTCCGGATGGTGCCAAGAATACTGTAAATGGAATGAAGTTTTTTCGGGAGCTTTCTTGCAGACCCAATTCGTTTGACAGTGGAAACGAGTCTCAGGAATGATCTTAATTTCTTGATTGTCAATCTGAATTGGTGAATGTCCTTTGCATGAAAATCGGCAATAACACGTTTCAATTTCTTTACCAGTTTTGAATATCTTTTTTTGGTTTCAGTAATTAGTTCATGATGTTTCATATTGAATGAGTTATCTATTTATTTACAATACCTTGAAACTAGGCAAAAGCCTTCGAATTTTTGAAAAGATTTATTGTATGCTTTATATGAATTTGTAAGTTCCATTGATAAGTGCAACAGGCAATCATCTCCCTTCAGGGCTTCGTTACGCTACGCTCTACTTCGCCCCGAAGGGAGATGAGCTGAAATACTACCTTTGTTATTACCACTTGACAAAGAAATATAGTCATCTCGTCCCGGTACAAAGGTACTAAATTGAAGCATTAGCAGCGGTCGGAAATAATCAACCTGAGATTGCCAAATTATGCAGTGTTTAATCAAGTACCATTTGTAGAGAAATTCAAAAGAATATATCTAAACGAGGTGTTGACACCAAAATTTAAGATGCCCAAAGGCACAATTGAAAACTGAAATAGGCACATAATAAACCCAAAGTATACCACTTTTAGTATACCACTTAAACTAAAATTGAAAGAATGGATGGATTCAACAATAATTAGTCGGGAATTAGTAAAAGCACAATAGGAAAAAGAAAATATAAAGGGAGTAAGTGTAGTATGTATGAATCAGTTTATTTGGAAATGTAAACATGCTAAAATAAGGGATATTAGCCTTTAAAGGCCTGTATAAGCAATTGAAACAGGGCAAGAGAAGACACATGATTTTTCTAATTTTTACTTAACACCTCATCAAAAAGTTATAACAAAAAACCAAGTCATTTGATTAACTTGGTTCTTTATTACTAGAGTAAAAATTTTAATATTAGTTAATTTAATCAAATTACTTTATTGATTGACATGTAATCTAATGTTTGCAAGAGCTTGTTCAATTCCATGTAGTTGTTCTCTAATTAAGGGTTTGTAGCTCTCAGGAATTTCGTCATCTTCTAAAACAGATTTGTATTCTTTTATAGCAGCTTCTTCGCCAGTTATACAGGCGTTTAGAATAGCATCAGTGTCACCACTAGTCAATACTGATTTGAGATCTATCCAAAGGCGATGTAAAGTTCCAACAGCACCGCCTCCTTTGTCTTCTGCTTCGCCATTTATTTGTAGGACTATCTGTCGCACTTGCGATGCATATGCAGATCGTTCATCTGAAATATGCAGGAAGGAGTTTTTTATAGATGCATTTTTTACGTTCTCGGCAGCCTTTTCATATCCTTCTTTGCCATCTTCGGCTATGCTTATAATTTGGTTTAATTTATCAATTGTATATTTATTATTGTTTTCCATTATTTTATTTTTAAAATATTATAGTACTTAATGAATTTAATAAAGCTAATCAATGGGTATCAAGCTCGTCTGCCGTTTCGTTGGCCATAGCCGGAAGGTTAGAAAACTTCTATGTTCTTGATGCCATTGTGCCAACCTGTCAGATTAGTTTATTATAATTAAAATGATTTTTTTATTTTATGGTTGATGTTACTTTTTAACCTAAACCTTCATTACTAGGGCATTAAGACAGCATCAATCACATGAATTACTCCGTTTGAGGCAATTATATCTGCAGTTGTAACTGTGGCATCCCCAACCATTACTTTACCGTCTTCAATTGATATTTTTAATGTACCGCCTTGAACTGTGGTTAATTCTTGACCGTCCTCTAAATCTGCCGCCATAACTTCTCCACTTACAACATGGTATGTTAAGATTTCAGCCAATTTAGATTTATTTTCTGGCATTAACAATTCATCCACATCTGATTGAATGTCTGCAAAAGCATTATCTGTCGGTGCAAAAACAGTGAATGGTCCTGCGCTTTGTAGTGTTTCGACCAAATCAGCAGCAGTTACTGCTGCTGCAAGTGTTTTACAATCTGTAGAAGCAATTGCTACAATGTCCTTGTTTGTTGTCATTTCATTTTCCATTTTAATTTTATTTTATTCAGAAATTTATTTTTTTCTGCTTGTAAAATTATGTTTAGAATTTGCGATGTGAATTACATATTTACTTTGTAGATTTACATAATTCACATTTGCTATGTTGCAAGATTAAAAATCAGCCGAATTGAATTGTCTTTCAATCGCTTTCTACAGCCTTTATTTTTTAAGGAACAAAAGTTGTTTATTATTACCCAAATTTTAGTCTCCCCAACTTGTACTTCCGTTTAGCATGTCATACTATTCCTGAACCACGTTGTTCCCATCAAACAACTTTAGTTTTTACATTTCTTAATAAAATATAAAGTCCAATCAATCCGCCTACCGTAATAAAAATCCAAACAGGCAGTAAAGGGTCATTGTCTAATCCCTTTTTTATTATTAAAATCGTCCCAAAGCTTAGAAACAGTCCGTAGGTAAAACATTTTACCAACCTCATAGCCGATGGTACAATACCCCAAGCTTTATTTTGCTAAAGCAGCATAGCTCCTAAAACCATTGCAGGCATAACAAACGATAAATCCAACGCATAAACGATACTTGTATGGATTTTTGATTTTACTACGATTTCGGGCATTGCACCTGTTGTTATAAAAGTAAAGCAGGGCGAAATTTCAACAAGACAAAGCATGGCGGAAATAAGCAGTAAGAAAACACTGACTGCGCTCAATAATTTAGATGTACCCGTTATATTTTTAACAGGCAGTGCCGCCAAACCAAATATCAACGCAAAAAAAGACAGCGTATAAATAGCTATATACAAAAGGAAGACATTATTAAAAGCCGCTCCAAAAAGGTAAAATGCATAGTTGTAAAATAGGAAACCCATTAAGCCCATCCAAACAAGCTTGGGTTTGAAGTCAGTATTTTTTGATAGCACCAAAGCAATAATCAATAAAGTCACTACTACTGCAACGTAACCCAATCGTTGGCATATCAGGCGGATTTTACAAAGTCGTTATCATGATAAATTTCAGGTTTAAGAATCCCGATATCTGATGCAATAGCGGCTAAGATGGTGGCGATAATTGATAGATGATAACTTATTTTTAACTTGCCAATCATGTTTTTTTTTAAATTGGTGACTAAAAATATATTTTGTAAGTATAAACATTATGAAAGACTAAAAAGATAATTATAAGCGAAATATAAACCCATCGCTTATATGGTAAATTGAAATATAAAGTATTTTCTATTAAACCAATGCCAATCAATCAAAGTACAGGAGTATATGCCGGCGATATAATACCCAAAGTGCTTTTACTCCATAAACTATTGGGATAATAAATTAAAAACAGCCATGAAGCAAAATATACCAGCGTTCCAAAAAGAAATAATAGCAGCCCCTGCCTTTGAATTGCTTTTTATATTTTTATCGGCATAAAAGCCATTATTGTAAATACTACTATCCGAATTATATTTTCTGCATAAATTACAAATTGGTTTATATTTTGGATCAATATTTCTGGCTTGGTAGTTTTAGGTAATTTATCTGTAAGTAAAATAT
>JBBQXO010000059.1:0-25680 GCA_038209595.1 Chitinophagales bacterium
GACCATGGTGCGGATGAACGACCCGAAGCTGGCTATCCATTCCGTGAAAGTTATATGGCTGACAACGACCTTGCCGTAGGACGGATAGTAGAGTACTTGTCGCATACCCCCTATTGGAAAAATATGCTGATTGTAATTACGGAAGATGATGCTCAAAACGGCGTAGACCATGTGGATGCTCACCGAAGTATTCTGATGATGATTTCACCTTGGGTAAAAAGAGATTATGTAAGCCATCAACATGTAAGTTTTGGCAGCCTGTTTAAGACCTTCTGGAATATTCTGGGATTGCCCTACCTGAACCAATACGATGCAGGCGCCACAGACCTCAGCGATTTTTTTACCAATGTACCCGACAACAAACCGTACAACGCAATAATGGTAAATCGCCACATTTTTGATCCGCAAAAAGCACTCGATCCTTTTGATGAAACCTTTAACTGGAAAGCGCTGAAAGAATCGCCAGAAATAGACAATGTGGAAGACATGCTGAAAGACAGTAAGGAACAGGATGCTTACCGACTTGAAAACCGGGAGCGCAAAAAAAAGAAAGAATAGAATTAGTCAGAAAAAACTGAAAACCTACAGCACTTCATTGGCTAAAGGTTTACCTGCTTCAAAATCCGAGATGTTTTTTATGGTAACCAAAGCAATCTGCGTCAAAGCTTCTTCAGTTAAAAAACCCTGATGGGCTGTAATTAGTACATTGGGAAAACTCATCAATCGTAAAATAACATCATCCTGAATGATGTCTTCACTCAAATCTTTAAAGAATAATTTGCCCTCCTGCTCGTACACATCGATTCCAAGATAGCCTAGTTGTCCCGATTTTAAGGCAACAATGGCAGCATTGGTATCAATCAAACCACCGCGACTTGTATTGATCAGCATGGCCCCTTGCTTCATACCCGCAAGTGTTTTTTCATTAATCAAATGGTGCGTATCTTCTGTTAGCGGACAATGCAGCGAAACGATATCGCTTTGGCTTAGCAATTGTTTCAGGGTTACATATTCTACCCCGGCCTCTTCCATTTCGGGACTTTTATACAAATCGAAGGCTATAACCCTGCACCCAAAACCCAACATAATTTTTGCCAAACACTGTCCGATTTTTCCGGTACTTACTATGCCTGCCGTTTTTCCATAAACATCAAACCCAATCAGTCTATCCAGCGAAAAATTACCTTCACGTACCCGGTTATAGGCTTTATGGGTTTTGCGGTTGAGGGTCAGCATAAGGGCTACCGCATGTTCTGCCACAGCATAGGGCGAATAGGCAGGTACCCTCACCACTTTTACCCCAAGCGTTTTGGCTGCCTCTATATCTACATTGTTGTAGCCAGCACAACGCATGGCAACAAGTTTAATACCCATTTCAGCAAGTCTCTTCAATACCCGTTCATGCAGGTGGTCGTTTACAAATCCACAAACCACATCGTGATCCCGGGCAAGCGCAACGGTTGAGGTTCGTAAACGATCCGTAAAATAAGTCACCGTATGTGGCTCACTGTATAGTTCAAAATACGTCCTGTCGTAAGACTGAGTAGAAAAAAAAGCTATTTTCATGGTGTTAAATTACAGCGAATTTTCCAAATTTAATTATGATTTATTATCCCAGATATTTTATTGACGAAAAAAACCAACACCCTAACTATGCTATATTATGATTAAATGTAGCCAAAATACCAAAATAGGCATAATATGTGAAAAGTTTCCCATATTTATCCACAGAATTAATTCTCTCAACGTTAAGTAAAACTATTTTACTCTTATTTCTGGTAACATTTTTTAATGATGAACCAACAAAACTGTCTCAACTGCGAATTAATTAAACGACCCATATTGAAATTAATATGGTCAAAAAACCAACCCATCGCTATACAGTCAACCATGTTTTGCATGAGCTTATTCATGTATTTAATCATGCTGATAATAGCATTTTTGCCTTTGCGTGACATTTAGTGCGTAAACCTGAGCTGATAACACTCGACCTTGTGGGGTTTTACATACGGCATCAATTGCTCAAAGTATTACGCTTGCCTTGCTTGCTACCTTCCTGTTTCTACTTTAGCAAAATCCTACATATTTCTCGCTTACCATGGTATTATCTTTTGTTGTCATGCATTTATCTTTTCCGCTTGGTTATTATCAGTTTTATAAAATAAGCTGGCTGAAATCCATTGGATTTGCGACTGCTACTTTGGTCATTGGTTTTATTTTTCAAACTATATTGATTACAATTTTAACAATTGTTTACTTCATTTTGACCCGATAAAATAAATTTTTCATAGGAAAATACCCTGATTTCACTATTTCGGGGTTATCATAATTAGCCATCACTCCCTATCAATATTTGAGAATTAATAAATTTATTGAGGGCAAAAGAATGTCTGAAAAAATAAAAGGTAAAATAGAAAAAAAGTTATAAAAGGCTAAAAACAATCGTAGAAAAAGTTTTACCAGTCAAATGCTTAATATCATAATGATGATGTCATAAGGCTAAAGCCAAAATTAAAGTGAAAATTTAAGGATAAATTCAGAATACTATAACATTGATAAACTTTTAAAAAAATAATTTATAATTTTCCACGATGAATAACAAAGCTTTTCGATTTTCCCTCTTGGCGGCAATTACGATTGGAACTTGCTTGATTGCCTCGGCTCAGTCTATATCCAAAGCTATCCCGGTATTTGAAAACGGGGAAGCGCAAGTGGTAGAAGGCTTTAAAAATGCTTCACAGTGGATAAAACAAGACCTTTGGGTGGAGACCAATTTTGATACCGATGGAGATGGCAAACCCGACCGGATGCATGTGGATGTAACCCGTCCGGCACAAACCGATATGGATAGTTTGAAGTTACCGGTAATCTATATTTCGAGTCCTTATTTTGCAGGAGTAGCTCAAAACGTAGATGGATTATTCTGGAATGTAAAACATGAACTTGGCGCAATACCTGAACCGAGGGTTCACCCAGAAGTAGTCCGTACGGGGAAAAGACCTGTTATTTCAAATGAAGGCAATAATACCTGGATACCCCGTGGCTATATTGTGGTTCACTCCTCCTCTCCCGGTACCGGCTTGTCGCAGGGAAGTCCAACCGTAGGCGGCGACAATGAATCGCTGGCACCCAAGGCTGTTATTGACTGGCTGTGCGGCAGGGCCAAAGGATATACCGAACCCTATGGTGGTGAAATTGTAACCGCGTATTGGAGTACCGGTAAAGTTGGGATGACCGGCACTTCTTACAATGGTACCATCCCGCTGGCGGCAGCTACTACTGGTGTTGAAGGTTTGGAAGCCATCATCCCGATTGCTCCTAATACTTCCTACTATCACTATTACCGTTCAAATGGATTAGTTCGCTCACCCGGAGGATATCCCGGCGAGGATATAGATGTACTGTATGACTTTATTCATAGTGGCGACGAAAGTAAAAGACCATACGGTAATGAAACAATACGCGATACGGAAATGAAAAACGGCATGGATCGTATTACCGGCGATTACAATGATTTTTGGGCAGGAAGAGATTACCTGAACGATATGAAGCCCATGAAAGCAGCGCTACTGATGTCGCATGGCTTCAACGATTGGAATGTGATGCCCGAGCATAGCTATCGTATCTATAAAAAGGCTTCCGAAATGGGATTGCCTACTCAGATTTTTTATCATCAGAACGGACATGGTGGCCCGCCTCCTTTCTCCATGATGAACCGCTGGTTTACAAGGTATCTTTTTGGCATAAAAAATGATGTGGAAAAGGATCCAAAAGCATGGATAGTAAGAGAAGATGATAAAATGAGCCAACCTACCGCCTATCCTGATTATCCTAATCCGGCAGCAACTCCGGTTACCCTTTACCTGCAAAAGGGCAACCCCAAAGCGGGTAGTTTATTGCTGCGAAAAACTAGCAAACAAGGTACAGAATCGCTTACAGACGACAGTTCTTTCGATGGAGCCTCGCTGGCAAAATCAGAAAATTCAAAAAACCGGCTTTTGTATGTTTCCGAAGTTTTACAGGAAAATGTACATATATCCGGTTTAGCAAGTATCACTTTAAAATTGGCTTGCAGCAAGCCTGCAGCAAACCTTTCAGTTTGGCTTGTTTCACTTCCATGGAATGAAGACCGCAAAGCAAAAATTACCGATAATATTATAACAAGGGGCTGGGCCGATCCGCAGAATTACAAATCGCTCACCCAAAGCGAACCTTTGGTTCCTGGGAAATTTTACACGATTAAATTTGATCTGCAACCGGACGATCAGATAATTAAAAAAGGACAACAAATCGGACTGATGATCTTTTCTACAGACAAGGAATTTACCCTTCAGCCGCAACCTGGAACTCAATTAACCATTGATATGGAAAGTTCTAAACTGATATTACCCATTGTAGGAGGCGTAAAATCTTTCTCAGAAGCGGTAAAAATTCCTGCCATTTATTTTCAGTAATATTTCTACACTACCAATATGAAAAATGATTCTGACTACATAAACCTTTATTTTACGGCAACTATTTCGCATTATGTTTGAAGGAATCTGCATTAATCAATTGTGCAGGTGCTATTAGGGATAGCATGTATAAATTGTTGGTACATTTATCTGGTTGAAAAATTATAATTTATTACCACAAACTTTCCAACAAGCGTAAAAAAGTAACGGCTCCCGTTTTTCGGTGATACCCCTCCTGTCGGAATTGGTCAATCCTGCCAGAATCAATCATGACGCCGCCTACCCAAACTGCCTTTGGATCCTGCAAAGTCCGAATATCTTTCAAAGGATTATTTTTTGATAAAATAAAATCTGCCTTTTTACCCGGCACGATGGTACCGGTATTGGCAAAAAAATTCGATGCTTTGGAAGGATTTACGGTTGCAGTTTGGAGCGCCTCATATGGCGTCAGTCCAGCTTGTACATAATACCCAAGTTCTTCATGCGTAGAAAAACCAGCCGGTGCATACATGATGCCAGCATCGCTTCCGCATATAAGCCGGACCCCGGCATCATTCATTTTTTTTACAATATACATGTGAAAAGCATGCTGCTTTTTAATCCGCTCTATTGTTTGAGGATCGTTTTGCTGCTTATTGATCCACCGGTCATAATCATCTGCAGAACAAAGACGTACAAAGGTTGGATTCATATATCCTGCTGCTTTGCTGTTTTTAATGGTTTTTTCTTGTGAAAGGATATCAATAATATTCTGATAAATAGAAAGTGTAGGTGTGTGAGCGATATTACTTTTCAAGTAAAGCGCAATAACGCTATCCAGTTTGACGCTGTCCAGTTTATATTGTAATCCCTGCTGCACCACCTCCTCTGTATGTTCAATAGATTCAAATCCGGGTTTAAAGTGATAGGCATAAGGCACTTCAAAACCTGGATGTGCTGCTATGGGCATTCCTAAGGCAAGTGCCTTTTTTACAATGGCATCATAAATAGGTTGTGGTAAACCAGCACAAGTTTTTACCACATCATAACCCTTCTTTTTGTATTTGTCCAGCAGGGCAATGGCTTCTTCCTGGCTTTCCAATTGAATTTTATCTACGCCATAATCATAAGGGCCTGTAAGCTTAGGAGTGGCCAAAACCAGTTTTGGCCCTATCAAAAAACCCGTCTCCATTTCCTTTTTCAACCGGAGATGGTAGGGAATCCCCGACATATTGCGAACAGAAGTTACACCATTAGCAAGGTATAACCCGAGAGCATGAGCATCCCAGATTTGTACATGCATATCTATCAAACCGGGACACAAATAGCCCCCCGCCCCATCCACTACCGGATAAGTATTGCCACGGGAAATGATTTCAGAGATCGAAGCAATCAATCCCTTTTCAACGACAACTACTCTGTAAGGTAATATGGTATCCATATTCATTGGCACCACATGTACATTGGTGATCACGTAAGAGTTTTGTTGCAATCCGGGGTGCTGCTTAATCCTTAGGTAACCTGTGCCTATGTGGTCGAAATGAAAAATAAATAATATGGTCGAAAAACATATAAAAGCGAGTACCAGCGTAGTACCTATAATCCTTCTAATCCATTTCATGTGTTTTTGTTATATGTTATTACAATATCTCTATCGAAAAATATCTCATTAAGCACCTTAACCTTTTAAGGATTGAGCATAATGTCTTTAGTATCAAAATATGTAAACCAGTCTTTGACTGATTGTTCAGTTAAGCACTAAAAAAGTCTATAAAATTTGAAAAGTTCCTTGAAAAGATCAGGAGCGTCAAATTCACCTGACTTACAAGCAGCTGATAAATAAAAAAAATGGTTCAACATCCTTTTTAATAAAGGACTACTTGTTAAACAAATCTGTTTTTAAGAAGGCATCCTTTTTATTAAGCTTTACCCGGAATCCGGCAAAAATTTATCCGGAATGAGGCAAAAATTTAACCCTATCCTATTTGATATTCGGCATTGCCAAAAATGATAGTTGTTTTTGCTTTTCGTTAGTAGTTTATTGGTCGCCCAAAAAGACAATTCATAAAAACAGGACTTCAATACCAAAGTAATTCCAGGTATTCAGCCGGTGGTTTTAGCCAGCCAGCGCATCACTACAGGATTTTTGGGCAGCAATATATATCTGAAAACGAGCGCTGCTCCCAACCCACAAAAACCTTCACAAAACAAAGCAAAAGGAGCTCCTGTAAGATGTGCCAAAGCCCCGATAGTCAATCCGCCCAAAGGCATCATGCCCAAAAAAGCCATCACATAATAACTTAGTACTCTTCCCCGCATATGCTCGTCTACATGGATTTGAATATAGGTATTGCTAGAAGCTATTTCAATCAGCATACCAACTTCCGCAAATACAATAATCAGCAAAGCGAGATAAAAATTGGAGGTGTAAGAAAATAGAATCAATCCACCGCTGAAGATCATAGCCGAATAGGTGATTAGTCTTAACAAGCTGCCTTTCGACTTACGCATCGCCATATAAACGGCTCCAATCAAGGCACCTAGCCCTGCAAAACTATTCAGCCAACTAAAGGTGGTTACATCGCCTTTAAATACCGTAGAGGCATAGATGGGGAGTAGTGTGGTATAAGGCATTACAAAAAAGCTAATCATAGCTGTCAACAAAATAACCGATCGGATGCCCCGGTTCCCTTTGAGGTATTGGTACCCTTCTTTTAAACCCACCCAGATAGGTTCGGTATTTGGAGGGCGTTCCGGCTCCTTTATTTTCATAATAAGCAAAGAAATTATTACGGTAAAAAAACTCAGGAAATTTAGAATAAAGCAAATGTCTTCCCCATAACGGCTAAGCAAAAATCCGGCTACGACCGGCCCAAGTAAACGAGCCATCGTTACCATGGTGGAGTTTAAGGCGATGGCATTGGGTAAGTCCTTTTTGTCCTCTATCAGTACAATCATCAACGATTGCCTTGAAGGGGTATCAAAGGCATTAATTATGCCCAGCATAACACTGAGCACTATAATCCATTCAATATTGTATATATCTGTCCAAACGATCCAGGCCAATGCCCCTGCCTGAAGCATCGATGCTATTTGGGTTACGAGCAAAGTCTGATACCGGCTGTGGCGGTCGGTAAAAGCCCCGGCATAAGGCGACAAAAATAAAACAGGGATTTGCCCGGCAAAAGCCACTAAACCCAGCATCAAAGCGGATTGCGTCATCGAATACACCAGCCAGCTAATGGCAATCCGTTGCATCCAGGTACCGATTAGCGAAATGGCCTGACCTGAAAAATACAATTGAAAATTGCGATTGCGAAGCGCACTTAATGAGGCAGGTAGAGTGAAATAAGACATGAAAGAAACAAAGATAACGCTTAAAAAAAAGGGAGATAAGCGTGTGGCTCGTTCTTAGATAGTTTAAGGGAATGGATGGTTCGGGAACAGCATTTTAAATGAATGAATTTTACAACAACATATAGATTTTCCCAGCGGAGCAAATACCTGCCTGTTTATTACAAGTCAGTAAATCCATAATTCCTTGTATCTACACGACTTTAACAATCATTTTCTTTTCATTTTGCAAAATATATTTCGGCTATTTTTTATGTCATATACGATCCTTTTGTGTAACTGCGGGTCCTCAAAACTACCCAAAACCCAATATGCCCAATACACCATAAAGACATCGATAGATACCACCGGGGGCACCCTTGGTATTGGTATTACCAATCCCGTTAAAGCCCCACACAGGGCCTACCGTCAAGCCGGAAATGCCTTGATAAACGAAAGACTTAAACAGTCAAATTCTTTATTGATAGCCCCGCTATCTGATACCCTATTAACACTAAAAGGGTGCTTTAACCGAATAACAAGTACTGAGCATTACTACCAAACTTGCGGATCCGGATGCCCTAATAAAAGACGAATTATTTGAGTTGCCTTTTTCTACTGGAAAAACCTACCAAGTAGTTCAGGGTTATGACATGTTGCCCACTCAAAATACACCTTCGTCCCGTTTTGCCATAGACCTAAGTCTTCAACCCAGATATACGGTGTGTGCCGCAGCCGACGGTTTGGTGGTAGGCCTTGAGAATCGATATAAAAATGGCAATCCCGGAGCCCTATGGAAACCATATGGCAATTATATCACCCTGTTTCATCCGAACAGCGGGCTGTTCAACCAATACCTCCATCTTCAATTTGAAGGTGGTTTTGTTTTGCCCGGTATATCATTAAAGCAGGGCAGCCCATTGGTTTGGCAGGCATAACCGGGCAGACAAATATCCCTCAAGTGCATTTTAATGTATTAATACCTGTAGTAGATGAATTTAGACTAAAATCCATTCCTGTTTCATTCATGGAAGGATATATCGGATCCAATCTTCAAAAAAAAAACTCCTTACTAACAAACTACAGCCATAAGAATGTTATCTAAACCTTATTCTAATAAATCAATTACAACTTTTGCGTTCTTCTTTTATTGGAAGAAATACTTACCGTATAACGTTTTTTATTTGCTGTAATAATCATCAACGACGTATTAGGAGGTATGCTCCCCAAATTATGCGCTACCATCACAATTTCATGGTGCGGTTCCTTTGGGTTAACCTTTATGGTAAATCGCAAAGGTTTTGCAGATAAAAGAGCTCTTTCAATAACAAGGCTGTTATTATGGAAAACGCTAATGGTATCGCCATCTATTTCGCCATTATCGTATAATTCTACAATGATTTCAGCAGCAGGGGTTTCAATTCTTCTCACCAATGGGTTTGCTCTAAGACGAAGCGCTTCCGTTGCCGGATCCGGTGCTGCTTCAGGCACTTTTTCTATCCCCAAATCAGGATCATTTTCCCGGGAAGTAGGATTGGAAGCCGGAGGCTGAACGACGGGCTTTTCTCGATTACGTATTGGTGGGTTCGTTTTGATTACAGGCTTCTTTTTTACTTCTGGAATCGGGATTTCTTTAATAGATGGTGTCTCCTTTTTGACCGGCGCTGTCAGCGTTTTCTTTTCAATCACCTCTATTGGACAAATCAGGATATCATCCAACGCAAAATCATTTCCACAACCACCTTTTGAAACATTATCCATCCGCAGCCTTACCCTTGTAACCCCGCTTGGCAAGGTAAAGTTACTACGGAAGACACGCCATTTTGGGGAAGCAGTCGGGATAATTACCCCTGTTTGCATATTTTGAATCAATGAGCCGTCTTCCCTTTCAAAACGGATAACGATATTAGGCGGTGTGGGGGCACACCCTGTAGCTCGCAAACAAATATTTACCAACCAAAGGGAAAACACATATTTGGTATTACCTTGTAGAGTTTTAAGGCCATAAAGAAAGAAAGGTCCCGGTCTTTCACTAGCGTTTACCAACATCATTTTGCCATTTAAATCATCAGCCGTATGATCTTGCAACAGGGTATGCCATCTTCCCTCAAAGCAATTTTGGGTATAATTGGTAAAAGAGTAATACCCGTCATCAGGACAGGAACTGTTTGCTTTGCGGTATTGCCGCAGTTTGCCTGCATTAATTGGAGTCGATTTATTGGAAGATCCGAAATCAATTAATATTTCTGGGTTTTGTTTGTAATTCTGTGAAAAAGAACCCGTCCAATAAAGGCATGCTAAAACAAGAATAAATAATTGACGAATTTTTATTTTCATACAGTTTAGAATATGAAAGTCGCATTAATTGCCCGGATCATACTAACCACTTGTCCATTTTAACCTATTGGAAGGCATATTCAATATATTGAAAAGTATAGTGAAAAAAAGCAGTTCCGATTCTAAGGGGCATCTCAAAAAACCAGCTGAAAATTAAGATTAAAAATCACATAAATCATTCATTTACAATAGGTTAAAATTGTTTAGGTTAATAAATTGTTTACCTATGGGTTTTACAAAATTTTAAGACATAAGCATTCCTTAAAATCCTCAATCAACTATCCTTTGATTAGCTTTCTCCAGCAGTAAATCCGTAACGGTTAAAACGATTCCGTTTTCTACAATCACCCCGCCGCTTTCATTTACCCTCAGGCTTTTTACGGTTAGGTTTTGGTTGAGTGTTACCGGGTGGCACACAAACAGATTTGTATTATTATCCGGAACCATTCCATTGCTCCAAACGGTAGCATCATTCCAGGTACCCGCCTTCAGAGTAGTTACCGGAGGATTAACCCCATTATAAAAAGTATGGGTAAGCACCTGCCCCGAGGTTTGATAGGTTACTTTGAATTTCCAGTAACCTGTAATATTGGGCAAAAACCAGGGATTCCAAAACCAATAACTTGAAGTATAAAGTCCGTTACTATTAAAATTCCAGGAAGTCCAAGGCACACCATTGGGTCGAATAAACTGCATAGTCGTATTGGATCCATTTAACTGGTCCTGATAAAAAAGGGTAACACATACAGAATCTCCAAATGCAAAAACATTTTTCTCATTCGTAATTTCTGGTTGGGGACAAGCAGGAAAAACGGGAGGTCTTGCCCCGGTCATTATTTTATTGAGCGCAGGCCTCCGGTATGGTCTTTGATTATTCCACGAACTAGCAGTCCCATTCAAATCATTACAAGGTCCGCCAAAGGGGTCTATTAATTTTGTAAAAAGGGTATCAGCCCACACTTCGAAATGCAGGTGTGGCCCCGTACTACTGCCACTACTTGCCATTATGCCCAAATATTCCCCACGACTTACCGGGTCACCCACCCCTTTTGTGGTAAGAGAGCCATTTTTTAAATGACCATACCAGGACATGGCACCATTGGTATGCAAAATATACACCGCATTCCAGTCACAAGTGGTACAAAAGCCACAATTCTGATCAGAATTCCCATCTCCTTTATCAAGTATTACTCCCTCAGCCGCTGCAATCACTTCCACTACCCCTCCTGCCTGTTTCAATTGTCCAAAAGGCCAACTGAAAATATCCAAACCCCGATGATTATATCCGGAGGCAAGATCGTAAGAACGGGTGCCGCAGTTGTAATCTTTGATTTTATTGGTAACCGCTGCATTATGATCCACATAGTTGGAGATCCCAAAATAGGAGGGATCATTACTCGCCCCGGATAAACGTGTCGGCCAATCAAAAAGCACTTGATTTTGTAAAGACAATTCTGGTAACCTCCCTTCGGATTCCAAAAATCGGATTCTTTTCTTTAGGCCAACCTGAATGGCCACAGATTCTGATTCCGAAATACAGACTGATTTGGGAAAATCGAAACCTCCTCCCTGCAAAGCCGGCTGACTGAATACAGGGTATCCAAAACACAAAATCGCCAATCCAATGACAAAACGAAGGACTTCCATATTTTTCAACTTCATAAAATGTATTTGCTCTAATATATGAAACCATCATTGTTTGTCATAGCCCAAATGTACTTTTTTTTGGAGCATTTCCTAAATACCTTAATCATTTCCCTTCAATGTCGTCATTCAGCCTCTACATTCATCATTTTACCTAAAAGCGCATAGGCCCCTTCAAGTACCAAAGACTGCTGTTTCCAATCTGCTTCCGAACCGGTAAGTGCAAGCATACCCCCGTTTAAATCACCTAACTGCACCATCAGCATAGAAAAGGAATCCGGTCCCTTTGCTAAAAAAATATAATTTTTCCCATCGTGTCTTACTACAGCAGATTCAGGGACTGTGGGCCATTCTTGCTGGTCGAGCTCAAGCTTCGCAGAAATATACATCCCAGGTAGCAAATCTGCATGATCGCCGTGAAAATGACAATGGACAGTTGCTCCCCGATTTTCATCAATATTACGGGAAACAAGAATCACTTCTCCCTCATAGGTCCTGTCGGGGTGGCTGGCACTGAATACCTTTAACTGCTGCCCTTCTTTCACTTTGTTAAGGTCTTTTTCAAAAACAATAATGGCTCCATGAATATCCCGGGGATCCACAATTTCGAACAACACATCTGCAGGGTTTACATATTTGCCAATATTTACATAAACAGCCTTTACATAACCATCAATCGGGGAATAAATAGGTAGCGTCCGACTAATCTTTTCAAGGGATAATCTGGACGGATCCACTTTAACAATCTTCAATTTTTCAGAAAGTGATTTTACTAAAATTTCCTGTATTTCAAGCATGGTACGGGCTTGTTCAAACCCTTTTTTACTTGAAGCTTCAATATCACTCAGATCCCTTTGTCGATCATAATCAAGCTTTAATAATTTTAATGTTGAAAGAGCCTGTAAATAATCTTGTTGTAATTGAACATACATTTCATCTTCCATATAGGCTATTACCTGCCCCTTACGCACAGGCATGCCCGGTAGAAGTTCCGTACTTTTTAAAAAGCCTCCAAGAGGGAAACTTATGCTAACAAGACTGCGCGGTGGCACCTCCACCAATCCGTTTGCTGCTAAGGTTTGTACTATAAGTTTATACTCTGCAGTGCCAAGGACAATACCTGCATTTTTAATAGCCTGAGGAGTTAATGTAATCGAGTTTCCTGCAGCAACAGGCTTTTCAGCAACTAGTTCCTCTTGCTTAGCAGCACAACCTGCAAAAAGGAAATTTAACACAATAAGTATATAAAGTAAAGCTTTCATTATTTTGTTTTAAAATATTGTAATTCAATTAGTTTTAACTCTAATTCTTTTCGAACTGACATAGATGATATTTCTGTTTCAATCGTCAGTTTCAGATTGGTACTGAGTTCCAGATAATTAATGGCTCCGAGTTTTAGTCTTTTTTCGATCAGTTGCATCATTTCTCTTGTTCTTGGAAGGGCCTCTTCCTGGTAGTAGCGGTATTGATTGCGGAGGTTTTGCCAGTCATTCAGCAAAGAATTATACCTCATTTGCAATTGCTGCTGCTGTACAACCGTTTGCTGTTGCATGGCTTTTTGGTACAAATCCGCAGCAGCAATTTTCGCTTTTTGCCCTTTGGCAAAAATGGGCAATCTCACTCCAACCACTCCAGCAAAAAACCGGTCTCCGGCATTGTAAAAAATCTCCCTTTGCTGGTCTCTGCTTTGTTGCCAACCGGTTACAGAAATGGTATTGACTCCAACATGCCACTCCGGGTTATTCTGTGCTTTTTCTACATCTACTGCATCCATTGCAGCAATAGTTTCCTGCTCCTTTAAAAGCAGCAATGGATGCTTTAACAGTCGTATTGAATCTTCTAGTCCGGGCTGTTCTGGCACTAAAGACCAGCTACCTGATGGCCATAAGGGTCCTTCCATCAGTAAAAACCGCGCCAACTGATCCCGAATCAAAGCCTGTTGCGAAAGTGTATTTTGTAGTTCAACCCCAACGGTCCCTTGCAGCAACTCAAGGTTGATGAGTTCCAATTTGTCAGTTTCACCAGCCTGTACCCTTCGCTTGCTCAATCCAATACCTTGCCTTAGCAGCGAATCGAGCCTCCCCAAAAGCTGCTCCCGGGCAATGCCGGCATAATAATCATTGTAATATCCACGCACCTGCATTTCTAACCCACGCTGGGTTAATTCAGTCTCGGTTTTAGAAATAGCAGTTTCCTGCGTAAACAATTTTGCCCTGCTTTTTGCCAGTCCTAGCGGCTGAAAAGACTGTGTAGCAGATAATCTGAAATCAAAGAAAGGACCCTGATTTTGCCCTCCTTCAAATTCTGCTACGGTTTTGGGTACTGTTTTCGCCGAGCCGATCAATGCTTCCCGATAATCGGTTTGCATCATCCGGGCAATCATTTCCGGATGCTTTTCCTTTACCTGCATAAGAGCATCTGACAGTAGAAGTACATTCCTTCCGGGTATTTGCGCCATAGCAGAGGCAGGCAACAGGAATATAACTAGCCAAACTACAGCAGAAACACTTCTTTTTCTTTTACGCTTTTCCATCCATTGGTATAATATGGGTAAAATAAATAAGGTTAAAAAAGTAGAACTTATAAGGCCGGCAATAACAACCGTTGCTAAAGGGCGCTGCACTTCAGCTCCGGCCCGCTGACTCAATGCCATCGGTAGAAATCCAAAAGAGGCAACCGCAGCAGTCATTAATACAGGTCTTAATCTACTAATACATCCATCTATAATAGACTGATTAAGAGGTAGTTTATCTTCTTTATATAAACGTCTGATTTCGGTAATCAATACAATTCCATTTAATACGGATACGCCAAATAAGGCAATAAATCCAATACCTGCCGAAATACTAAAAGGCATACCTCTCATCCAAAGGGCAAAAATGCCCCCCATAGCACTTAGCGGAATGGCAGAAAAAATGATAAGCCCAGGGCCAATATTTTGAAAAGCGAGGTATAGCAAAAAGAAAATCAGGAGCAGCGACACAGGAACCGCCACCATCAATCGGCCTCTAGCCTCCTGCAAATTTTCAAAAGCGCCTCCATACTCTACAAAATAACCCGGTGGTAATTTTATTTGCCGGTTTATTTTTTCCTGTACATCCTTTACAACGGTTTCTACATCTCGACCACGAACATTGAAACTAACAATGATCCGGCGGCTTGCATTTTCCCTTTGTATCTGATTAGGACCTTCCTCTATGGACACATCTGCCAGCAAATTCAGGGGGATCTGTTGACCACCATCGGTTGGAACCAACAGATTTTGTATGGCATCCAATCCGGTCTTTTGTTCCTCACCCATTCTTACAACCAATTCGTAACGGCGTTCATTTTCATAAATCATGCCTGCACTTGCTCCTGCAAATGAAGCCTGAACCACCCGATTTACCTCCTGAACAGAGGCACCATAGCGGGCTAGTGCTTCCCGGTTGTAAACGATTTGTACCTGTGGTAACCCAGTTACTGTTTCCACGTATAAATCCTGCACGCCTTCCACACCTGGCATCAGGGCACTGAGCTTTCCGGCATAAGCCGAAAGGGTATCGAGGTTTTCGCCATACAGCTTGCAGACCACGTCTTGCCGGGCGCCGGATATCAATTCATTAAAACGCATTTGAATGGGAAATTGAAACCCAGCAGATAAACCCGGGAAATCATCGAGAACCTTTCCCATTTTTTCAGCCAGTTCATCATAAGACCGGGCAGAAGTCCATTCGTCTTTTGGCTTCAGCAAAATGATGACATCACTCATTTCCATTGGCATCGGATCAGTAGGAATTTCGCTGGCTCCTACCCTTGTCACTATCCTTTCTACCTCTGGGAAAGAATCCCGCAAAGCACCAGCTACTTTGCCAGCTACTTCTATTGTATGCTCCAGCGAAGAACCTGTTAATAGCCGGGTATCAATGGCAAAGTCACCTTCTTCCAACTCAGGAATAAATTCTCCTCCCAATTGCAACAAAACAAAAATAGAAAACGCAAACAGAACAATAGCACTGCCAAGCCAGATCAGTGGCTTTTTTAAAGCCGTTTCCAAAGCAGGCTTGTAACCCCTCCGGAGCAGATCCACCAAACGGTCAGAAATATTGCGGCCCTTCTTTGGTTTTTTACTTAAAAAAATGGCAGTGGCGGCAGGCACATAAGTAAGCGAAAGAATAAAGGCACCCAACAAGGCAAAGGCGACCGTTTGAGCCATCGGGGCAAACATTTTTCCTTCAATCCCCTCTAGCGTCAAAATAGGGAGATACACAATTAAAATAATAACTTGTCCGAATACAGCGGCATTCATCATTTTACTTGCTGCTCCTTTCACCTCAGTATCCATTTCATGTTGGGTAAGCATAGTTGCAGACTCATGCTTTTTCCAACGGGCAAGCTGATGTAAAACTGCTTCTACAATAATTACAGCTCCATCCACAATCAACCCAAAGTCTAAAGCACCCAGGCTCATCAGGTTGCCAGAGACGCCAAATAGATTCATAAGCGAAACAGCAAACAACATGGCAAGCGGGATAACAGAAGCAACTATAAGCCCGGCTCTAAGATTACCCAGAAAGATCACTAAAATAAAAATGACAATCAGCGCCCCTTCTGCAAGATTCAATTCTACCGTTTTCAGGGCACGGTTTACCACTTTGGTACGATCGTAAAATGGGACAATCTCCACCCCTTCAGGAAGTGATTTACCGATTACAGTAATCTTATCCTTTACGTTTTTTACCACCTCATTGGCATTGGCTCCTTTCAGCATCAATACCACCGCTCCGGCCACTTCGCCTTTGTCTTCGTAAACAAGCGCTCCGTAGCGAATGGCCTTACCAATTCGCACCTTTGCAACATCACGCACCAAAACAGGTACCCCATCACCGGATTGTTTTACAGGAATCAACCCTATTTCTTCAATGGTTTTGGTTAAACCCTCGGTTCGAATAAATAGCGATGTCGGGCCTTTTTCAATATAGGCTCCACCCGAATTTTCATTATTGGTTTCCAATGCGCGAAACAAGTCCGAAAGCGATACCTTCATACTGTTAAGCCGTTGTGGATCTACACTTACCTCATATTGTTTGAGGTATCCCCCAAAACTGCTTACATCAGCTATTCCAGGCGTTCCCATCAATTGCCGGCGCACAATCCAGTCCTGCATAGACCGAAGCTCTGTAAGGCTATATTTACCTTCATAACCAGGCCGTGGACGCAGGAAATATTGATAAATCTCGCCCAAACCGGTGGTAAGAGGGGCCAACTCCGGGTTGCCCGCAGACGTTGGAATCTGAGTACGTACCCCGACCATCCGCTCACTTACCTGCTGACGAGACCAATAAACATCAGATTTATCATTAAAAACAATGGTTACTACCGATAAACCAAAGCGGGAAATGGACCGTAGTTCAGTAATACCCGGAATATTGGCACAGGCCTGTTCAATAGGAAAAGTAATTAGCCGCTCTACTTCCAGAGCACCAAGCGCAGGCGATACAGTGATTACCTGAACCTGATTGCTTGTGATATCGGGAAGGGCGTCAATAGGCAGTTTACTCAGATTATATAGTCCGCTCAGTATAAGCAGGAGTACACCAAGAGCCACCATCAGTTTATTCCTGACGGAGAATTGTATGATTGCATTCAGCATGCATTATGTATTAAATGGATAAACGAATCAGGCCTCGTTCTATAAAAGACCGGACCACAAGGATAATTAAAATTAATCAGGCCTTGTACCGCGGAGGCTGAAAAATGGATCCCGAAAAAATAACCGGGTAAAAAGGCATCAGGGTAATACCAAATTCCACCAAAATATCTTCCAGCACCGGACCTTCCAATGCAATAATATCGCTTTGAATAACGGGAGGAATACTGTTTTGTAAACAAACACAGGACTTAAAAGGCAATTGCATATCCTGCTGATAATCATCATCATATACAGTTTCTCCAATGTAATGCTCCGCAAGAAAACTACTAATACCTGTATTGGGATTTTTTTCGCAATGGGCTATAAAATGTGCAATTAACATGGGGGTTTTAAGCAATTGATAGCATTCTGTGGTAGAACACAGATAGATTACCATCAAAAATATTGCAACCCATTTATTCATAATATTATGTAAAAGTAAGGGAAATTGCCAAGGGGAAATCAGTTTCGCTGAAAGGCCTGCAACCAATTGTATTCATAGCGAAGCAGCCACTGCTGTTCGTTAAAACGGCGCATGTTGCCCCCTATCTGAAAACGATAGCCCAAATCAATACGGGATTTGCTGTTAAATATCAATTGGATAGCCGGAGCCATATCTAAAAAACCAGTTGGTTTCCCAAAAGCCTGCTGACCCATCCATTCTACATAAAGATTGAGATTGGTTTGCCCGTATGAATCATATTGCCGGGGAAAAAGTAAGTATCCAGCCGAAAAACTGTATTCAAGCGATTGTTGTACATCGGAGGGCAAAACGGGATAACGGGTGTTATCAAACCTGCCAATACCTGAAACCGTTCCGCTCAATGCCAACTTATTAACCAATTGGGTAGCCACTACACCTACCTGCCAACCGGAATGATTTCCAGCGAGCATTTGCTCATCGGAGCCATTAAACACCAATTCTTCATGAGGCAGATTACCAATATTCCCATCATCTTCATGTATTACTGTTCTTTCCATTACATACGGATTACGGCTGACAGCTAATTTTCCAAAACCAGCCATCCGGAAATGTTTATGGAAATCATCCCGGCTGTAAAAGCGATATTTAGCATATACAGAGGCTCCTTCAAAACGAAAAGCAGGCTGAAACATATCCGATGCGTAGAAAGCTGTTTTGAGCATGAGATTTTTAGTAACCCCATAGGCAAGTTCCGGAGAAACCCTCACTCCCGCCTCTCCTTGCTTCATGCCTTGCATATTTTGGCTCATTGGCATAAGCATAGTATTCAAGCGAATGCTGAGGGCGTTTTTAGGAATATTACTTGCAGGGTCTGTAATAATGTACAATTCCTGTGCCTTTAAATAACCTGCCACAAAAAATAGGGCAACCATCGTCAAGTACTGCCTTTTCAATAAACTATATAGTGACATGGTATATTCTTTGCCCTTTAGGATACGCACTCATTCCACAACAATCAGCAGCAACCCCGGTTTTGTAGCATTCCATGGTGGTGAGCTTTTGATTCTTTTTGGCTTCTGCCGAAAGAACAAAGGATTTATCCATCAGTTTCACTTTTTGCCAACCTTCAATTTTTTGCGGCTTTACAGCCAAAAAATGAAAAACATGGCCTGCGCTTTTTACATGCGCATCGTTTTTAATTTGTGCAGCATCAAATTTTATTTCTACAGACAATTTACCTACCGAAAAACCAGCTTCCTCCACTTTTTGAGAAATCATATCCAGATTTACAGCCACTCCCGGTCGCAGATCAATCATAAACAAATTAGATTTTAACTCTGTACGTACTCCAGATACAAAAGGCAACCCTTTCAGTGCTTTTTGTATAGCATTGCTGCAAAGGCTACAGGTAAGACCGGCTGCCTGCAATTCAAGATTCCGGTATTGCCCCATGCTAAAATGAGATAAAAGGCACACAGCTATAAGTAAGAAAAGTGATTTCATATTCCTAAAAATTTCAACTAAGTATTTAATATTATTTGTAAAAACCGCAAAAGAAATAATTTATTTTTCAGCTTCGTATCTTTCTTCCCTCCCCAAAGCATTGAAAGAGCATCCAGGATTGCCTGCCAATAACCTTACATCCCTTCGAAATGAGCTACCAAATGCCACAAATTTAGTAAGGTAAAGTCAGCCTTTTTTATGCAAGGCAAATCTAATACTTTCATTGAGTTTTAAGTCCATTTATGGGTACAATTAACATTTTTCCCATAAAAAACGATAAAATATGGGCAATTTGACAGAAATTTGCCAGGAAGAAGACATTATAATTTGGCACTATAAAAATAGGTCCTTACTTTTGCAGCCCTAATTTTAGGAGTAGACATGTTGGGTAGCCGGGAATACGATATAGCAATTGTGGGATTAAAACCCGGGGGACATGAGTTTCTTTTTGATATTGGAGATAAGTTCTTTTCTAAATACGAACAACAAGATTTTTCACAGGTGAAAGCACAGGTGAAAATGACTCTTGATAAGAAAACAGGTTTCATTTTATTGAAATTTGACGTTGGGGGAAGCCTTGATGTAGTATGCGACCGCTGTGGAAATAATTTGCCCATGCAATTATGGGATGAATTTAAAATAGTGGTAAAGCTGGTAGAAAATCCGGATGAAATGAATATGCAGGAGGACGATCCCGATGTATACTACATTGGCCGGAATGAAAGTCATTTGCGTGTTGAAGATTGGTTATATGAATTTATCAATCTGAGTTTACCTATGACCCGGATGTGCAGCGAAGCGGAAATAGGTGGACCTCACTGCAACAAAGCCGTACTGGAACAACTGAATAAATTGAAGCCAGAAGAACACAATGCCCAAACCATTTGGAAAGGGTTAGAACAGTTCAAAGGCAAAAAAAAAGACAATAAAAAATAACAATCATCATTTAATCATTATTTAATCTTACTAATATGCCAAATCCAAAACGTCGCCACAGTCAACAGCGCAGTGCCAAGCGTCGTACGCACTACAAGGCCGTTGCCACTACTTTAAGTATTGACAGCGCCACCGGTGAAACGCATGTTCGTCACCGTGCCCATGTAAGTGAAGGAAAGCTGTACTACAAAGGACAAGTGGTAGCGGAAAATACGCCAATCGGTAAATAATTGGGTTTAGCCAATTTATGGTGGCATCTTTGCGAGAAGATGCCACCTTTTTTTATTTAATCAACCGAGGTCTTTATGCAAATAGCCATTGACATGATGGGCGGCGATTACGCTCCGGCAGAAGCCATTAACGGAATCGTTGCCTGGAATAAAGAATCCGAAGCGGATACCCATTTGTTATTACTAGGTGAAGAAGAATCTCTGCAAAGTTTACTTGCAGAGCAGCAAATCCCAACTGGTTTATATACTGTTATTTCTTGCCCGGATGTAATTGGATACCATGACAATCCGATAAAAGCGCTCAAAGAGAAACCCAATTCCACCATTGCTAAAGGTTTTGGGCTGCTTGCCCGGCAAAAAGCAGATGCCTTTATTTCTGCTGGCAATACCGGTGCTATGATGGTAGGCAGCATGTTTTCCTTAAAACCTATTGAGGGTTTATTGAGACCTACGATTTCCACCATCATCCCCCGCGAAAACGGCAAAACAGGATTGCTCCTTGATATAGGTATCAATAGCGATTGTAAACCCGAGCATCTAAATCAGTTTGCTTCAATGGGAGCTGCTTATGCAAAAATAATTCTTGGCATTGAAAACCCAAGGGTCGGTCTGCTCAATATTGGCGAGGAAGAATCTAAGGGAAATCAACTGGCACAAAATACCTATCCGCTGCTGAAAGCCAATAAAAATATTCATTTCGTAGGGAATATTGAAGGGCGAGGTATTCTCGAAGACATAGCTGATATTATTGTGTGTGATGGCTTTACCGGAAATGTTCTACTCAAATTATTAGAGAGCATATACCCCATTACACTTAGGCAAGGTATTGTACACCCTTATTTTAAAAGATTTCATTTTGAACAATACGGAGGCACACCGGTTTTGGGCGTATCAAAGCCTGTAATTATAGGCCATGGCGTAAGTGGCAGCGAAGCTTTTAAAAATATGATTTTACTGGCCGAAAAAATGATTGAAACCAATTTTATTGAAGCCATGCAGGCAAGGTTGTAAATACCCCACTTTTTTATAAAAGAAGCTTAGGAATTTTACTGAACCCTAAGCTTCTTTTTATTGAGGCTATGCCGGCAAACGGATCCCGGTAGTTTCTAACTGTATTTTTCTTTCTTTGTAAAGCTTACCCAATGCCATTTTAAAAGCTTTTTTACTCATTTGAAAGAATTCATAAATTGCTTCAGGGTCACTCTTGTCGTGATAAGGTAAAAAACCTTTATGTTCCTGTAACAGCCGCAGGATTTTATCCGTCTCCTCTTCTACCCTGCTGTAGCCTTGCTTACCTACACCAACGTCCATTTTATTGTCTTCATAAATCTTTCTTATGTTTCCTTTAAAATGATCTCCTGCCTGTATTTGCCGGAAAATATCACTAAAATGCAGCACACCAGTATGCTGATTATTGATGATGACCACATATCCAATATCTGTTCTGCGATAAACGGTCAGGTCTACCTCCTCCCCTTCCTTTACAGTCAGTTCTTCATTGTTGAGCAAGTAATCAAATTTCTCGGTGGCAGTCATCCGCCCGGTTTCTATATCAAGGTAAATATAAACGAGGTACTCTATGCCCACTTTCATCTGATCGCGGATTTTACTGACGGGAACAAACAAGTCCTTCATCAGGCCATTATCGAGGAAAGCCCCTTGATTGTTCGTATCCACTACTTTCAATTTTACAATATCTCCCACTATTCCCTTAGGATCCTGTGTGGTGGCAATCAAACGGCCCTCGCCATCATGGTAAACAAATACCCGTAATTTGTCCCCCGGCTTTGCCCCTTCGGGAACAAATCGCTTTGGAAGCAAAATACCCTCCGCATCATCATCCAGGTACAACCCAAAAGACACTTCCCTCAATACCACGAGATCATTGTATTCGCCAGTCTTCATTTTCATAAAAAATTGTATTAAATATTATCCATTCCTATTCAATGTACTTTACTTCTTGAAAGCTCTTGAATGTTTCGCGTTTCACTTTTCACCTTCTCACCCTCTCACCGCTCATTCTCTCACTCTCTCCCGTTTCACTTTTCACTTTTCACTTTTCACTTCTCACTTCTCCCGTTTCACCTCTCCCGTTTCACCCTCTCCCGTTTCACAGATTCTTGCGTTGAAAGATCCGAGGCCCTTCAGACCTCGCTATATTGAATCGGGCCATCAGCCCTTGGATGTTTCGCGTTTCACTTTTCACTTTCTCACCCTCCCACCCGTTTCACGTTTCCCGTTTCACATTTCACTTCCTCTCACCTCTCTCACCCGTTTCACTTTTCCCGTTTCACATTTCACTTCCTCTCACTTCCTCTCACTTCTCTCACTCTCTCATTCTCTCACTCTCTCATTCTCTCACTCTCTCATTCTCTCACTCTCTCACTCTCACCCGTTTCACAGATTCTTGCGTTGAAAGATCCGAGGCCCTTCAGACCTCGCTATATTGAATCGGGCCTGCAGCCCTTGGATGTTTTGCGTTTCACTTTTCACTTTCTCACCCTCTCACCTCTCTCACCCGTTTCACGTTTCCCGTTTCACTTTTCACCTCTCCCGTTTCACAGATCCGAGGCCCTTCAGACCTCGCTATATTGAATCGGGCCTGCAGCCTTTGGATGTTTCGCGTTTCACTTTTCACCTTTCACATTTCACCTCTCTCACCTCTCTCACCCTCTCACCCTCTCACTTCTCTCACCCTCTCTCACCTCTCTCACTCTCTCACCCTCTCTCCTTTCTCCCCTGCCACACGTCATCAATAGCCTCAATCAAAATGTAAACAGCATGCTTCAAATCTGTTTCAGAAATAATAAGTGGCGGAGCAATCCGCAGACAATCGGGGGCAAACAAAAACCAGTCGGTAACCACGCCTGCTTTTACAGCAAGCTGACAAACCTGTATACAAAAATCCGCATCTGGTAACCTGACTGCCATAAGCAGACCCCGGCTCCGAACCGAGTGGATAGCCGGATGATGCAATAAAGTGCGAAGCAATTGTTCCTTCTCAAAAACTGAGGTTAATACCGGCACCTCCATCATGGGCGCAGGTGATTTTCCCTCCCAATCAGGTTTAGGAGCATTCGTCAGTCCAAATGTTTCAAGCAACAAATCAAAAGAAGCCAAACCTGCTGCACAACAAACAGGATGCCCCGCAAAAGTGCTGATATGACCGAGTACAGGACCATTCGTCAAAGCTTGCATATTTTGATGAGAGCTAATAAATGCGCCTAATGGAAGACCACCACCAAGGGCTTTTCCCAGTAATAAAATATCAGGTACCACCCCTAAGCTTTCAAAAGCCCAAAGGGTGCCAGTACGGCCAAATCCCGTTTGTATTTCATCGAAAATGAGTAGCGTACCCGTTTCGGTACATTTATTGCGAATAGCAGCCATCCATCCATTTAAAGCGGCATGCAACCCGGCCTCGGCCTGTACCACTTCCATTACTACACAGGCGGTTTCGTTAGTAATGGACTCAGTTGCATTGGGATTATTGTAATCGAGGTGCACCACATCGGGTAAAAGCGGCCGGTAAGCATTTCGCCAATATTCGCCACCCATAATACTGAGTGCTCCTTGTGTACTGCCATGATAAGCATTATTGAAAGCACAAATACGGGTTCGGTTGGTCAGTCTTTTTGCCAGCTTCATAGCGCCTTCGGTGGCCTCGGTACCGCTATTGGTAAAATAAATACAATCAAGCGAGGAAGGCAGGTACTCCGAAAGTCGTTGGGCATATTGAACCTGCGGGCTTTCAATCAACTCGCCATACACCATCAGATGCATGTATTGATCTACCTGTTGCTGAATAGCCTGTTTTACTTTTGGTTGACCATGCCCGAGGTTCATCACGCTGAAGCCACTGATAAAATCTGTGTATTGCTTTCCCTCTGTATCCCACATGTGGACGCCTTCCGCCCGTACTATTTCCAAACCGATCGGGGCAGGAGAAGTTTGGGCTACATGATTCAAAAAAAGTGTCCTATTCGAAATATTCATGATCCGCTGTATTTCATCCGGATTTACTACCCGAATAAAGGGCAAATGTCCTTAATTAAATTAAGAACCCGTGATTCTTTGCGATCATTGCGCCCGGTCGCATCAGGATTACCATCAGGCTGAAGCTGATAAAAGGAAACCGGGACGGCAACTCATGCTTTTTAAACCAATCAAGATTACGGCATTAACCTAACTCCTGTTGGGAATTGGGAGCCCATTTGCACTTTGCAAAATGTCGTGGAAAAGATGATACACACGTACGCCACTTCCAGAAATACACTGCCCGTATTTACTTCAACCTGCACCCAACGAAGAATGGATGCATAACGCTGTGCATTAACCAGGATCAGAAGCTGCCCCACTTCAGGCCATCCAACAGTTGCAGAATGTTTACTACGAGCTTACCGGCGATATCTTAAAACGGCAGCTACCATCCATCAGATAACAGCCACCGGCACCGGAGAAAACCATTTCTGAACCATGGGAGAAAAGATCAGGCCAAGGGAAGTATAGAACATCAAAGGGTAAATGGAATATTAATTTGGGAAATAAATGTAAGGAATCTGTAATGAATTTGTAAATTCCCTATTTTTGGGAAGAGTTTAATTTTTTTAGGATTATTTTAAGCCTGAAAAGAATTCAGGGAAAGATTTTGATAAAAGATAAGATTTTAACACTGTATTGACGCCTTATATTTTTACTAATTTGGGTTAATTAAAAATATATTATAATGTGCTATGTGGAGCATATATTTAAAAAGGCGCATTGGGCTTTACTGAATATCAATCAGTTAGAAAATGGGCTTGGGAGTTTGTTCTACATATTTTAGAGTTGCCTGCTATATTTCCAGAATCCTCTAAAGGTTGAAGTTTAAATAGAAAATTGTAATTTTATACTAGACAAATAATTGACTTAATGAAATTACCAAAATATGAAATAGAGGCAGAAGATTCGTTAGAAGTATTCGTGTTTGTAAGTGAAGGACCAAAGGGCAGTATTCAAAAACTTATAAAGTTTAGTGAAACGTCCTTGAAAGGTTTTTATAACCTTGCGTTTGGAGACAAAAGCTTATCAACAGATGATATTGACGACAAAGTGGTTTCAAATAATAGTGATAGTGAAAAAGTTTTAGCAACCATTGTTTCAGCCGTTTATGCATTTACAGACAAAGAA
>JBBQXO010000060.1:0-25632 GCA_038209595.1 Chitinophagales bacterium
TGAGAATATTCACTCACCAAATTTTGGTCGAAATAACCAATAGTTCTTTTGTCGGGAGTAGCGGTTAAGCCAATTTCAAAAGCATCATAATATTCCAACACTTGTTTCCAAAGGTTGTAAATGCTTCGGTGACATTCATCAATTACAATGAAATCAAAAAACTCGATTGGCATTTTTCCATCGTATTCAATCGGTGGAATTTCTTTGGGTTGATATTTACGTTCGTTCGGATTTTCTTCTTCGGCACTTTCTTCCAATTCAGTTCCTTTTAAAATTGAATATAAACGCTGAATGGTACTGATGCAAACTTGACTGTCGGTTGCGATGTAACTTGATTTAAGCCTTTGAACGCTGTATAGTTCTGTGAATTTTCTGTTGTCGTCATTTGGTACGAATGACATAAATTCTTGTTCTGCTTGTTCACCAAGGTTTTTGGTATCAACCAAAAACAACACTCGTTTTGCTTTGGCATATTTCAGCAAACGATAAATGGCGGTAATAGCAGTAAACGTTTTTCCCGAACCCGTTGCCATTTGTATTAAGGCTCTTGGTCGGTTTTCTTTAAAAGATGTTTCCAGTTTTATGATGGCGTTTATTTGGCAGTCACGCAGCCCTTCGGTTTGCAAAGAAGGTAAATCCGAAAATCTTTTACGGAGCGATTTGTCTCGCTTTACCCATTCTCTCAAAGTTTCAGGTCGGTGAAAACTAAAAACTTCTCTTGATCTTGGTTTTGGGTCGGTAAAATCAATAGATCTTGTTATTTCTCCTGTGCTGATGTACACAAAAGGCAAAGGCTCATTTTTCAGATGTCTGAGTTTAGCGTTAGCATATTCTTCACCTTGTCCTTCGTGGACACTCATACGATGTCCTTCTTCTTCACGCTTCGCTTCAATTACACCGCAAGGTTTTCCTTCCACAAATAAAACATAGTCCGCAGGGCCAACATCTGTCAAGTATTCTTTAACGGCAACACCCATTCCAGCATTTAGATTTATTTGTTTAATGCTCTGAATAACCCAGCCACAAGCAGTCAACTGCTTGTCAATGTTATCTCTTGCTATTTGCTCTGGGTTTTGATTTGCCATTACTTAATTAAAATTCAATTTCAGTCGGTTAAAGTACGATTTTTCACTCTTTAAACGGTCTTTATCATCTTGTGGCGCGTGGGAGAATTGACTCTTTTGTCCCGCTTTTTGCGGGATGTAGCTTGCAAATGTGCTCCCGAACACTTTCGGGATTCGATGGCAGAATTTCAAAATATTTCGTGCGGTAGAAAAAAAGATAAAATACAGAAGGGTCGGTCCCGAATGCTTTTGGGATCGGCTTACTCGCTGTCTGTTTGAAATATGGTCTGTATGTTGGTCGCCTGTCAAAATGGTTTACTTTTTTTTGGCCGTCAGTTTGTTGTTGATGTGTCGTTCTTTACGCTTGCTGTTACCATTAGCGAATTGTAGAAGTGCGCCGGGCTTTGAAGGCTAATGCTAAGGCCCCGGCGTATTTCGCCAATTCGCAGTTGTGAGATAGTATAACTCCTTGATATATTTAGTTTATGCAAGCAATTTATGATTTTACCCTTATATATTTTCCGCCAATTTGGAAATTGGCGAAGTCTAAAGAGGGTTTCAGGGTGATAGCAAGGGTTGGGTTGATAAAATTGGGTAGTTTTTAATGATTTCATCAGGATTTCCATTCTATACCCAATTTTTTTTTCAAAGCTATTAACAATGTAAAAAATACCGGGTACCTGAGCTAAAAAATTTAGCCGCCTTTGCGATCTGAAAGCGAGCTTTCAACGACGACGTCGAAATTTTTTGAACCCATTTGCATGGTTTTCAAATCCTGATTTCAACTTACTAAACCTTTTTCAACCCCTTTCCGGGCTCACTCAGATCCGTTTCGTACCCTTTATTCCATTAACCTATACAGGCAGATACGCAAATCCCCTCCCTTGTTTGGAATTGATTTCGTGACCAATTATATCATTAAAATATATATCCGGGCACCACAGCAATGACCGTACTCAGGTGCATTAAACGGCATCTCTAAATCAGTATCAGCAGTTCAAATCCCAATACTGGCATTTATGCGCATACCCTAATGATAGCAGGCCATAATATCATAGGTTAACTGCCAACATCCCTTTCCAATAGAAACAAACCCTACAAAATATTCACTTTCGCCTTTTTACCCTTGATGCGTTCTGCCTGTATCAGCGGTAAAACAATATGTGCTTTTTTGCGACGGATCGCTGCAAAGGCGCTAAAGTCTTTCACCTCTATCAGCCCAATATCTTCTTTGGCCAATTTGCCTTTGTGAGAAAGAAAACCAACAATATCTATCTTATTTACCTTATCCTTTTTGCCATGCGAAAAACTAAGCGTTACCCACTGTGGTTTTTCCGGCAGATCGGGATTTTCAGGGAGTTGGATGATTTCAATGTCGGGTCCGGCAAAAGCGGGTATTTTTTCATCGGGTCCTACCATCAGCACAATGGTTCCGCTTCGGTCTACCCGGGCAGTACGGCCATTGCGGTGGGTGTAACCATCTTCGGTTTGCGGCAGGTGGTAGTGTACAATGTAGCGGATATTAGGAATATCGAGACCTCTTGCAGCAAGGTCGGTGGTAACAAGGGTACGCACGCTGCCGTTACGGAATTTTGCCAGCGCCAGCTCCCGGTCTCTTTGTTCGAGGGCACCATGGTAATACACATTGGGTATCCCGTTTTCCGATAAATAATCCGCAGTACGGGCTACGGCATCGCGATGGTTGCAGAATACAATCGAGGAACGGTCGGCGGCCACACACAAAAACAGGTAGAGATCCTGCAGTTTGTCCTTATCGTTACATTCAATAGCCTGAACCGTTAGGATATTTTCAGATTCTTCGGTTAAAAAATCAATCCGTTGGGGGGTTGTTAATTCAATGGTGGCCGGCAATACTTCGGGGGCAGTAGCACTCACAAGCATGCGGTGATCCAGATTTTTGAGGGCAAAAAGCACTTCCTTGATCTCGCCTTCAAAACCAAGTTCTAGGCATTTATCAAATTCATCAAGCACCAGGGTATGTATATTTTGCGGGTTGATATTGCCACGACGCAAGTGGTCGGCAAGTCTGCCCGGTGTACCAATTATCAGGTCGGGGGCTTCATTCAGGTTGTTTTCTTCTATTTCGCGTTTGTGACCGCCATAGCAAACGGTTACTTTTTTGCCGGTTTTCATGGCTTTCCATACCGTTTCTATTTGCATGGCAAGTTCCCGGGAAGGGGCAATTACCATGGCTTGTGTACCCGATAGGTCTTCTTTTATGCGGCCGAGCAGCGGAAGCAGAAAAGCAAGCGTTTTGCCCGAGCCGGTATTGGCTAATAAAATGATATCGCCCGGATGATTTTGAGCCTCCAAGGCAACCTTTTGCATGTTATTGAGGGCTTCAATACCGAGCGCACTCAGAATTTCGTCAATGCGTAATGATGGTTGTAACATGTGGCAAAGGTAGGCTAAGGCAGGATGAGAATATGCGGTTTGGCAAATGGGTGGTATTCGCCGGATATTTTAGCAAATGCAAATGCCCAAATCCCACTTATAAACCCCATTTTCTCATTTTGGGAAAATTTACGGAGAGATAAAATACCTAACTATTTGATTTACAACATTTTAATTATATGGCACGACATTTGATAATTATAGTGTACAATCTAAAAATACAAATCATGAAAAAGACTTTCCTTTTCGTTTTGCTTGCCGGATTCGTTTTCTCTTTGGTGGCTTGCACAAGTTACCGCGAAATCGGATGTCCTGCTAATGTACAATCATATAAGTACCGGGGTCGCTAAATGCACCGGGGTTTCCGCTTTTTTCATTGATTTTCAATAGAGAATGGCATGTAAACTTTCGGAAGCTTAGCATTTCCCGTCTTGTAATTCCATCTTATCGACACTTCGTTTAAAAGTGACGCATAATACCTATGTCCCAAATCGGGACATTTTTTATGTTTTTTCCAGAATTGGGAAAGTTAAATGTGTAAAGGCATGCAATTTGAATATCCTTGACAAACTTCATTAATTTTTTACTGAATTATTTTTTAGTCATTTTACAGCGCATGAGGGGCTTTTAACGTATTCTTTCACCCTTAGCCTTTACCTTAGCGCACTTTAAAATTATGAGAAAGTTGCACCTTTTATTGGCAGTAGCGCTAATCAGTTCTACTGCAGCCTTATCACAAGAAGTGGAGAAAACTTCTAAAGAAGGCAAAAAAGAAAAAAAAGATTGGAGTAAAGTGAAGTTAGGCGATCGCGCCAACGATCATTTTATGATACAGGTTGGCACCGAAACGATGATTGGATTGCCGGATACGGTAGAAACAAAAGGCATTGGGCGGCATCTCAATATCTATGTTATGCTTGATAAGCCCTTTAAAACCGATCCGCGTTTTAGTGTTGGGTTTGGTGTGGGTATTGGCAGTAGCAATATTTATTACAACAATACAGAGGTTGATCTGAAGGGTGCAGTAGACCGTACAAGAGCAACGCTTATAGATGTAGAAGGGAAAGAGCGGTTTAAAAAGTATAAAATGGCAACCGTATGGGCAGAGGCTCCTATTGAACTTCGCTATGTAGCAAATCCGCTCAACAGCGATAAAAGTTTTAAGGTAGCGCTTGGTGTAAAAATTGGTACAATGGTAAGTGGTTATACCAAGGGGAAAGACTTGTTAAGTGCTGCCGGACAATCTATATATGGTAACAAATTTATTGAAAAGGAAAAAGATCGTAAATTTTTAAACACTACCCGTTTGGCCGGAACCCTGCGCTTTGGTAAGGGTAATTTCACCATTTACAGTGCGTTCCAAATCACCAACCTATATAAGGACGGACAAGGCCCCGATTCAAGACCGCTAAGTCTTGGTATTTGTCTGAGTGGCTTGTAACCCAAGCTTTTAAGCAAAGTTTTTACTAAAAATAAATATCTACGACCTATTGATGCATTTCAATAGGTCGTTGTCATATCAGCATCTATGCAGAGGATGTAATGTGCTTTGTTTTTGTTTTCCTGCTCCAGTTTATTAATATCCTTCTGCGTAACAGTAGAAATAGTTTTTATTTTCAAATTAGGATTTGCATGCAACAGGTACCACATAATACCTTCATAATTATCGGAATGGTACGAACCATTATAATGTATAAAAAGGTTGCCAGGTTCCCAGTTTTTTAAGATGGAATAGCCCATGGTGGCATCTTTAACAGCCTGCGCCTTAGGTAAATTTTCCCCACCATGACCGCCCATCATTGCCAGCATATTGGCATATCCTGGTAGGCTTGCATCATAGGCTATGGGCAATGGGGATATCCAAAGTTTTTCCTGCTGTGGTAAGGTGTCCAGCATTTCAAAACCTCCCTTTGCTACCATCGAGGCATAACGTCGGGGAATATTGGTAGCAATAAATTTCAGATTCTTTTCTTTAGCAAAATCTACCAGCGGAGCATAATCAGTTTTATAATTATCCCAAAGTCTTGCTTCGGTGGCCAATCCTTTTTTATCAAGTTTGCCCGACAAATACTTATCAAGCGCCTCTTGATTATCCCGCTCAAACATTTCAGCACCTAAAACAAGTCCTCTTTTTGTTTGCAGATCTTTAGTAACCGTAAGCTGCAACCAATGCGAAATAGGGTTGTCGTGGTATTCCCCAAAAAGAACCATGTCCTGTAGGGCAAGGTCTTTCAGCATTTTTTCATAACCTGCTTTTTTGCCATTGGCATCATATAATATATAGGCAGGCTTTTGTTGCGCCATTGAGGACATACTCATGCTCAGAAAAATAAAAAGGTAGACCATTTTCATGGAAGCAATGTACCCTTTTTTTGGAAGAATCCTGCAAACGGACTGGCAAACAAAACCCTGGCCAAAAGCTGCCAGGCTCAGGCAGTTTTTTACAAAGACAGGACAATGTACTGGTAAGGCAGTATTTTATCTTCTGTTTTAAAGAAAGAAAACCCGGCAAGTTTTAGGTCTCTTGTTATATCATCTGCTGACTGTTTCATAGCAACAGGGGGGCCAATAGGCAATTCCTTATTAAAATAATCTATAATTACAACGAAGCCATTAGAACGCAAACCGGATTTAATCTTTTTCAAGTAGTTCACCCGGTCTTCCAAATGATGATAGGTGTTTACGATTAAAACGATATCCGCTTCCCGTTTTTCTATTAAAGGATCATTGGGAGGCAATTTGCGGGTTTGCAGCTTTTTTAAAGAAATATTGCGGGCCTCCCGCACACTATCTACATAACCTAAAAAACGATCGTCAACATCTGCGGCAATTACTATAGCACCCGAATCAACGAGACGAAAGGAAAAATATCCCGTACCACAACCTATATCTATTATTTTTCTTCCCTTTAAAGGGCCGAGAAGTTTGAAAATCTCTTCAGGTTTTTGCCAGTAATCGCGTCCCGGGCTATTAAAAGCCTTTACCAACTCCTCAAAAGATTGTTGGTTCATATGCTCGTTGGCAGTTTGAGCCTGTTGCTGCCCATTAGCCTGTATAAAAATACTCCCTGTAAATACAAGGCAAAGCAATAATCTGATCATAGCAATAAATTTGAACCCGGACATAAAGTGGCTAAGGTAGAATTTTATCTAACAGAAATTTTACTGAATGGAAAATCTGCATGCCCCGCTGAATAATAATAGACCTCTAAAAAAGGTAATTTCTGTATTTTATTGCAGCCTTTTGTATATAGTCAATAAAATAGCCGGTGAAAATCTCACAGGCTATTCTATAAAAAAGACAGATTTACCGTCAGGCTGTTACCTCATTTTTTGCCAGAACACCCTCTATGATCTCCACCATCTTTTTACCTTTATCTGCTATTTGGTCTTCCGTCCAGAGTAAACTGATGGCTGTGCTTACACAACGTCCCATTACGGCATCACTTGCACTAAAGTCTTTCGTTTTCAACTCAATCAATGCGGTACGCTGTGCATCGCTCAGGTTATTGAGTGTGGTGGAATGCTTTAAATGATCCCATTTACTGATGTAGTGCCAGTTATTTACAAACCAATAGAAATTGCCCGCCAGCACCCCTTGGGCTTTCATTTCGTCTACCACCGCCTGTGTTATTTCGGTAGTTGGCAGAAACCAGCTCAGGAAGGACGCATTGTCTCCCTCGGGATCCGGTACTTCCCGGAAACTGATTTCTGGAATCGTTTCCATGTGAGCCCGCAACAGCTTATTATTTTTGCGTTGGGTGGCAAGAATATGATCCAGTTTTTTAATTTGAGCAACTCCTACAGCAGCATTTAGCTCGCTGATGCGGAAATTGTACCCCACGAAAGGATGAAGGTCTGCGCCGCGGTCCACCCCTTTATGATCATGTCCATGGTCGGTATACCCATCGCATTTTTCGTAAATATCTTTATTGTTGGTCATCACCACACCGCCTTCGCCACAGGTAATGGTTTTAACATAGTCGAAACTAAAAGTACCTGCGTCGCCAATGGTACCCAATTTTAGACCTTTATAGGTACCGCCAATACTTTGGCAGGCGTCTTCAAGCAGCAGCAGTTTGTGTTTCTTACAGATTGCTTTGAGTTCGTCCATCCGTGCCATGCTGCCACACATATGTACAGGCATCACACATTTGGTACGCGAAGTAATAGCTGCCTCCACCGCATCCGGTGCGAGGGTCAGGGTTTCGTCTACATCTACCAATACAGGAATGGCACCTACACTCAGGATTGCCTCGAAGCTTGCTACAAATGTAAAAGCGGGCATTATTACTTCATCCCCCTGACCAACACCCATGGCGGTCATAACGGTGGTAAGTGCTGCAGTCCCGCTGCTTGTTAATTGAGCATACTCGCACCCAAATACTTCGGTAATGGCTTTTTCCAGTTCAATGGCTTTCCACTGACCTTTGCGGGCACCATCAAAACCATAACGCATCAATACGCCTGTTTCCAGTACCTCATTTACTTCTTTGCGTTCTTCGTCTCCCCATAGTTCAAATCCTGGCATAATATTTTAATATTTTAAATGGACGGTTTGTAATAGATAAATTGCTTGGCCGAAACTCCTGCTATTAAAACGGAAACAACCACAACTTCCATCTAAACACAAAGATAACAAGGTTGTTTAGGTTGTCATCATTTTGTGTGTTTTGCCAAGGTTATTAACGAATTGCTATAAATTATCCGGATAAAAAATATGATTCAACCCGACCTACAGCCTTATTATCTCGCTTGTTTTTATAAATTCGTATTTGACAGAAGAATTTTTAGACATTATTTTGAACTTTAAGGCGGCCTTTAAATAGTATAATAAAGCGAACTATGCATTTTACCCTAAACAAAAAGAAGGGGTACATGCCTTATTTTTTAGTACCTGAAGAAGTAGGGAAACAAATCGGGGACAAACGATTCATTGGAACCATTGGAGACCAAAAGTTTCAGGATGCTTTTAACATGAAGAAGGGGGAAGGGTATGCAATACAAATCAATACAACTATGGCAAAAAAACCAGGGTTGACAGAAGGGTCAAAATTGCAAGCTCAACTTGTGCAAGATAACAGCCCGCATCAGCTTGCTGTACCCTCCGTATTTACTGAAGAAATGAATACCGACCAAGACGCAAAGAAAGTATTCGATGGATTAACTCCCGGCAACCAAAGAGGTCTGATGTATTTGGTGCGACAACCCAAATTGATGGACAAGCAAATTGATCGGGCACTGATAATTGAAAAAAATTAAAACAGGGGATTAGTTCTCCAAGGCTAATACTTCGGACTGATGCATAGTATGGAAGCAATCATTTAAATAGTCCAATCAGCAAACCTGCCACAACCCCACCGGCTGCCCCACCAAGCAAGGCACGCCACCAGTTGTTTCGCCGGGCGTCGTACAGCATCAGATCGCCTACTGATTTTATCCGGTCACTTTTGTCGTATTGGGTTTTCACCACTGCTTTGGAAGAAACTGGAAAATAGGGCTTAAAGGCTGATGATAAATTTACGTCCATTTTATTGGTGGAAGTCTCTACACTTGAAATAAGAATCTTACTGCTATCAGTTATACCTTTTACTTCAAGTAGCTTCCCGTCAACATTAATTATTGAATTATTCATTGCCTGCATAAGCTTTTTGTAGGCTATCTGTGTTTCTGCCAGATTAAAATATTGGGCTATCTCTGCCGTTAATTGCGCTTTACTCCGCAGCAGGTTGTAGTAGGAATTTTTATAATTGACAAATTGAATGGCTGTATTGCGGGACTGTAATTGCCTTATTTCGGTAATCAACAATTCCAATGCTTCGAGGTGATTTCGGTAGGAACCATGAAAGGCCTGCCGGACAAATTCTGTCAGACAATTTATTTGGCTTGTCGTATCTAAGGTCTTTAATTCGGTACGTATTCTTTGTAATTCCTTGTAACCATTTATTCCAGAACCAGCTAATTCGGTTCCGCTCTTTTTGGATAGTTCAGACAGAGTCAATGATAATGTATCGATTTGCAGGCCATCTCTCTTGTCAAATTGTTCACGTAAACAGGCTATCCTTAGCGAGTCAGGATCTTGCAGGTCGGATGGCTGTGCAGTAGCATAAAATCCTGAAACGAAAAGCAAACTGAAGATAAAATTTATATGGATTTTAATGTTCATATCAGTAAATATTTTCAAGTTGTTCATTAGCGCGGTTGGCTTTTTCTTCAATGGTTTTCAACCTCTCAAACAAGGAATCAGGTAGTTGATAGGTCGTTTCATTTTTTACAATAATGCTGTCAATCCTACTTAAAATAGATGTTTTTTTATCTCTATTGGGTTTCTCCTTATCCTCATCTGTTTGGGTGATCCCCGGTACTCCTTTCTGAAAAAGCGTAAATCCTTTGAATGGAGATTCAATATTGATATCCGTATCGGCAATCGGTTTTATCAACGGAATCAGCAGCCAGATCCCAATGGTAATAATCAGCCAAAGGTTTTTAGAAGGCTCCTGCAACTCGAGTACCGTTTTTTCCTTGGAGGCAATAAGTTCCTCCGGGATATTCTGATTTTTCTTTTTGGCAAACTCCAGCGCTTTGTACTGCCAGTTGGCAATTTCTAGATTCAGTTTTAGATACTGATGCAACGAAAGCATAATCATCAGCAGAAATAGGAAAAAGGGTACTCCCCAGGATTGTATATTACGCAAATGCGGACCGAAAAATTTCTGCGCCAGGGTCTGAATTTCTAGATTGCTTTCCCCGATAATCGTAGCAGATAAAAGCCCTAGCTTTGTGGTATTGGTATCGCAGCGAAAACCCTGCTCGTCGAGGCTTACATCGTAGCGTTTATCAATCTGATTCATTCCGGCTTTAATACGATTATTTTGTAAAACTATCCGGTTGAGAAGTACGGAATCTCTTCTAATCAGGCTGTCCGTGCTTTTATCTTTATCTGCTGATTCAACTTGTAAATTATAACCATAAGCATTTTTCTTATAATTGTAAATACTTAACAACTGATAGAGTTTTAGCCCATCATCAATAATAAAATTCTGGAGAATTTTAGCAAAATTGATGCTGTCAGGGCAGGCAACAACAAGGATATTCTCCTCCCTGATTTTACTGATAGCCTCCATAGCTACATTTTGCCTGTTTAGATTGTCGATGCGGTTTTGGAGCGTATCGAGTCTTCTTTTTTCCCGGATTAATTCAAAAGAATACTTCAATTCATCTTTAAAGATTTTTGTTACCGGTTCCTGTGAAATAATTTTTGGAGTGATATAACAATAGTACAATCCAAAAAGGGCAATAAAGACATAAGCAGTGATGGAGAGGATTTTTGATTTCCTGTAAACGGTTTGCCAGTCTTTATTTTGTTGCAATCCCGATGCAAAAATGAGTTTTTTCCCGAAGGAAAACGAAAGAATAATCAGGACGGTAGCAAGCGCACAAAAGCATATAAATATAGATAGCAACCAAGAGGAAACCGGCAAGTCAAAAAAAGAAATCAAAATATGAGCGAGTACCAAAATAATAAGGCTGCCCTGTATAATTCTCAAAAACAGAGCTGCGTTTTTATCCAGTGCTTTTTCCCCAATAAAAGGAGGGAGAATAATCTTAATGGTATTTTGAAAATAGCGGAACCAAAATAGAAACCCAAGAGGAACCACAATAAAATAGAGCAAAATAAAAATCAGGTAAGCTGCATTCAGGTCTATCCTCAGGTACCGGTAAAGATAATCCCAACCGGTTGGGGCAATAATCTGAAAGGAAACCACACCGAGAAAGGCACTGGTAATCAGTGTTTTCAAATCAAGGTAATAACTACCAATGAGCTGCTTATCCATTTAAAGTGCTTTTAGGCCTAAAAACGAAAACAGGCCGGAACTACACAAAGGGAAAATACCCGTTGAAAAGAAGACTGCAAAAATCTAAAAACTATCAAATATTAAATATAGTGTAAATTATTTATATTAAACAATCCTTTCAATCAATAAACCCGACTGCTTTTAATTCCTGTTCCATATCAAGGTAAATACTGGAAATATTTTTGCTGTATTCGAGGCTGATGATTCCATCTAGATCGGAAGGCATTTTGGTATCTTCATGCTTGATGATGCAAAGGTTCCTTCTACCATACCTGCCAAAAAACCAACCCATTTCAAAAAGCACATTGGGTCTTGCCTGAAAATAAGTGGTGCCGTTATTTTCTACCACATCATCGGGGGAAAGTATAGCGAAGGCATAACCACAGTCTTTTGCTGTTCGTTCAAATTTTTCTATCACGCTGTCTCCTTTGTTGCTTTGCTCTTTCATGATAATACATTCAAGATTCAATTTCTTTTCGAGTAAATCACGAAGCTCCCGCAGCAGACCTTCAGCATGACCATGAATGAGAAATATTTTTTTACTCTTAATGGGCAGGTGTCTTAGCGTAATACGCTCCCTGTCAAGTTTTTCAGCCTTATTTTCTTTCGCGGAAGCAATCCGGTTCAACTGTTTTATCAGGCCAAGGATGGCGGGGTTTTCATTGTTAAAGGAAATTTCTACGTCATTTATTTTACGGTAAATGGCTGCTGATTGGTGAAGCATATCTACCTGACTTACCCAAATCCCCTGCTCTACTTTTATTTCGTAATCTACCTCCACCGATTCCGCTTCGCAAGCACAGCTTAGATGCGTAAACATAAATTTCAAGATATGTGCAAATTCTTTCCATTCGGGATCTTCTTCAAGATCTTCAAGTAAATGTTTGCCTTCAGTGCAAATTTGTTTTCCTTGCAATAACTCATTATAGGATTGTTGAAACTTTTCCTCCATTTTGGAGAAAGAAGCCTTTAGTAACTGATAGATGGCCTGAATATTGAAAAGGTACACTTTTAGAATATCAAGCATTTGCGGATCTTGATCCGGCTGCTTTTCTGCCTGTTTATAGAGTGATCTCCCTTGCTGAAGTTCTAAGGTTACTTGTTGCAAATCCTGAATCTGCAAACTTCCTAGGGATTTTGTGTACAATTCGCCCATCACTCCAAGATAGTCAGGAGAAGTAGCTTCCGTGTTAGTTTCACTCATAATTACTGTATTTAATAGATTATGTTTGCTTTACTCCTCCAATATAATTATTCTTTTATGAAAAGCAAAGCTTCTAATGGGTAATTCTTGCTTCTAAAATAATTTTAAATATGAACGTAAGCGAATGGTTTAAGCAAACAATGCAATCGAAAGAAGTAGCAGCTTCCTGGATAGACTCCTTCTCAGAACAAGAATTCCTGCTATTTAAAAAAGTGGGTTTCGGGGTAGTAAACCCACCCGTATTTCCATCGCTTGCACAGGAAAAAATTGCCACGAATCTCGCTGGCTTTTTTGGCATGCTTGGCGGACTTGGATTTCTTTGTAACATTCAAAATCAATCGCCTGCCCATATACTTGCTGCTATTATTGCACAGCGCCTCACCGCTAAAGAGAAAGAGACCTTTTGCAGGTTTGCAAATGTCACCTGGAAGGTATCACAACCTTTAAGGGATATAGAAAGAATTAGCCGGCCCCCTTTTATTCCCTTCAGTTTGCTACCTGCCGCAGAACAGGAAAAGGATTGGGTACAAATTAGGGCCGCAGCAGATTATCTTCATCAGGTAATTCCAGATCTGCATGGTGTAACGACCCCAACACAATGGCAACGTATAGCCGACGAGATGCAAAATCCCGAATTTCTTAAAGGGATGGCCAAAGCCGTTTTTGAAGCATATTACACGAGTTTGAATGAAGATCCCCCAACTTTTTTAGAGGAAACTGATTTGCAGCAGAATCAAGAGGTAACAGTAAAAGCAACCTGGTCTGATAAAAATTTACTAACAGGCTTTTATGTGCTTGAGTGCTTTTGTGATGCAAGTAATTTGGATTCCCTCTCAGAACTAAACGAATTGCTGCTGCTTATTCAGCGGAAGCAACTTGACCCCGAAAGGAAGGCTTTGATTCATTCCTACCTTTTAGCCGCACTGCAAACAGGTATGGCTTTTCAAGCAGGAACCGCTTTACTTGTATTATCATGGCATGCAGGTTCAAAAGAATTAACCGAATTAGATCATTTGCTTTCAGAAATATCAACAACTGCTGCTATAAAACTCTACGATTTATTACCGGGAAGTCTTTAGTCCCAAAAGAAAATTCTTGAAATCTCCGATATCATCCGCCATTTGTTTCCCTTCAGGATTGCTGCATACACCTAATGCATTTTCGATAAGGGTGATATGTTCTATTTCGGCACTCTTATTGCCCGCATGCCCTGCATTTTTCCAAAGTTCTCCGTAAGCGGGTTGTACTTGTTTCCGGGTAACTTTATTCAATCCGGTCAGCCATTGGGTAAGCATCAGATTGGGACGCGTAGCCATTTGCCAGAAAAATATTTTACCTGTCTGAAAATCATCTGCTATCCTAATTTCCTTTTCAAGCCATGATTGAGCATCCTTCGGAAGGATACGTTTTTGTTTTCTACCGGCAGATTCAAAAACCAGTATCGCCTCTAGTTGCAGCCAATTATTGAGCGGATAGGGATCTGTATTTTTTGATTTCTCCCAGGCCTTTTTATAAAATTCTGCTGCGGTTTCAATCGCATTTATTTTATCCTTTTTATTTTTTACCGGGGTTAAAAATATCATTCTTTTCCAGCAGCTTCCGGCAAGGCTAAGCCGTTCCGGTGTTTCGCCAAATTGCATCAGGGCATTCAGGTCTTTAATAACGGACTCCATCATTGCTGTAGCCCATGGGAGACCTTCCTTATCCATTTGCTGATGAGCATACTTGGCTCTTATGTTGCAATATTGTTCCATGGCAGAAAAAGTGAAAGCAGCTTTGTTGAACTCTTTCAGCGATTCATATTTTTCGATGGCTTCCTTGTAGTGTTGAACGGCTGCGTAAATGGAAGCCTCCCTTTCCGTAATTTTTGGGTTCCTTAAATTGGCTCTGTCAATGGCAGTAGAAATTTTTCTTACTGCCTGTATCACTCTTTCGGGTTGCTCGTTGCTGCCGGTATTAAGCCCGTAAGCTATATTGGCGAGTTGTATTTCCGCCTCTTCAGAAATCACAAAATCGTATTGTTCCTGTTCACGGTACTCCTCTCGTTCGAGCCTATAAAATGGGTCGCCGTAGCATTGGTAAGCACCCCAGGTATTGTTGCGGTGGCCATGGTCTTCAAATATTTTTTTGCGGGCTTTTTTCACTGCCTCCCCAAAGCTGTTGCCGGCAAACATGGCGTTGTAGAAATGGGAGGAAAAATCAAGCGCTGCGGAATCCTCTACTGCCCAACCTGCAACTACAACCGCTTTTACGCCATTTTCAATCAGTTGTACCCCAATGTTAGCGGCCAATTTATAGCGCTCCTGCATCAGCGTATCTGAGCGGCTATCTACCTCTCCTAAATAGCAACAGTTTACAAAAACAAGTTCCGGAGTTGTACTCATTTGCGAAAGCTCAGCCGTGGTTAGAAAAGCATTTTTCCCAATCAGCATCCCTGATGCCGCCGGATTTTTTGCATTGTAAATACCATGACCGGCTAAGTGAACAATCCGGTAATTCAGACTGAAAAGGGCCAGATAAATATCAGAGGCTTTGGTACCAAAACATTCTTTGGTCTGATAGTTTTGTGCTGTCAGCATTTCGTTCACTTTTTTACCTTCTGCCAGTGCGCCCGGTAATTGTCCAAAGAATTTTTCAAGATTGGGATCTGCTACCACCAAAGCCGTACGCTCTCCCACAGCCTGTATGCGTAGCCGGAAGTCGCGGGTAGCAAGTTGACGAATCATGCCTGCATGTACACACAATGGAAGCGCTTTGCCGGAGGAGGATTGTAAAAGCTCCCAGGGAAAGGCCGCAGTATATTTATCTAAAATCCAGTTGATATTGCTTTGCCGTTTTACCTGATCTTTAAAATCGTTGGGGATCAGCAATTCAAACATGGTTTTTGCCAATGTTTCCGACCATCGGTTTTTACGGCTCATTTCATCCACCATTTCAAGCAGTGTAGTGCTGTCCGTCATCAACCTTCTTTCTTCTTCCCTTGCCCCATTGGTAGAAATAGAAATCAATAAACTTCTGCGGGGTTCCATACCCTCTATCGCAGGCGATTCTTCGGAGCGTACATTAATGCGGGTCCACCAATCGGTGGTATTATCTACCGGCATGCGTTCGCGCCTTCCAGGTTTTTGATTCATGGTATTGCCTTGCAACACCATATTCAGCGATCTGTTTTCATCGCGTTCAAATTCTTTTACCGCATAAACGGCACCCAACGCCCGGTCAAGGTACAATTCAATTACTTCTACCATTTCTATTCTTTTGGATAGAGGCCCATACTCCCGGCGCAGGTTTTCATTGGCGTTTTGAATACCTGTTAATACGGATCGCAGCGAGCTTTGAAGCGTTAATCCTCCATAAGATCCCGCCACTGCAAGCACAGAGATACCAATTTTTTCCCGTTGCGAAGCCCAGTTGCTAAAGCTATTTTTTACATTGATAATGGACAGGTATTTTGACACGCCTTGTTCAACCGTGTTTTGCAACTGATAGGGTGTCAATTCGCCGGGGTTGCCTAATCCCACCAGCACAGTTCCCTGAAACCCTTCATCCGGAGGGCGGTCTGTCAGGATCACTTCATTTTCCCGAATCATACCGGGATGCAATCCCAGTTGGAGTCTGCGGGTCAGTTCACCGTTCAATTGATTATCGATCGCCTTTTCAGAAGAAAGGATACCATCGTGGGCAAAATGACCTGCCAGCACCGGGTACCTTGCATAGCGCAGGTCGCCATTGGTTATCATAATTTGAACCGGTGCTTCGGTAGGGGTAAATTCTTGTGGAGCATTCAGCCCAAGTAAGGTCCTTTCCACCCCTTCTTCGCTCAGGTCGAAATCTTCTATTTGTCTTGTAACAAATATTTTATCAGTGCTGCGTACTGCCGGGGCACTGCTGCGCAAACGGCTGGTTTCTCCGCGTTCCAGAATATCGGTAATAGCGGCAAAAAGCATGGGATCATTGGCCAGTTCGCCATGGGTAGTGCCCGAATAGTACACCTTGCCATTTTCTTTTAGCGCTTGAGGAATACCACTTGACCAGGTAACACTCTCGTCACCTTCGAGGGTACTTAAAAAGCTAAGCTTCCCCTCATTGATCTCATATCCGCAGGGGGTATCCTTTCCTTGACGGCCTTGTCCGGCAACATATACCACATTAGAAAAATTAATTCCGGGCTGCCCGGCTATTACTTTTTCCCGATAGGTTGCAAATTTTTGTAAATGCTCTTTATCTGGAATCGGCCATTTGAGGTCTCCGGCTGCTTTGCGCATTTGCTCCCAAAGTGCAGGGTCGGCAAAATCATGGTTCTCATCTGTTTGCAGGGGCAACAAACTATGCAATCCCGGCAAATTACAAAACACTTTCAGCAGATCTTTCTTGGTATTGCGGATATCAATCTTGGCCAGTTTACCTATAATGTCATCCTGCCCGAAAAGTACATAAGGAATACGGAACGAGCCACCAAGCGGAGCCCCCAACAGGAGCACCCGGAATCCGGCTGTTGCATTCAGTTTTTCCCAAGTATCGGGCTGGTACAGCATAAAATCTCGCAACAATACCCCACCCATGGAGTGGCCTAAAAGTTTGATGGGTTGGTTAAAGGTCATCAATGCTTTCAGTTTATCATCAAGACTTTGGGTAATATCCGCCAGGGGAAGACGCCAGTCAAAGGGGAAGGTGACCACATCATAGTGACTTTCAAGATAGTCAGCTAACTTTTTATACGAAGTACGGATAAGCGAATGTGCCCGAATATTTTTATTGTTGCCTGTGGTGTATTCGAGGCTTGTAAGGGCCCCTGTAAGAAACCGAAAATAATTGATCCATACAATATCGCTTTTCACCATCAGGTTGCTTCCCATAATGCCGGGAAGTAAAACCACAATAGGTTTTTGCCCGCTTACTTCATCGCGGAAAACTTTACCTCCGTCAAGCCCCAAAGCGGCATTGCGATCCAGTTCAGTTCGGAGATTTTGCTCCAGGGGTTCAAAACCGGCCAACCGGCCCTCTCCTGAAAACTTGAGCGCATTGTAAATGGCTTGTTGGCTGATCTCATTGTCGAAATAGGCAAAGTGATTGGTGGCCGAAGACTGATCCAGGAAATAATATCCTTTTCCGGGCTGCCTCTGTGCGCCATCGTACATGCTGCGGGTGTTTACCACAAGGTCGTTGGGCGCGGTGTAAAAAAGTTTACTTGCCAGTACAAGCAGACCTCTCCATTGCAAGCTCACCTTGCTATTGCCTGCAATTACCAGCAGCAGGCTTTCCACCGGAAAATTGGTTGCGGCAAAGTTCAGTACTTTTATAAAGGGGGAAGCGGGATTCATGGCTTCAACGCCAGGCAATATTTCAGGATCATCCTTTGTTTCTATGGCTGCAATAATCAGGTCTTTGAAGGCAACATAAACAGGATTAAAGGAAGCCCCCGCCGCCACTCCAACCAGGTTAAAAGTAATATTGAAAAAGGTATTTAACCTTTTACTTGCCAGGGTAGTCCCTTGTGCCGGGCAGGCTACCCGGATCAATTTCCTGACTTTAATATTTTTGTTTTGGATGGCCTGCTCAATATCTGAAATCATTTTCAGGTCATCGATTCTTTTTACTTTTTCGAGGTACAATATTTCGTGGCTTCCAAAACCTTGAGGATTGCTGCAAAACCGGCACAACAAATCAGCAACGAGCCCGCCCCTCGAATGGCTGATCAAATCGAGACTTGCTTCGGCAGGTAGTTGCTCCACCAGTTGCAATACATTTTCCAAAGGGCTTTTGGTGAGGGTTTCATGCTGAAAAGCCAACACATGATCCGAAGGGTATAAAAGCAACATATTTTTCCAATGGCGAAAACTCTTTAGTTTATCAAAAGAACTTTCGGTATTGGAAGCGGTTCCATGTAAAAAAAGCAGGTATTGGCCACCCTGTGCGGCGTCATCAAATGTCTTCAGTTTAAAATTTTCATCGCAAAAGCAAAGACCCCGTACCTCTCCAAGTTGTTTGTCTTCAAGCTTTTTAGCCAATTTAGCTATGGCAGGCGCCACGCCTTTTTTCTTTACAAACAGGCTTAGCAATTTCAGTCCGGCTTTTTTTATAAGGCTCCTATCGAGCTCATCGGTTTGTACTTCCGATGGCAATGTCCAGGTTTCGGAATCGCCCCGCATAGCAGGTTGGGCATCTGGAAAAAGTTCGTCAAGGGTATCGCGGTTACCCAGCCAAACGGTATCATCTTCAAAAACAAGTTCAATAATATGATCCTCCCGAAGGTCAACCTGCTGTTCAGGGGTATCGTCCCGCATGGTGCTGCTGATAGAAAAACTGCTTTCAAACTGATAGTATTCAGAGGTTTCTACTACGGCAGGTGCTGTTATTGGTTCCCCCCTCATTCGTAACTTTGTAATCGACATATTTGCTATTTTGTATTCATGTAAAGGATGCTATTTACAATTCTATTTTATGTGTATTTAACTTTATTTCTGGATTCCTTTCCGTATATCGCGTTGGGGATTATGTGTTTGGCTGGATAAATTTCACCAACAAACTCTTTTCAAAATATTCTGATCAATCTATAGAAAAAATGATGGCTAGGTAAAAGTACGGATTCTATGTTCCAAAGATTACATGCCCTTTTAGCCTTTATACCTAAATAAAATAATTTGGGAATTTGCTTTCTTTCCCATGAATGAGTTTTAATATATGATTGTTTTTTTAATATTATTTTTTTCAAGCTGTGGTATAGCTGATGGCAGCATAAAACCTTTTGCCGTATGCACTGATCAGATTGGCCTTGTCTAGTCCGTTAATAATTCTACGGGCGGTGATCCAATCTTCTTTAGTACCTGTAAAATAGGAAGAAAGTTTACGGCCGGTAAACCATCCTTCCATCATCCCTAAAAATAATATTTTTACACAATTGCCCAGATCAAGGGCAAGCTCCGGTTTATTTAAAAGATCGATCCCCAATTTCTTTCCTGCTTTTTCATAGTTCTCATACCAGGTAAGCTGCACAAATCCGCGGCCGTAATACAACTTATCAGGCATTTGGTAAGCTTGGCGATTCATCTTCAGTTTTTTGCCATAAGGTCTTGTACGCCCTTTTCCATACTCCTCAATACCTCTAAACTGCCGGTCGGTTTCATGATGAACAGTAGCCAGCATATAAGCGAGCCAACGATCGTCCTGATTGGCATGTTTGGCTTCCCACTCATCAAGGATGGCTGTCAAACCGTTTATTTGGCTCGTTGTAAGACGGCCTCCGAAGAGAGAACCCCGAACCTGCCCGAAGAAAAAATTTCGATTGAATCCCATAACGATGGAGATATCCTGAAAGCCGGTGTCGTTGTAATGGTCGATTCATTTATAAAAAAAATAAAGAAGTATCGAGCTATTCGGATAAATAAATTCCACCGGTTGGAACATCCTCTTCAAATATAAATCTAGTTTTTTTCAAATGCAAGTGGTAAGCCTTTATTCTTATTTGACAGTTTTTATAATAAGCAAGAAGGATGAAATTGAAGATAAAACCACTAATTCTTATATCTTCATTTTCTATGGCAGCAAATCTTGATCGGTCACTTGGCCCGCTGATGTTGTGGGGGCTTGGGGTAGGCTATGTGATAAGTGGCATGTATTTTGGCTGGAACCTTGGACTGGCGGAGGGTGGTACGCTGGGTATGGCCATTGCAACGGGGTTTATCATTGTGCTGTATATCTGTTTTACTTTTAGTTATACCGAGCTGGCCTGCGCCATTCCTAAAGCTGGTGGAGTGCTTGATTATGCCACCCGGGCACTAGGCCCCCGATTGGGTTTTATAGCAGGATTGGCGCAGGTGGTAGAATTTATTTTTGCTCCTCCTGCCATTGCGGCCGCCATCGGGGCATATTTCCATTTGCTTTTACCACAGTTCCCCGTTGTTGCCATTGCCATGGTAGCCTATTTTGTTTTTACCGCACTCAATATTTATGGGGTAAAAGCAGCAGCCATTTTCGAGTTGGTTATTACCATTTTGGCAGTAGGCGAACTGTTGCTTTTCGCAGGTCTCACCTTGCCTCATTTTAAAGTTGCCAACCTTTCACTTAATGCTTTTCCAAACGGATGGAAAGGTGCCTGGGCCGCTATTCCTTTTGCCATCTGGTTTTTTCTGGCACTGGAAGGCGTGGCCAATGTGGCCGAAGAAACCCGCAATCCCAAAAAGAATATCCTGATCGGTTTTGGCAGTGCCTTGCTCACTTTGATTGCCCTATGTCTGCTTACCTTTCTTGGCAGTGTTGGCGTTGCTGGTTGGGAAGCCGTGGTGTACCCTCCGGGCAGTACTGCACCAAGCGATAGTCCGTTACCCCTGGCATTGGCCATTATTACCGGCGAAAACCAATGGCTTTATCATTTGCTCATATCTATTGGTTTGCTGGGTTTGGTCGCCTCTTTCCATGGCATTATCCTTGCAGCAGGTCGGGCTACTTTCGAAATGGGCAGGATGCGTTACCTGATGCCCGCTGCAGGAAAAGTCCACCCCAAATTTAAAACCCCTGCCAACGCCCTGCTGATAAATATGGTGGTGGGCATTCTGGCTTTGTTAACCGGCAAAACAGGAGATATCATCATCATGGCCTGCTTTGGGGCACTTACGTTAATGATCTTCGGGAGCTGGAGTGTGATTGCCTTGCGACGAAAGGAACCGCTTATGATCAGGCCATTTAAAACGCCGTTTTATCCTTGGTTCCCGGGTATTGCGCTTCTTTTTGCCAGCATTGCCATGGTGGCTATGATAACCATTTACACCATTATCTTTATGTTATTTGCAGCCATTTTAGGATTGGGGTATGGCTGGTATCATTTCTTTGTAAAAGACACTCATTATGCAGGAAATCATCCAAAAAATTGAGGCTTCCGGAGCCACAAAGGTCAAGATCGCTATTACCGATATCGATGGCACCCTCCGTGGCAAGATCGTCAGCCTTGATAAATTTAAATCGGTACTGGAAGCGGGATTTGGCTTTTGTGATGTCGTACTTGGTTGGGATACAAATGATGCAGCTTACGACAACGTTCAATTTACCGGCTGGCATACCGGATATCCCGATGCGGCTGCCGTGGTGGATCCCCGAACACAACGCAGCGTACCCTGGGAAAACAACCTGCCTTTTTTTCTTGCAGATTTTGATGTGGATGGAAGTGAAGCCGCTAAAGTTTGCTCAAGAACTTTATTGAAAAAAATGATAGCGCGGGCCGGATCGATGGGGTACCATCCTGTGTTCGCTCAGGAATTTGAATGGTACAATTTTAAAAAACAGCCAACGGGGCATGGGCTGCCGCCTGTTCCGCTTACAGAAGGTATGTTTGGGTATTCCCTGTTGAGAAGCAGTCAGCAGTCGGCTTATTTTAATGCACTTTTTGATGACATGCAAGGCTATGGGGTACCGCTGGAAGGGCTGCATACCGAAACCGGCCCCGGGGTATATGAAGCCGCCATTACTTATAGCGATGCTTTGGAAGCTGCAGACCGGGCTGTTTTATTTAAATCGGGTACCAAAGAAATAGCAAGCAGATTTGATATCATCCCGAGTTTTATGGCCAAATGGGATGCCTCCTTACCGGGTTGCAGCGGGCATGTGCACCAAAGTCTTTGGGATAAAAGCAAGCAGCAAAACCTATTTTATGCAAAAGAAGATGCGCAAAACATGAGTGACCTGATGAAAAGTTATGTGGCCGGGCAATTGGTATGCCTGCCCTACATACTCCCTATGTTTGCCCCCACCATAAATAGTTACAAGCGGCTGGTGGAAGGCGCATGGGCTCCTACTACCCTTACCTGGGCTATGGATAACCGCACCACCGCTTTACGTATTTTGTCAGAAGGTAAAACTTCCTGCCGGCTCGAATCTCGAGTGGTAGGCAGCGATAGTAACCCCTACCTGGCAATAGCTGCCTGTCTTGCTTCCGGCTTGTATGGGATTAAAAAGGGATTGAAACTCGAACAGCCGCCAACAACAGGCAATGGTTACGAAGACCTGCGGTTTGGAAAATTACCCTCCAATCTTTGGGAAGCCACACAGGCCATGAAAACCGGATCGCTTGCTTATGAGCTTTTTGGCGAGGCATTTGTTCAGCATTTTTGTCATACCCGCGAATGGGAATGGAGGCAACACGCCAAAGCAGTTACCGATTGGGAATTAAAACGATATTTTGAAATTATATAAATCCATGACAGACCAACTTATTTATGATGTAAGCATGCATGAAGCATCCGCAAACTTTGTAGTGGAAATATTGCAAAAAAACGGACTGCCAGCCAGCATAAAAGAATCCCGTCCTTACAACGATATCATTTTGGGAGAACTGGATAGTATGCAGAAATTTGAAGTTTTCCTTCCCGGAAAGGACTTTGAGCAAGCCGATGAAATCCTGAAAGCGGCGCTGCAGAAAAACAACTATTATCAGCAACTGGAAGAGGAAACGAATGAGGCATTGCTGTATATAGCAGGGCAACCCGCCCACCAAAACCGGCTGCAATTTCTGGCGGCTCAGTTCCTGCTGAAACAGAGAAATATAGCAATTCCTGAAATAAATCCCGCATCTCCGGAAATAAAGAAGATTCGATCCTTGCCGGATATATCCAAGGGTTTGTTATTACTTGTTTCGATCAGTGGTTTTGGTTTTATTTTACCCGGCGTCGGGGGCATCGTTTTGGGATTATTCTTTCTGCTTTTTCAGGTACACGATCAGCAAGGGCAGTTATATCCTGCATTTGATAAAGATGCCCGAAACTTCGGTATATTTCTTTCTTTATTCAGCATCGGGGTAATGGCTGCCGGTTGGTTCTTTTTTACCATGGCATAACAAGCCTTTCAATAACTTTACGCATGGACTATAATCAAATCAGACAATACAATTTCCCTACCGTAATCCGGTTTGGTGCCGGGGCTACCGAAGAATTACTACCCCACTTGCGACAAATGGGTTTCAGCAGACCTTTGGTAGTAACTGATCCTCAGGTGGCGCAGCTTGTATTTTTTGATCTGATCACGCATCGGTTGATTACCGGCGGGCAAAGCGTGGAAGTATTCAGCGATATTCATAAAAACCCTGTGAAATCAGATGTGTTGAAAGGCGGTGAGCAGTATCATGCTACCAATCGCGATTGTATTATTGGTATAGGTGGCGGGGCAGCCATTGACGTAGCAAGGGCTATTGCCTTGCGGGTTTTTCATACCCGCGATCTATTTGACTACGATGACCTGATTGGCGGAGATCAGTATGTAACTGGCGAGGTTCCTTATTTTATTGCTATCCCCACCACAAGTGGCACCGGCAGCGAAGTAGGACGTAGTGCTATCATCAGCGAAGACGATACCAAAAAGAAGCGGATCTTATTTTCGCCCAAATTGCTGGCCAAAATAGTATTTGCCGATCCGGTGCTTACCATGGATTTACCGCCTTTTATTACGGCAGCCACTGGTATGGATGCGCTTACCCACAATATGGAAGCTTTTATTGCAAAAAACTGGCATCCGATGGCCGAAGGGATTGCTTTGCAAGGCATGAAACTGGTAGCCGAAAGTTTAGAAGGTGCTACACATGAACCTACCATTAAAACCCGCTCAAAAATGATGATCGCCTCGCTGATGGGAGCGGTTGCTTTTCAAAAAGGGCTTGGCGTGGTGCATTCGCTGGCACATCCTTTAAGCAGTTTACTCAATACCCATCATGGGTTGGCTAATGCAATAAACCTGCCTTACGGAATGCAATTCAACCTGCCGGGCTTTGAAAGCGCATTTGATCAAATGGCCACGGCACTTGGTATAAAAGGTGGCGGCAAAGCGGTTCCTCTTTATTTGCTTAAACTCAATGAGCGGCTGGGTCTTCCAACCAAGCTCCGCGATATCGGGGTGAAACCGGAGCATATTGACCCGCTGAGCGATATGGCCGTTGATGATTTTTGTCACCCCAACAACCCCAAACCGGTTCGTATCGATGATTTCAGAAAACTATATAAGCAGGCATTATAAAATTGATTTTTCATTAATGAGATGAACAGATATCCTACTTTTAGAAAATCAATAAAAGCATTCAGGTATATGAAATCTAAAATAGCCTTTTTAGGCTTATTGGCTCTGGGAGCCCTTGTAGGAAATGCACAGGAAGAGAAAAGAGGGATGAAACCGTCAGACATCTATTACCTGAAAGGGGTGAGTGATCCACAGGTATCGCCGGATGGGATGTGGGTGGCCTATAGCGTTTCTTCAGCCGATTCGGCAAAAGACAGTTACAGCACCAATATCTGGATGGTATCCTGGGATGGTCAAACAAACCTGCAACTTACCTATTCTCCCGAAAGTGAAAGCTCGCCCAAATGGAGTCCCGATGGAAAATACCTCGCATTTTTAAGCAGTCGGCAAGAGAGCAAAACCAGTCAGGTATGGCTGCTTGACAGGCGTGGTGGCGAAGGCAAAAGGATAACCATGTACAAGGGCGGTGTATCGGATTATGCCTGGTCGCCGGATGGCAAAAAAATGCTGCTTACCATAAAAGATGAGGACTTTACTGATACGGCAAAAGACAAAACGCCCAAGCCAATGGTGATGGAGCGGTACCAATTTAAGCAGGATGGGGAAGGCTATCGCTTTAAAAAGCTGTATAGCCATTTATACCTGTATGATCTGGAAAAAAAGAAACTCGATACGCTGACCAAAGGTGATTTTAACCAGGCACAAGCCGTTTGGAGCCCCGATGGAAAATATATTGCTTTTGTAAGCAACCGCACCGAAGACCCCGATAAAAATGAAAACAACGATATCTGCCTGATGGAAGCCAAAGCAGGAGGGGCTCTCAAGGTACTGACCACCTGGACAGGAAACGATGGTTCACCAAGGTTTAGCCCCGATAGCAAAAGGATTGCCTTTACCCGCAGCACTTCTTCGGAAAATTATATTATGTATGACCATCCTATATTGGCAGTGCTGCCCGTAACAGGAGGAGAGCCAACCTTGCTTTCGCAAAAAATGGACCGCGGCGTAACAGATCCCCGGTGGAATGCGGATGGCAAAAGTATTTTAGCGTTGGTTACCGATGACCGCTATCAGTACCTGGCATCTTTTGAAGCAACTACCGG
>JBBQXO010000061.1:0-25207 GCA_038209595.1 Chitinophagales bacterium
GTTTGGTTAGAGAACAAAGATTGGTTTCCAATTGAAGTATTATCCTGGCCTGTACTATTAGAAAGCAATGCTGCAGCACCTGCAGCAGTATTACCCTGACCGGCAGTATTAGAGATTAGGGAATTATAACCTAAACCAGTATTATTTAAACCAGTAGTATTCGATTGTAGCACCTGGCTACCAACAGCAGTATTAAACAATCCCTGTGCACCTGTAGCCCCTGTGCCATTATTCAATAAAGCATTTTTACCAATGGCTACTATAGAAGCATCAGATAATAAGGCCGCTGCACCCGTACCAAAAGCTACCATTCCATTATTACTTATTTGTCCTGAATAAGCATTGTTGGTTTTAAACATCAATGGTTTTGCATCGGTTGTACCTAAAAAATTAGTGGACTCATTTGTACCCGCATTACCCGTTAATGACCAGCCGCCTAATACCGTGCCGCCTGCTGCTACCGGCACCCAGGCCGAACCGTTGTACACGTACAAACCTGCAGTGCCATCCGTTTGATAAATCATCAAACCGGCTTTTGGTGCAGCGATCAATCCTTTTTCAGAAGCCGTCATCCTTGGTGGAAGAAAGCCTTTGTTGGTTGCTTTTAATTCCAGCACAGCGGAAGCATCCGGGGTGGTGGTGCCGATGCCTACAGATTGAGTGAAGCCAATTGTAAGAGTAATAACCAAAAGCATTAAGGAGAAAAGTATTTTTTTCATTATAAATATTTTTTCAGTGATTTATACTGTAAAACTAAATTTCAGCCTTGCTGAAAAAAGAAGAATGTATTCAGGGGATGAAGAAGTGAAGTTGATGGTAGTTATATGGTAGTGAGCGGAAATAACAGCACCTGTTTTTTAGCAAATAATCCTACGGTAAGGTTCAAGGAATGAATTTATCTCTTCTCTATTATACAATTTGCACATGTCTATACAATCCAAAGATTGATTGATAGATAAAGCTAAAAGGCTTCTGGTAGAGCGTTTATCTTCTTGCTGAGTAATCCCTTTCAAGATATTATATACGGACAAAAATATTCTTTTAACCGGATAAGGAATAGCCCAGTTACCATCCTGTAAGGCAACCAGAGGACCTAAAAATTCGTTATAACAGCTTACTATATTTTTATTGTTTTCCGGAAATCCAAATTTAGAAGCTTTTACAATCTCATCAAGTGAGGTTTGAAGTAAGGATGCTCTTATTATTATGGGAGAACTTACAGGAGAATTTTTATAGTTGAGCTGATCAGTTTCGCTGTTACGTTGCCATACCGGCAATGCTTTAAGCGCTAATGCCAATGCCAGTTCCAACTGCAGTGAAGTTTCAAGATAAGTCCACCAAACCTGGTCCTGGTGCAACTCTCCCTTTATCAAAACTTTATTTTCGGTTTCTGTAAATAAAGATGTGCTTTTTACCGCCCGCTTCCATTTTTTCCGTCTTGTATACAAATAAATGAGGCCGCTAATAATTATTACCGCTATTTTTAATACCAGGTGCATATTCATATTTTACAACATAAGCATGCAAAATAAAGATACTCCTTACGAAAAATAAAGCCTTGTAATGATTGGCTGTTTTAAAGTTTTATGCGGTACAATTTGCCCGTTTAACTGGCAGAAAACGAGATTATATTTTAGGAATCAGTTTTACAAATTCTTCTTTTCGCCTGCGGGCAACATCCAGCTCTGTATCATCTGAAAGAACCACAACGCCGCCATCTCCTCTTATATATTTTTTTACATGATTCAGGTTTATAATAGAAGAATCGTGAATTCTGAAAAACTGGTTAGCAGATAATATTTCTTCAAAATCGCCTAGTGTTTTACTAACCAGAATAGTTTGTTTATTCAATAAATAAAATTTTGCATACCGGCCATTAGCTTCTACTCTTAATATGTCGCTCATTTTAATAAAGCTAATGCCATCCGATGCCGATAAGGCAATGGTTTTATCCAAGGGATTTTTGTTGGTGAGATTGTTGAATAAATTTTCGAACTGATGCGACGGCTTCTTATGCAGTAATCGTTGTTTGCATTTTTCTATGGCAACAGCAAGATCTTCATCATCCACCGGCTTAAGCAGGTAATCGAGGGCGCTAATACGGATGGCGTTGATGGCATATTGGTCAAAAGCTGTAGTGAAAATTACTTCAAAATTAATTTGACCAATTTTCTTCAGCATATCAAAACCATTCATTTTTGGCATTTGTATATCAAGGAAAATAAGATCCGGATCATGTTTGGCAATACTTTCAATGCCAGCTGTAGGATTGGAGCAGGTGTCAATAATCTCTATATCGTTGCTATACCTTTTCAACATTAAAGTAAGCATATCCCGGCTTACGGGTTCATCTTCAATAATAATGGTTCTTATCATAATTGTTGTTTTAATAAATGGGAATTGCTATAATTACTTTTGTGCCAAGACCTTGTCCGCTTTCATCAACACGGTCAACTATTTCTATTCCGGCTGGTGTATCATTATTTTTTTTGAGCGCAGTCAATCTTTTGGTGGCTACCTCGATGCCAATAGAATGATGGGGCTCGGCATTCTCACTTTTAAATGCTGCCGAACTTTTTCGACCCACACCATTGTCTTCGATGGTTATCTGCAGCCAATTAGTATGATTGGAAAAAACGACTGCTACCTTTCCGCCATTATCCCGGTGCATAATACCATGCAACATCGCATTCTCTACAAAGGGTTGCACAATCATAGAAGGGATTTGTGTATCACCAGTATTAATGCTTTCATCTACGTCTATGGTATAACTCAACCTATCGCCAAAGCGCAATTGCTCTAGGTCCAGGTAAAGTTTCAGCAGTTGCACTTCTTTTTCAACAGTCACCATTCCATTCCTGCTGTTGTCTAAAATGGAGCGAATTAATTTGGAGAATTTCCCCAGGTATTTTTCTGCATTCACCGGCTCATTGGCTATTACGAATTTCTTAATAGAATTAAGCGCGTTAAAAATAAAATGCGGGTTCATCTGACTGCGAAGGGCGGCTAATTGCACTTCGGCCAGTTGATCGTTGATATCTGCCAGTTCCGCTTTTTGATGCCGAAGATGTTGCTCAGCCTCGATGGCTTTAATCTTACTGGCCACCAACGTGGCAATGGTGCTAAGCGCCTGCAAATGCTGACTGGTAAAAAAGTTTTTTTGAAAATGTTCGCTATCAATCACTCCAATCAGTTCCTCATTATATTTGATGGGCACACAAATCTCACTCAGCCTTTCCTCATCGTCTATGATGTACCTATCATCCTTGCTCGTGTCTGGAATAATAAGCGCAGTGCCGCTTTTAGCAACCGTTCCCACAATTCCGCTGCCGGGCTCTACTTCAAAGCGGTTGTTTTTTAATTCTTCAATAGATCCTTTGGGACCATAGCCAGCTTTTTGTACAAGCCTTGTTTTGTCTGCATTCCATAAATAGATAATACAATCTACAAAACCCAGTTTGCTAATGAGGTTTTTAGCAACGTCCCAGAGCACATCGTCCACATCATTTTTATTTAACATGGATGTTGTAAAAAAGCTGCTGATTTGCTCGTTTTCAAACTGCACCTTATATTTTTCTGCTGTAAGTTGTTGCAGGTTGGTTTTACCAGCTTCCAACGCTTTTATATTTTTTTCCCGCCATTTTAATATGTAGATAAAACAAAAAATTACAAAGATTCCCGCTAATCCAATAAACCACCAGGTTTTCCAAAAAGGCCAACTGATATGCAGCGGTATTGAAAGGCCAGCCTTAATTTCGTTTCCATTAACATCAATTGCCTTTAGATTTAAAGTGTATTTCCCTGGCTCCAAAGAATTAAAAGTTACTTCAGACCGGTTACCCAAATCAATCCAGTTGCTATCCAACCCTGTTAATTGATAGTAATATTTAACTTTTTCTGGCTCGGCAAATTCTAATAATCCAAAACGAACATAAATTCTATTTTGCTGGTAAGATAGGTTTGAAAGCATATTTAATGAAAGTGAAATCGGATTTCCATTTACCTGTACCTCCTGAAACTGCAGTATTCTCTCTCTCAACTTTTGATTCAGGAATGCATCGGGGTTGACATTTACCAGTTTACCTCCAAATAAAAAATAGATGTGGCCGTTTTTTGCCTCAAGGCAGCTTCCAAAATAGTTATTTAACTTATCTGGCGACTCGGGAAAAACATTAACGAAAAAATTTAGAACAGGATCATAGAGATTTACCCCACCCATGGAGCCCACCCACAATCTCTTTTTAGAATCAGCACAAATAGAAATACTAAAATCGTGGAGCAAACCATCTGTAGTAGTATATATTGAAACGGACTCACTTTGTATATTGTATTTGATCAATCCATTTTGTGAAGTAATCCAAATATTACCGTTCCCATCATCTGCTATATCTCTTGTATTGGCATATGAAAATTTTAAATCCCGTAATTTCTTAAGGAGTAAAAAAGTATCCATTTTAAGCGTACTTAGATTTCTCTTCACAATATCACCATCACGTGTTAAAAATAAAAGGTGGGTACTATCGTAAGAAACGCATGCCAGCTTCGCATAGCCAGCACTCCTTATTTTTTTAAGGCTGTCGGTACCATTATAATAATAAATATTGCCATCGGCTTTTTTAATATAAATAGCCTTATCTGTATATTTATAAACCCAGCTTACCGGTGTAGGAATGCGGGATAACAGTTGGTTCATTTTACCAGACCCTTTAACAGGCATGGTTAGGCGCTTACCTATATCAACAGGTATCAAGGTTTGGTTTGCGCTAATGTATAGTCTGTTTTTTTCGCCTGTATACACATACCCAAGTCCCTTCAGTGTACCGGGTACGGCCAAATATTGAGTGCTATCAGTAAACACATTGTATTTAAATAAACCTCCGGCCCGGTATGGGATATATATATTGCCGCTTTCGTCCTGCGAAATTATATCGGCAGAATAGTTAATATTCAGAAAGTCTTTTTTATCACTCAGGTACTTCTGACTAACAGTGCTGTCATAATAGTTAATAATAAATATGCCGCTGTTAGTAGTTACCCACATGCGTTTAAGATAATCTTCGCATAGTGAATACACGTAATCAGATTGTAGCAAACTATTTGCATCTACATTTCTTATAGAAGTAAACTTCTGATTATTTTGATTAAAGTATAAGAGGCCCCCATACCTGAAACCTATCCATATATTCCCCTTGTAGTCGGCAGCCAATGCATAACAGCAGCTCCACGCGTTTTTAGGAAATTCGAATCGGAAGGAGTCTAATTTATCGCTAACAATATTGTATTTCATCAACAAATTATTATTGAAAATAAAATAAAGGTTGTTGGCAGAATCTGAACAGAGTTCGCTTTCTGCATTAAAGATATTGCCTTCTCTCAATTTAAAAATTTTCTGGTTGCCTGGATTATTAAACTGATGAAAAAACTGCTTACTCTTAAACTCATAATAGATCATATATCCCGAAGCAAACATCCATATACCAGTCTTCGTTTTTACCGAACCTTTGTAAAGAATATTATAATTTGGAATTCCACTTCCAGACTTTACATCTTCTTTAAGCTGGATATATTTGCCTGTTTGGTAATTTACTATAAACAATCCTACCTGAGTTACCACCCACATATCATCTTTATCATCCTGGAAAATGGAAATGATATAACCAATCTGGTCATCTGTATGGTTACTATCTTTTAACTCATAATGATTAATACTGCCGCTCCTTGGATCAAGCTTGTCTAATCCTCCGGTTGTGCCGGCCCAGATGTAGCCCAGCCTGTCCTCAAATACGGCATGCACCTCTTTACTGCTCAATGATGCAGCATCTCTGCCAGATTTATTGTAAACTTTTACGTTTGTGCCTTCATGTTTTAGCAATCCGTTGTAGCTCCCAAACCACATATTATTTTGCTTACCCTTTATCAAAACAGTTAACTGGTTTGTAGACAACCCCTGGCCGGTGGAGATATGGTAACTGGTTTGGGCAAGCGCAGGGGAGATCAATACCAATAGTGGTAAGTATAAAAACAGGTATTTTTTTAAACCCATAAGGATCACCTATTAATTATTTTAAAAATTCGTAGCATTTTTTAGTACATTTTACTTACTGTAGTATGCTGAAACACAGGCAATAACCATTGTAAAGGTAATACTAATGTATAATATAAATTGATTGTAAGCCTTGTTTGTAGTAAGCGGTGAAATAACTCCCTAAATACCGCCACATAATACTAAATGGTGTAATAAACGGCAGCGCAGTTGGGTAAAGATGATTACGCAATACAACATAATTGGGAAGTGATTGACGCTTTTCTGTTTCTAAAACTCAAGTTAAGAGATTTCTAAAGCTGACTGGGTAAATATTTAATTTCTATAAACTCTTATTTGTCCCTAAAAATATCAAATACATAAAGCTGCATTAGAATCTGATTATGGCTACGGTAAAAAACTGATTGAATTGAAAGTTGATTTAAATAAACTAAGTACTTTTGAACACAAAGCTTTACATTAGGCTGTTTTTAGGGGTGACATCGACTTTGTAAAAATACTTCTTGAGGCAGGTGCAAATCGTAATATTTTATCGGTATACGGCGTAACGCCAAAATGGAGAGCAAAAGATTTCTACTTAGTTGACATAGACAAGCTGCCAGATGACGTTGGGGGAAAGGTTCTAACTAATGAGGATTTCGACGGAGCTTCTTTATTGATTTTTAATTGCATTGTTGGATAACCTCTATCACAAGAAGAAGTACTAAAGAAAAAAAGAAGAAAAAATAGAAAAAGTAATAATAGTAGTACCTTTATATAAATATTGTAATATAAATCTAAAGGACGTTGTTATCTTCGGCTGTAGTTCAATATCAGCATCGGTTTCGGCAGGACTGACACTTTTGGTCTGTTGTTTGTTATCTTTTACTTTTATAACTTTGCCTGCCAATCGGCAGGTTCGGCAGCGGTTAGGGGCGGACACATCAATGAATTTCCTGTCTTTAGCAACACCCAATCGTTGTATGCAAAGGTAAATAACATAAGAATTCAACCTAACGACTAAAATAAATCAAATGGAAAACAAACAAGACAATTCAAAAACTATTAAAAAATATATACCGACTGCTGAATTTTATAGCCAAATAATTAACAGCTTACAAGATTATTCAATTTTTACGCTGGACGAAGAATTCACCATTAATAGCTGGAGTTCTGGCTCGGCAAAAATATTTGGCTACGAAACGAAGGAAGTTGTTGGAGAACATTTCGATTTAATATTTACAGAGGAGGATATAAAAAATGGTATTCCAAAAAAAGAAATTGAAACAGCCTTAAAAGAAGGCAGAGCAACAGATAATAGATGGCATATTGCTAAAGACAAAAGTCTGTTTTATGCTTATGGGTTGGTTTTCCCACTCATCGGTTTAGATGGTGAAATGTTAGGCTATGTTAAAATTTTGCGTGATTTGACACACAGGAAGCAATCGGAGAATGACATAAAAAAATATGTCAGAGAATTGGAAGAGCTTAATACGCATAAAGAGAGTGTTCTTGCAATACTTTCACACGATTTAAGAAGTCCCTTGTCTTCTATTATTGGAACAACAAAATATTTGAAAGAAAATTTTCATAAAATGAAACCTGATGATGTTCAGGAAATGCTTGCCTTACTTTATAAATCATCTACGGATGAATTAGCTATGTTAGATTATTTATTAGAATGGGCAAGAATAAAATATGCATCAGACGCTTTTTCTCCTACAAAAATAAAAATAACAGAATACATTGCTAAAGTCTTTCAAACTTTAAACGAATTTGCTTCAATAAACGCAATAAATCTTCATCAAGAAATTGAAGAGAATACTTCTGTTTTTGCGGATAGCAAAATGTTAATTTCCATTATACAAAATATTGTTTCAAATGCGATAAAGCATACAGGAAAAGGAGGAACAATAACAGTTTCAGCAAAAAGCAAAGACGATAAAATTATTGTTCAGGTTAAGGACACTGGAATTGGAATGTCAAAAGAAATAATGGAAAAACTTTTTACACCACAAATGAAAACCCTTTCAGAAACAAGAAAAAAAAATAAAGGTGCTGGAATTGGATTATTATTGGTGAAAGGATTTTTGGAGAAAAATGGTGGTGAAATATGGGTAGAAAGTATTGTAGGTAAAGGTTCCTCTTTTTATTTTACATTACCCATTGATAAACCTTTATCTAAAATAGACAGTCCAGACGAATTTATGTTTGATGAAAATACATAATACAAACATTTACTAAAGATATTTATATGCACAATTCGACTAACCCTGAAATAGCCACAGCGTACAACGTTTGTATTGCGAATAATTGGGCTCGACGTTGGAACAATCAGCATCTGTAATTCTATTGTACTTCAGTTCAGGGCTTGAGTGTGTCACGAGAAACAAGAGCGTAAGTGATTGTTTCGAAATTGTGTAAATGATGGCTTCTACTCTGTAGAGACCATTACACGCCTCGTAGCGGGAGTGAACAAACCTCGGGTGCTTTGTTCAAAAGGCAAGGTATTGAGCGTTGGGGTTAAAAGGTGTCGTAAGGCATCAGGTATGTGTAATGGAGTTGAATGTAAAAGAACCACTGTTGACATGTCGAAACCGGACTAAGTCGAGAACCAAACTATTGATTTTCAAGCATCGCCATGATAGGCTGTAAACAACCATTAAGGTGGAATAGTGAACGAAGAAAAGACAAAGTCATTTGCAGTAAGTAAACAGATGGTCTACGACAGTTACCTGAAAGTGTGCGATAAAAATGGCAGTGCAGGTATTGATAAGGAAACCATTGAAATGTTCAATGAAAATCTTAGCGGCAATCTGTGCAAAATTTCGAATCGCATGTCATCGGGCAGTTATTTTCCACTAGCCTTGCGCTTCGTATTAATTCCAAAGAAGCAAGGGTTAATGCGCCCTTTGGGTATTCCCACGGTAGGTGAGCGTATTGCGCAAGGTGTAGTAAAGGACTATCTTGATACCTTAGAACCATTATTTCATGTCAATTCATTTGGGTACCGGCCGGGTCGGAGTGCACATGATGCATTAGCACAGTGCCACCATAATTGCATTAAACATGCGTGCGTGATTGATTTAGACATCAAAGGATTCTTTGATAATATCAGCCATGAGTGGATGCTGAAAATGCTGGCACATCATACGCAGGAAAAGTGGGTGCTACTCTACACGGAAAGATGGCTTAAAGCAGGCATTGAACAGGCAGATGGCCACATTGCCGCAAGGGCAAAAGGAACGCAGCAGGGCGGTGTTATCAGTCCGCTGTTAGCCAACTTACACATGCATCATGCTTTTGATATGTGGATGAGTAAGCACTTTCCTCCCAATCCGTTTGAACGGTATGCTGATGATGAAATTGTGTATTGCAATAGTAAGCAAGAAGCGGAACAACTATTATCTTCCATTAAGGAAAGAATGTTTGGTTTTGAACTTGAATTGCATCCGGAGAAAACAAAACCGATGTACTGTAAAAACTATTTGCGAAAAAAGCAGCATGAGCATAACAACTTTACGTTTTTAAGTTATAGTTTTCAGCCATGCGGCAAGCCCAACACTTTTGGTAAACACAATAAATTTACAGTATTTAATCCAGCCATTTGCGAAAAAACAAAGACTGAATAACAAGAGCAGTATGAAGGGAGACTTTCACATACGGTTCTGTGAGCGGCTAAAGCTGAAATGCTTTGGCCTACTCGACCAAGCCATGAATCCCCTGCCTTCAGCAATACTCAACCATTTGCGTCATGAAAAAAATACCGTAAAAAATAAAAGTAAAATCAGAAGCGCAATACATCCTTAACCTTTTCTGCACATTTTTGATTATTGTAACAGTCTCTTGTAATAATCAAAGTCAAAATAAGGGAAATCAGATAGTACAGTCTAAAAGTAATACTCAACCCATTGAAAATGGAATGGGTGCCATAAGATTATAATACACCACCGGAGTTCGTTCAATTTTAGAGGATAGTAAAGGAAATATTTGGTTTGGTAGTTACAATGAAGGAGTGTGTTTGCTTCATAATGGGGAGCTCCAATGTTTCACAACAGAAAATGGATTAAGTCACAATCAGGTAAGGAATATTTGTTAAGATAAAAATAACATAATTTGGTTTGAATGTAGGAAAGGATTGAGTATTTATGATGGGAAAGAAATAACTACATACAAAGAACGAAATTACAATTCAAAGAACGAATGGAAGTTAAATGAAATAACTTTGGTTTAAAGGTGATGAAATTGAGGGCTACAATAAACTTGAAGAGTATCCGGGGATTTATCAATATGACGGACAAAAGCTTTCCTATCGCCTGTTCCCTGTTACACCTAAATCTGGGGATGGGTTTAAATATTTCATTTCAACACCTTTTGTAAAAGGGAAAAATGGAACCGTTTGGTTTGGAGCCTACGGTGCTGTAATAAGATATAATGGCTCAAATTTAAAGATACTGGATAATGAATATCTTGGGCTAAACGCAGAAACTGGTTTTTTGCATGTTCGAAGCATAATGGAAGACAGCAAAGGAAATCTTTGGATTGGTAATAATGGAATGGGCGTTTTGAAATATGATGGAAAAAAAGTAGTCAATTTTACTGCACAACAGAAATTGGAGTAGGAGGAAATCAAAGGCAATTCTCTTGAAAGGGTTTTCTCTTTTGGAGAGGATCCATTAGGGAATATTTGGTTTGGGACTGTAGAATTTGGAGTATGGAGATATGATGGCGAATCCGTGAAAAATTTTAGTAAGGAGGATGGACTTGAGAGTAAACACATTTGGTTTAAATATAAAAGCAAACATGGAGAATTGTGGTTTGGAGGAGCAGATCCAAGTGGTATATATCGATTCAATGGCAATTCTTTTGAAAGAAAATATTAATCAGAAAACGAACGTACACCAAAAGTGTTGCTACAGGGCCTGATAGCCTGTTCCGATTTCTTTTGGGATTGAAACAATCGGCTTCATTTCCCTGGCTTTACAAGCAACGAATCCCTTGCTTGCAGCAATACCCTGCACCTATTTTTTAGGGAAACCTGCCCTCTTTATTGGTCATAATAAAGACAATAATTCGCTCATAACTTACTTATACAGAAAGGCGGGATGATCCATTAGCTATCCGTATTTTAATAACTGCATACTCAAACAAATCTAAAAAAATGTAAACCGCTTAAACCAGGGGCGTTGCAGGTAATATCACCACGCAATAGCAAAACAAATCCTGTTAGGATGTAAAATCTATGCCTTTCATAGGAGTCCTTTCTCCAAAAGAAGTACAGCCTAAGAACTCTTCTACTTGAACAAAATGGATACTCCCCTCAACTAACAAATTCTATGGTGACAATCGAATAATGATTTCCTTTGCTAAAATTGAGTGCTGTATTGCTAATGTACAAATTCATAAAAATAAAGAGGAGTAATAAATGGAAAATCTTATATCATTTTCAGTTACGGTTTTCACTGGTTTTTTTGCTATCATGAATCCCATTTCCAATATGCCAATTTTTTTGTCGTTGGTGGAAGGAGCTGATGAAACTACAAAAAAAAGAATCAACATAAAGTCAGTTCTGATTGCCTTTATAATTGTCACCATTTTTGTGGTGCTGGGGAAGTTTATTTTTGAACTATTTGGAATAACCATTCCTGCATTTAAAATAACTGGTGGTATACTGATTTTTTATGTCGGGTTTGAAATGTTACAATCTAAAAAATCGGATATTAAACATATAAAAAATACCCACTTTGATGAGAATATTGCCGTTTCGCCTTTGGCCATTCCTATACTTGCAGGACCGGGAACCATTGTTACAGCCATGAATTTCGTTTCCAATACCACCTACGTGCATATAGGCCTGGTAATCCTGATATTTGGTATTATGTGCTTTTTGACCTTCATCTCCTTTAGTTTAAGTGAAATCATTGCCAAGAAAATCGGATTTAATGTAATCTCAGTCATCGGAAAAATAATGGGACTCATTATTGCCATTATTGGAACGAGTATGGTAATCGAAGGCATTAAAATATCCTTTGATTTGGTATAATAAAATGCATAACCCAGACCCTTTTACCCTGAATATCCAAAAATTTAAACAGGATAATAGTAGATATTGTACGTGTGGCTATTTTTATGAATAGCCTGAAATTTTATACAAATATTTTTATAGTATTCATTGATCTTCCAGAAAATATTAGCACGTTCACAAGGCACAACCACGCATGCCGAAAAAATTTAAACAAAAAAAATATCAAATGCAGTTCCCTAAGAATAAAATAACTATCCCTCTCTTGAACCCCGATTCCTCTGATTCAGGTGCTGCTTAATATCCCCGATATGCGCGGTGAATTCCATCACCTGTTCCAGCAGCGCTCCCATATGCTGTTCACTTCCCAGGTGGCGGGCTTTATTATTTTTTACAAAGGTTTCTTTGATTTCCTCCCAGCGCTTGCCTTCCTCTGCCTTCAGTATACCCGAAAGTTCCCGGTATTTCAACATATTGGCTTCGGCTGCAGAGGTCAGGGTCTGACTTTCGTTTTGGTAGTGACTTAGCAACAAGGTTTGCAATTCTGTGTCGTTCATAATCGGCATCATTTTGCTCACTAACTTGTTCATATCCCGGTAAGAACCCTGTAGTTTAAAAGACGGTTCGGTGCGATAAGCATCGTCCTGTGCGGCACTTTTAATATATTGTGCATTTACCTTCAGCACCACGTCGCGGGCCACTTCTACTTTTTGCAACAAAGACAAATAGGATGCCAACTCTGGCCTTGTATGACTCGCCTCCCAGTTTGCCGCTTCCTTTTCGCCGCGTTCTGCCATATTAATCAGCGTGTACAAATCTGCATAGCTTTTTCCGGCTAACTGACTCAGCAATGGATTGCTTGTCACCGCATTTTCAATCAGGCTTAGTTTAAAAAGGTTGTCCGAATTGCCAATAATATCACCGAGGTTGTAAATATCACTTCGGTTGGCCAGCATATCGGGTATGCGGAAGGTTTCGCCACTTTCGGTATAGGGGTTACCCGCCATCACCACACAAAAACGCTTTCCTTTCAGGTCGTAGGTACGTGGACGCCCGGCATAAACGCCTTCCATTTTGCGGGTACCATCTGCAAGAGAAATGAATTTTTGTAAAAATTCAGGGTTACAGTGCTGTATATCATCTACATACAACATCACATTATTACCCATTTCGAGGGCAAGGTTCAGTTTTTTAAGTTCTTCTTTGGCAGCACTATTGTTGGCACTTTCCGGATCTACCGAAGTAATATCATGCCCGAGTGCCGGACCGTTTATTTTCATAAAGATCAAACCCAACCTGTTGGCTACATATTCCATCAGCGTGGTTTTACCATATCCCGGTGGCGATACCAACAACAGCATCCCGCTCCGGTCGGTACGTCGCGTATCCCCAACGGTACCCAGTTGACGTGCCAGGTTATCTCCCACCAGCGGCAGGTACACCTGATTGATCAGTTTGTTGCGAACAAAAGAACTGAGCACTTTTGGGGTAAACTCATTCAATCGTAATTGGTTGCGCGTTTGGTGTATCAACCGATGTCTTTCGGCACGGTAACCCATAAAGGCAGGCACTTCCACCTTGGTAAAATACTGTATCAATTGCACCATTTCGTGATAATGATACATGAGCTTTCCTGCTTTCAGGGTCTTGTGTGCACCAGCAAGACCTTCCACTACAGCTTGCGCTCTTTCTGCAATCAGGTTCTCTTTGCCTTCCTGACGGAATAAAAGCAATGCCGCTATTTCTGGTTGAAAGGAGTTCCATTCAGGGTGTTCATTTTCCTCTAAAAAAGAACCTACCCATTGCAAAGACAACTGCAACTTTTCATGGTAACTAACAGTCTCTTCGAGGCTATGCCGCAATCCGAATAATGCGTTTTTTTGCTCCAGTTGTGTCTCTAATTTTTCATACGCTTCAAGAGCATCTAAACTGATACAAAAAGTTTCGGCATCACTCAGTTCTTCAAACAGGTAACGGGCACAAGCTTCGATGTCAGTTTCCTTTTCCCCTAACCGGCCGGTTTCTTTATAAAATGCTCCCACCTGTATTTCAAGATCATTGAGCATCCAATCAAATTGGTGGCTTTTGGGAAAAACGGATAATACCTGAGCGGCTGCCCGTATTCTTCGCAACCATTCCTTTTTTACTTCGTCAGAAAGGCTTTCCCAGAAAAATCTTGCCAACGCCCTTACATCTGGAGCAAACCGAAGTAAACCGAGATCGGTATGTTTATCAAGCAATGACTGTAATATTTTTATAGCATCCTGATCATGCACCCCTTTGGTGTACCCTTCATCAAAACAACGGGCGGCTTCGGCTATCACCAATGCCTCCACCGCTGTCTTGGGTAAACGATGCAAATGATCGGGACCGTTCATCATCCAGATTTTCCAGCCTAGGTAAACCGACCGATACACCTGATCATTTTCCGAAACCAAAGATTGATTCCAGAATCTTTCGTCCTTGTTCAACAGTTCGCTTTCAACCGGTGTATAAAAATCAGTACCCGATAAATGATAATATAGCGTATCCTCTTTTAGCACAATGGTCAGATCGAGCACCTGCCGGTTTACTGCAAAACGGTGATTCCCCAATTTGATGACATTATCGCCTTCTTCAAACAATTCCCTTTTATCCTTAAAACTGCGGAGAGCTTCTTCTTTGGCAGTCTTAAGCGCGGTTTCTACTGTTTCAGCTCTGCCCGCATCTTCCATGTCACGAAGCTGTTGGGCAATATCGCGTAGTTTGCTTACCATCAGGTCGCCGGCAAAATATCCATTGATATCTTCAGGACTGTTGAATGTAGCGGCCTTGCTTGCAATACTTTTCAAGATACGCTTCGAAGCCGTTTCCAACCCGATGGCCCGTTTGTTGCGGGTTTCCACCAATTGATTTTTACGTGCATCAAAGGCATTGCTTACTTCTTCCCTTTTTTCGAGAATCGGATCGAGGAAACCGTCATAAGAAGCAAACCTGCTTTCAAGTTCTTCTAACTGTATGAAGAGTTTATTGAGGAGTTCATCACATTTCGCCGGGCTATCGGCAATATCGAGATAATTGATAATGGTCTGATCTATTAATTTGATTTGCGCAGCAAATTCGGCACTTGCTTCTTTCTCACCAAGCAGCGACAACTTATTGCGAACCGCCGCTTTCAACTGATTGAGGGTCGTAAATATCAAAGAGATATTTTCTACGATCTGTGTAGCCTGTGCGGTATCTTCAATTTTAAGATTCGAAACAATTTCAACCAGCATTTCGAGGTCTTTGCCAATCTGATTGACGGTTTCTTCAAGCTTCCGGCCCTCTATTACTTTGGTTACTGCATCTAGTTCTGCCTGATGCTTTTTTACCCTTTCTGCATAAGGCGCCAATGCCTCTTCGTTGCTTAAAAACTCAACACACAACCTGCTTACCCGCTCTGTTTGTTCTACGAGACCGGTTTCAAGACTGGTAAGTAATGCAAGGTCTACATAGCGCAACGAGCGCAGGCTGATGACCTCGCCCCGCAACAACCGCATCAGGCTGAGTTGCTCCACAAAATCTTCGATATTGCGGAAAGAAATACCTTTAAGTTTTACAAAAGCTTTGTCCACCCGATCCTTTACAGCACCTGCGGCTTCGAGGGCTGTTTGCCGCATGGCAGTCACTTTTTCAAACTCATCGATGGCCGCATTGGCCGTACTTTTAACCTCAGCAACAGGCTCCGCAGGCTTAAACAATTCGGGTTCCTTTAGCCAGAAATAGCCATCAAGTACATTTTGTGCGGTACGTACAAGGTCAGAATAGAGTCCCTGATAATTATCATCCTTATTGAGCAGCACCATCAGGTGACGGCACTCTGCCATGGCTTTTACAATATCCTTATTGCCTATTTTATAAATCAGGCTGTCGCTAAAGGCAGATGGCGGAATGACCTCTCCGGTAAAAGGCGTTTGCCAAACTTGTACCACATGACTGCGGGTTTGGTTTTCTTCAGAAATAAAATAACAAAGCTTACCGGCTGACAGCAAGGCATATCCGTTGCAAATGATCGGGGTATTGACTGTTTGCTCGATGACATTGTATTGCATCAATACATACTTACCAAAGCCACGCTGGTAAAAAACATAAAGAAAGTCTTCGCCATTGGGGGAAGAAATCCGTTCCTGGAAAATTACATTTTCGAGGCTGTTTTCAAATATTTTATAGGCACCACTCTGTAGATAATACCCGTTGGAAAATATAATCCCCTGATTATCGGGCAATAAAATAGCAGCCTGCTCAATGGCAGGAATCTTTTTAACCTCCCGCAGTTTATGGTTATAAATAAAAAAGCGGGATGGTTCTTTAAAGGGTTTTATCTCAATCGCCACAAGATTACCAAGATCGGCAAATTGGATAAACCCGTCATCAAGCGTTTGGTCAGGCATTTCTACCGGCTCCTCAAATATTCCTGCACCCTCATTGGTATTGTCTTCCACCTTAATGGTAAGGGAACCGCTAATGGTTTCTACAAACACTTTATTGAGGACAGATATATGCGGGTGTTTGCCATACTTGTGCATATCGCGGGTAGCGGTCTGCCATTTATAATCGTGCTGATCGGGGAAGCGGTATTCAAAATCGCTCCGGTTGTCTACATATTGCAGCCGGTTATCTTCTATCAGCCATTTAAAAGCTTTGATATCGGTAATACTGTCGCTCAGCATAAACACCATATACAGATAGTTCCCAATAACAATGAAGCGATAAAACTTAGTGCTACGGTAATACTTGTAGAGGCTGCTAAAATCATTAATAAATGTTTCATCGTTCAGAAAATCGAGAGAGGTTTGCTCAAACGCTCCATCCTTGTACAGGTAGGCACTGAATACATCGGCGAGTTTTATATTGGTTCTCAACCCAAAATGAACATTGTATCCTAAAATAACAAGATCTCCCAAGGCCACTAAATCCTGTGACACACAATTGTTTTCTGTGGCAATCCGGTTCTGTGCAATTAATTTGGTTTCTACACTTCCAAATACTTCCTTCCTTGCTACATTCAATTGATCCAGTCTTTGTTCCAGATCCTTTTTATGCAATTGCAAACGGTCGCGAATGATCTCATAAGATCCGGCTTCCATCCTGTTATTTTGTATTTGCTCGCTCATTCTGTACGTTCATTAGCGTTTAAACTGACCCCTTCATTTTTTAGAAATCTATGTATGAAAGGCCATGGTTATCCCGATAAGCATTCGCCTGTAGGCTTTCAAAGGAAAGTCTTTAGAAAAAATGCCTTTTTCACAAGTTTTGTGAAAGGATCCGATACCCGGGAAAGTATCGGATCCTATGGTTTAAATCAACCTAACTTTTTACCGCCCAATCCAAATTGTGAAGCTAGTGCGCCCAATTCAGAAAGCAGTCCTCTGTCTTTTTTATCGCTGACCTTATTCTGCAATTCCAGCAGCAAGCTGCTAACCGTCAGGTCGCGCAGGGTTTCACTGCTGATACCGTATCGGTCTGCAAAATCTTTGATCCTGTCAAGCAGGTTGCCGTCACCATCATTCCCAATGATGGCGTCTTTGATATCCGTTATGTGTTTGGAATGATCTACCAACCGGTCAAATCCTTTTGACCTTGTAATCTGCCCTACAATCTTTTCGAAGAACATGGTTTCGCCACCCACAATATCAATATTTGCTGCTCTCAAAGCTTCTCCTAAAACACTTGCCTGTGCATTGGCAATATCTTTTTGTATATTGATCTCAGCAAGTTCTACCTGCATTTCTTTGTTCAAACGGAGTTTAAACTCTTCGTGCTCCTTACCTACACCATCAAGCTTCTTCATGGCCTCGGCTTTTTCCTCAATACCAGCGGCTTCTGCCAGAGCCTTTTCCCTAATCACATCTGCTTCTGCCAATCCTTCCTTCTTCATGGCTTCGGCCCTTGCGCCAATACCGGCTGCTTCTGCAAACGCTTTCTTTTCTATCACATTGGCTTCCACCAATCCTTGTCTTTCCATGGCTTCGGCTTTGGCATGCATCACTTGTGCTTCCGCCAATCCTGCGGTTGCATCTTCTTTAGCTTTGGCATCTGCGAGTATTTTGCGGGCCTGTGCTTCTTTCTCGCTTGCATCTCTTTGTGCCTGTGCGTCTATGTTCAGTTCTTCTGCTTTTTGTCTTGCCGATTCTTTTGAGGCCTCCGCATCTTTTACCCTGATTATATAAGCTTCCTGTGCTATAGCTTCTGCATTGGTGAGCATTACGGCTTTATTCCGGTCGGCTCCTTTAAAGGCTTCTATGTCCTTCATATTTTCTCTTTCCTGTACCACGCCTTTTTCAAGCATTACCCTATCGCGGATCACATCCTGAATATTTTTCTTTTCTATTTCTACGGCCTTTTCTTTTTCTATCTGTGCAAGCGTTACAATTCTTTCCCGCTCAGTGGCTTCAAGAGCACGGTCTTTTTCTACCCGCTCTATTTCAACTGCCTCTGTACGTTCCTTGTTTTTTTGTGCTACAATTACCAGTCTTTCCTTATTTTCGGTGGCAATGGCAATTTTTTCATCGGTTGCAATACGGGCCGTTTCAGCTTTTAATCTTTCTTCTTCGGCTACTTTACGGATCTCGGCTTCTTCCCTCGATTTGATGTTGGCTATTTCACGCTTTTGTTGCTCTTCTTTTTCGGCAAGCTGACGTTCAAGTGCCAGGATGGCTTCCCTTGCTTCCACATCCTGTTTACGGATGGTTTTCTGCTCTTCGCGGCGAATGAAATTGGATTTCATATTCTGCGCTGCGGTCAGTTCGGTAATCTTTTTAATACCCTCCGAATCGAGGATATTATCATTTTTAAGAAAACTCAATGCCGTTTGCTCAAGGTCGTCAATCGCACAATCATCGAGTACATATCCATTCAGGTCGGTTCCAATGATGGAGATAATTGCGTTACGGAATTCGCTGCGGGCCTCATACAATTCGATAAAGTCGAACTTTTTACCTACCGTTTTTAAGGCTTCTGAAAACTTGGCATCAAATAAACTACGCAAGGTCTCAAATTCGCTTGCCCGAACGCATCCAATGGTTTGTGCTACATTAATAATATCCGCTACATTTTTATTAACCCTTATAAAAAAGGCAACTTTGATATCAGCCCGTATATTGTCTTTACAAATCAATCCATTTATCCCGATACGTTCTATTTCAAGTTTTTTAACAGAGATATCCATGATCTCCATTTTATGCAGTACGGGTACCACCAATCCGGCATTGAAAAACACCTTGGTTCCGCCGGCGCCGGTTCGGATAAGCACCCGTCCCTGTGTTACCTTTTTATACATGGAAATGATCCAGAAAAGCAGACCAATACCCACAATTATTAAAGCTATCATGACGATTGCTATAGAATTTCCAAACATTTTTTTAGATTTTTAAAAGTTTTAATATTCAAATTTTTCTACCAGAAAATACTTTTTGTCAACCGATTCATTTACGATGAGGGCCTCCGTTCCAGCCGTCAACGGTTCTCCGTTATTGCTTTTGGCATAGATCTTAATCGGATCTCCTTTTACCAGTAACTCTACCGTTCCCAAACTTGCCGGGCCAATAGCGTTTACCACTCTACATCTTCTCCCCAAAAAATCTATCTCCTCTTCTCCTTTATGGTTCAAAAATTTATAAAGATAGATCAATGGCTTTGAAAATATTTTTACTACAAACAGGCTCCCGATAAAATAAGGAATGTATAAAAGCACACCAATCAGCGGGTTTTCGATACCGAAGTACCAACTTATATTGATGCTTAGCAGCCACATGGTAAAAAATACCAGGGTAAGAATAAGCATCAGCGGCAACTCATCAAAATGGAAAAACCGGAGGATTTCAATAACCGGACTGTCTCCATTGCCATTGCTTTGTACCGATTTGCCAGTAGGATTTTCCACATCCACCGTCGTAATGTCGGCATCCACATCAGGGGCTCCATCAAATTCAATACTGAAATAATCGGGATCTGTTGCCCCGGCAATCACCAGCAACCAATAGAGGATTAAAAGCAAGCTCATAACCGACAGAAACAGGTTGACCGGCGAAAACGATAAATCGAGAAGTTCTTTCACTGTAGTAAAAATAAGGATTAACCAATACCAAGTTTTTGTTTTAAGGCAGCCAGTTCCTGATCGGCCTTGGCGCCTCGTACATCTATAGCCGCATCAATCTCGGCTTCAATGCTTTTTGATCTTGTGGCGATATCGCCATAAGCTTCGGCAAGCGCTTCCTGCTGAATGACTTTATCTTTCATGCGCTCCAGCATACTTACGGTTCCGGAGCTATCCATCTGACTCAGTTGCCGGTTCAGGTCTTTGGTAGCAGAAGCTACTTTTGCCCTTGCCCGAAGGGTGCGCAGTTCATTTTCCCATTTGGATAAATGCTGCTTCAGGCTTGTGATATTGGCCTCCATTTGAGCCACGTTGTTTTCAAATTTCACCTTTTCCCCAAGAGCGCGGTTTACCTGACCCGTAGCTTCTTCTCTTTTAATAAGCGCTTCTTTGGCCAGCCGGTCTGCATCTTCTGCAGGCATATCGCCTGTTTGCGCTTTTTTAAGCAACAACATGGCTTTTTCTTCAAAATCACCCGCTTTTGCAGTGTATTCTTCTGCTTCATTGCGGGCACGAATGCCCATGGCTTTTACCTGAGCAAGCGCTTCGAGATTTTTATCTAAATCAGTACGGAGGTCGCGGATAGCCTGTTCGCTCATCGTAATGGGATCCTCTGCTTTATCAACGGCGCTGTGGGCTTCGGCCTGCCCGATTTTCATCAGTCTTTTTAGAATGTTCATAGTGTTATTTTTTAGAAAATTTAATAATCTGATCAGCATATTCGCTTAGGAGTAGGCTTAAAGAATTGAGCGTGGATTCAAATTCGTTGATATCCATGTTTTCCACTTGCAGGGTATTCCGGAAAATAACCCGGGTGCCACTTTCATCGAGGGCAAAAGCGCCGTGGATAATGTCCCGGTTTTTTTGCAAAAGGGCTTTGTATACGCCATTGGAAGCGTTGCCAATTTCGAAAATAAATTGTTCGAAAATGACCATCGGGGCTGCAACGCATACCACAAGGTTTACAAATCCTTCCTGCTCCTTATGGATGACGAGGATGCCGGTTTCCTTGTTTTCGTGCCGGATTTCGAGGTCCAGTTCCAACAAGTAGTTTTTTACAATGTCAAAATAATTCTTCATGAGCGATATTGGTATTTATAGTGAATGGTTGACTTTTTTAGCAAAAACACGGCGAATTACGAATTACCACCTATATTAGCAATAGTTTAGCGATACTGCTAACTAATGGTGGCACAAAAATAATAATTTTTCTGATATTTGCAAATTAAATTAGCAATTTTATTATGATCGGTAAAAATATAAAAAAAATAAGAGGCGTTAAACGGCTCAGTCAGCAAGCTTTTGCAGACTTGTTTGGTTTAAAAAGAGGAACGCTTGCCGCCTATGAAGAAGGCAGAAGCAATCCCCGATTGGAAACCGTAATAAAGATAGCATCTCATTTTTATATAGATATGGATGAATTGCTGAAAACCGAATTGACTGTCAACCGATTGTTGCAGTTCAATGATACCATTACCACCAACTCCGACCCGCTTCCGGTACAGCAGTTTGCCCGAATCCCCTGTATTACCGATGCCCTTGAAACAGATTTTATTCATCAGAGTGGGGAACCCGGCATTTGCCAAAGATTACCCCAACTGCAATTACCACTACCCGAAAGTAAAGGTTATATAGGTTACACCGTTCATTCTGCCGAGATGACTCAGCCGGGAGGAACCGGTTTTTTACCCCGTGACCTCGTAGTTGGTAAAATCCTTGATACAAATAGTTTTAAAACTTTGAAACGGGATAGCCCGGTTTTGGTGCTTACCGATCAGAAACTGATATTTCGGTTTGCTAATCCGGAATTAGAAAGTTGCGAATTGCACCCCGCAGCAGAGGGATTGGAACCTATTACCCTTGTATATACCGAAATTATTAAGGTTTGGGAGATCCTCCATGTATTTCATTGGAAAATACCACCCGCAGCAGATACTATTGAGCAAAGGCTGCTACAATTGGAACAAACGATGAAAAACATGAAGGGGAAATAAAATGGGCATTTAATACCTCATAATCTTTTAATTGACCTGACAAATGGATGGTGCTTTTTGCATTTGCTAGTCTTCCTTAAAAAAAATTCCTTTCCAAACCACACAGACATTTCTGTTGCAATTGGCTGACTTTTTACAACCTGCTGCCTTTACCTTCTAAAATTTGGCTGCGCATTATTTACCTCTCATGGCGGATGTTAAATTACCAAGGGAGGGATGTTGGTAAGGGCAGGAGTTAATTCCTCTTGCATAAAAAGGGTTGAATTTTTTCAAAAAAAAGATAAGCAATAAATAAATACTTTGGTAAGAGATGAGTTAAATATTTATGGACGCTTTTTTAAATAGAAAACGTTTTCTTGTCCACTTGAAATAGAACGAAGTGTCAAATTCTATTGCCGATAACGGTTTGCTGCTTTGTGTTGTGGGGAATTTTGGAGTCCTAAACAATCAGCCTTGCACAAATGAAAATAAAAAGGACTAACGATCAATTAACTACATCAGCCTCCATTAAGCTAGCCGCTGTAGCACCAGCTATTTTTCCTGTTTTGTCAACCACGGTGTTAAAGTTAAAGAAATTAGTCCTGCGGAAATTGCTGTTACTAAAACGTGTCCATATAATTTATAGTCAAGTCCGCTTAATAGTCTGATAGCGATAATTATTAAAGTTAAAGCTATCAAAATAATCCAATATTTTATGTTTAAGCGTGCGGTTATTATTTTGTCTGGCGGAAGTTTGAATAAGGCAAAAACAATTACAAGTCCACCAATTAATGTGCTTGAATGTTGTAGTATCTTTAAAATCGGAATTTGTCTACCGAAAAAATCCACCGTGTTTGTCAACGCTGGAATTATCTGCACAAAATAACCGTGGTCGTGAGTAAAGCTGTCCCAAAATATATGTGAAGCTGCTCCAATTAAAACAGAAATTGTCCCTACAAGCCAATTTCGTTTAAAGTAATTATTCCAGTCAAACAGTTTAAACTTTGCAAGTCGGGATTTCAAAAATTTCGGCAAGTTGTCGAACAAACTGTCACGAACAATATTATGAAAAATGAAAGAAAGTAAAATTCCTAATGGCAAGTCGAACCACAAAAGTCCACCTATTGAATGGCTATAATTGCTTTGAATTTTCATTCTTAAAAAATATTCAAAGTCAGGTGTCAAACTACCAATTACAAGTCCAGTCAATGAAAACCATTGTCGAGGCAAAAATGTCAACGGTAAAACTATTGCTGGATGTGAAAATGTAAATGGCATTTATTGTCTGTTCATTGTTTGTTGAGCCGTTCGTTATAATTTGTGCTAATCGGGTCAGGCAGGGGAATTTCACCCCCACCTTCCCACGAAACCGGACGTGAAAGTCTCCCTTCATCCGCCTTCATCCGCCTTGGTTCCGCCATTGCGGGGGTTCTTCTTGTTGATGACCGCAAAATAGGAATTTCTTCCTTATGGTTGTACCCATCTCCAATGTTTGGAAATAGGTTGCGAATTGGTTTCAAAGTAGTCAGTCATCCTGAAATTGCTTTTAGTTGTTGATTATTTGAAAACCCAACAAGCCAGGCCCTTGGCTCCGTTTCCATTACAGAACCTTCATCACCACTACGACCTTGTCTGCCCCTGCCTGCCGGCATCCACCCTATGCCCATGTTTTCTGTTTCCATTTTACCTGACGCAGACAAGTTTACTTGTTCCCGCTTAAAGCCTGCTATGAACTCTGCTCCACTTAACACCGGAGATGATGTGGCCGGTAAACAGCTTTCTGCCACACTTGCCACAGACACAAACGTAACTGCCTGTTTTTCACATCGAACCTTGCCCTTACGAGGCTTCCTCATGGATTTACTTTCGTTACACTTTTCATAGCAAACCAACAGAGATCGAGTCTCCGTTTTTCCTTGTCGCTCACCACAAGGGAGTTTCCACATCATGCAGCAAAAGGTAGTTTGAAAACAGCGTTTGGACGCCGTCTTCTGAAGGCCTGTCTTTGCCTTTCAGATACCGATTCCTTTGCCAGTTCGCTCGGCTGGAGCTTTCATTGTAATTGATAATCAAAGACTTCCATCTTTAAGAGAGCATTCACTTCTTGCCAAGTGATTCTAGTCACACACGTTTTGGAGAGGGTGGCGATTTTAATACCGTAGTGCTTCATAAAACAGCGATAATCAAACATATGAAAATCTATCGGGTTAATAAAATGCCGCCATTTTGCTTAGCCGCTGTTGTGCGTTCGTTTTTATGCTGATATTGGATTTACTCTTATTTGTCCGCCAACAGCTTTTAATACTTTCATAATAGTTGAAAATTGTGGCTTGGCTCCGTCAGATAATGCTTTATATAAACTTGGTCTGCTCATTCCTGTTTCTTCTGCTATTTTGGTCATACCAATTGCCTTAGCAATATGTCCGATCGCAGTTACGATATCATTATCATTACCTTCTTCCAAAACCGCATTTAGAAATTCGGCAATCATTTCTTTGTTTTCTAAATAGTCTGCTATATCAAATTTTGATGTTTCCATTTTTTACTTTTTAAGTTTGTCCCAAATTTCTTTTGCTTTTTCAATGTCTTTTTGTTGAGTTGATTTGTCTCCTGCAATTAGCAGAATGATAATCTTTCCATCAGTTTCTTTGAAATAAATTCTGTAACCCTTCGCATAATTGATTTTCAATTCACTAATTCCGTTTCCAACTGATTTACAATCTCCAAAGTGTTCTTCATTTTCTAATTTTTGAAGTCTAAACAAAATTTTTGCTTTTGCTCTTAAGTCATTCAGTTTCCTAAACCACTTATCAAATTCTGTCGTTTTTTCAATAAAGTACATTCTTATTAAGCTGTATTCATTTGGATACAAAGTTACAAAAACATTTTGATGATGCAAATTCAGTTTTGAGCGTTTCGTCTCGGTAAAATAACGCACAATCGAGTCACGCAAGGGAATTTCACCCTTACGTTCTCACGGAACCGTACGTGAAAGTCTCCCTTCATACGGCTCTTCTTGTTTATAAATCGCAATTTAGCTATTTGCTATGGATACGCCAATGGCCAGTGCACAA
>JBBQXO010000062.1:0-25038 GCA_038209595.1 Chitinophagales bacterium
CCTGTATAGAACGTACCGGAATTTCCTGAACAGACAACTTTTCTTTGAGAGCAATAGAAGCCATAATGCCTGCAGCCTGACCGGTAAGCAATACCACAGGTTGAAGCCTTGTAGTTCCGTTCATGATATTACTAACGGAGATGCCCTTGTCGCAGACAATCAGATTGGTTACTTGCTGAGGAATGAGTGATCCTGCAGGAATATTATATGAAGGAACCGGTACAAAAGTAAGATCCGGCTGCGGCCCGGGATACATCCTGTGGTGATGATCTATCGGGTAATCTCCTACGCTGATGCCGGTGCGGTACAGGTTACTTTCTTTACCGGGCTTAATTATATCAGAGGAACGGAAGCGTACCAGTCCCTCCAATCGGCGGCCCTCGCGGTGATAAGCAATATAGGGTAACTGATCGGGCGTATCAAATTCATCATCCGCCAGCCCGATATTCTTTTTACCAAGTTTTGTTTGAATATAATAGACGAAACGAAGCGTTTTTTGTTTGGCACTATCCAGCGCTTTGGTTCGCTCTGCTGCCGTCCGGTGGATAATATCCGTGTAAAAATCATTTCCATTTGAAGGCCAGTTCAGCATATACTTTTGATTAGGCATTTTGCCATAATCAAGCATTTTTTGGGCATCCACCTTGCTGTACAATTTTGTGCTATCGTTGCAATCTTCGCTATTGCTACAGGCAAATTCATCCTCTTTATAGTTAGCGGGTTGGGGAATGGTTTTATCTGCCCCGGGTCCGTAATCTTTTAAAATTGCAGCATAGGTAAGATCCTGTATAACTCCATAAGAACCAGAAACCCCATAGCCTATTTCACCCGAAACATTCTCGGGCTCTAATCCCACACTGTAGGCACAACCCGCCATAGCCATCAGATCGCCTAGTTCAGTGCCATCAATAAATACTTTAGCAGTAATATTTACCAGGCTGCTATCTTGTTTTGATATCACAAATACAGACTCCAGTTTCGATTTCCCGTCCGGCATGGTTTTGATCTTGATATTCTGCAACTGATGTTCGAATAGTACGATCAGGTTGGGTTCTGCTTCTGCCATTTTCAGAAAAATATCAGCCCCCACATGAGGTTCAAAATTAAAATTACTTACCCAACCAGTGGCGAGGTTGCTGGTATCGTAATGCGTATACATAGCTTTTCTAAATTCTTCCCAGATACCTGAGGGTAATTTATGGTTACCATCTGTACAGCTTACGCCAGCTGCAGTAAGCATACCACCAAGCCAGGGGGACTCACAGACCAGGATGGTTCGGGCACCAGAGCGCGCACTTTGAATGGCAGCAGCTGTACCGCCGGTTCCACCGCCTACTACCACTACATCCGTTTCCATCATTTCGGGCTGACCAGGATTGGAACAGGCGTAGAAAAGCAATACAAAGGCAAGTAAAACGGCTGGAAAAAAAATCCTCTTTGTCATATTGAAGTATATCTGTAAAAAATATTATTGCCCGTTAATGAGTTTTTCTCGAGCCAGTAAAGCGCCCCCAATAACGCCGGCGGTTTCGCCGAGTTTGGAAATACGTAATTGGGTATCGTTGTTTACAAGGCTGAGCGATAATTTATTGATGGTACTACGCATCGGTAACCGGATATAATCTTCGGCCTGCGAAAGCGCGCCACCAATCACTACCATTTCAGGATTGAAAACATTGATGAGGAAAGCTACCCCGCGTCCGGCTTTTTCGCCAAAATCCGCCAAGAGTTCTATGCAAAGTACGTCCTCCTGCTGAGCGCCTTTTAAAATATCAGGTAGTGTAATAGATTCTACATCCATATTTTTACCAAGGATAACGGTGGCGCTACCTGCCTTCACTTTTTCTTTAAAATTGCGGAGCACGGCCCAGCCCGAGGCTTCTGTTTCGAGGCATCCCTTTTTACCGCAATTGCAAATGATTTCATTATCAAAAAGCGGAATATGGCCAAATTCACCACTAAAACCTGATTTACCATAATACATTTTTCCATCTATCAGGATGCCCATGCCCACGCCATAATCCATATTTAAAAAAAGTGCATTGGAAACCTGCATCCCTCCTGAACCAAAAAATTCTCCAAAAGCCATTGCCCGGGAATCATTTTCGAGGAAAACAGTAATACCAAGATCCTCAGTAAGCGTATGACTCAGGGGCACTTCGTGAAAATGGAAATAACTGTAACTCTGCCCGGTCTGCCTGTTGACCCGACCACTTAGATTGATACCGGCGGCCAGTAAAAGATCTTTTGAAACCGGCATTTCAGAAATAAACCCTGAAATGATAGACAGCATTTGTTGATAAGATTCGATGTTATTTTCCAGAACAAAGGGAATCTGTGTTTGCTTTTTGATCAGGTTTCTTTGAAAGTCAATCAACCCTACATTGATATAGTACCGGTGCACATCTACCCCCAAAAAAAATCCGCAATCGGGCACCAAGCCGAACAAACTCGCTTTACGCCCACCTGTGCTGTCTTCTTTTCCAAACTCTCCTAGCAAACCATCCTGTATGAGTTCATTCACAAGACTTGTGCCTTTAGGGACACTGATGCTAAGATGATTACTTATATCGGTAATGGTGCTGTGTCCTTGCTGATCAAGGAAATGGACAATATTCCGCTTAAGCGCCTTGTTTTTATAAGCCACCCCGGTGGATTGGTTGTCCAGAAAAATTTCAAGTATAGATCCTATGGTTCGCATGCGGACAAAATAAAGGAACATTCCCCATCGAAAACATGGTTGCTTTCGGCTTATTTAAAAAAGAGGTGAATATTTATTTAGATTGTAAAAAAAGAGAATATTAGCGAGAAATAAAAAAAATATTTAATTAAATTTGTTTACTTAGATAAAGTTTTTACTTTTGGGGCAGACTTAATAAAAATAATTTTTTATTAAGTGCTAAAAGAATTCTTTAATGAGGGCGTTTTAAAAGTTTTCAAGCGAAGATTAGGGAGAGCCAATGAAAGTTGTAATGAGTATTGTAAAAGTTATAGCCATAAATAGCCTTCCAATATTAGGAAATGTCAGCAATGGCACCAACAGATGGATTTGCTTACAGGGTTATACCTGGTACAACACCAATATAAGGTATAAAATGTGGTCAGCTCTTTTGACAGATATAATTGTAGCACCCAATATAGAAGAAGTGCCTTGGGTGGAATTAAAGAAATGTAGCAAGCAGTTCGTTTCTCAAACAAAGGCTGCGTGTCTACGCGGCCTTTTCCTTTTCAATTCGGTAAGTTTCCTAAAAAAAGTAACCTGACCATTCTAAAATGACTGTTTAAAAAGCCAAAAGACAAAATCAAGGTGCATGAAAAAATTTTTATTTGTCGGCATGATGGTGCTGATAGCTACAAAGGGATACAGCAAAAATGGAGATAACAGCAAAACGGACCCCACGCCTACCCTGCTTGATACCACAGGAATGAATACCAATGTGGTGCTAGGTATATGGCTTACCAATACTGCAAGCACTGCACTCGACAGCAGGGCTAACATAAAAGAAACCGTAACACGTTGCAAATCCGCTGGCATCAACAATATTTTTATGGTGGTGTACAACAATACCCGGACGCTTTACCCAAGTAAGGTGATGCAAAACCTGATAGGAGTTTCCATTCAGGAAAAATTTGCTGGCCGCGACCCATTGAAAGAGTTGATTGAAGAAGCCAAATTGCAAAATATCAAGGTGCATGCCTGGTTTGAATATGGATTTTCTAGTTCGTATTCCGCATCTGGCGGGGCTATTGTATCTGCCAAACCAGGATGGGCCGCTAAAGATGTAAATGGCAACCTCGTAGTAAAAAATGGCTTCGACTGGTTGAATGGTTTTAACCCTGAAGTACAGGATTATATCATGAGCCTGATTAAAGAAGTAGTGAATAATTACGACATTGATGGCATACAAGGCGATGACCGTTTACCGGCTTTGCCCTCCACGGCAGGCTACGATGATTACACCGTAGCCCTTTACAAAAGCGAACATGGCGGGCAGGCACCTCCTGCACTATTCAGCAACGAGGAATGGGTGGACTGGCGAGCCAAAAAGCTGAATCTTTTTATGAAAAGAATCTGGCAGGAAGTAAAAGGGCTGAAGCCTGGATTACGGATAACCATGTCGCCAAGTGTTTACCCCTGGGGTAAAACCGAGTACTTGCAAGATTGGCCTACCTGGGTAGATAGTGGCTGGGTTGATGCCATCATTCCACAGGTGTACCGTTACAATATTTCTGCCTATAGCAGTACGCTCACACAGCAAAAACAGTATATAAAAAATAAGAGAGTAGCTTTTTTTCCCGGTGTATTGCTTAGGGTAGGTACTTATATTGCGCCTGAAAGCTTTTTAACACAAATGATCCGTGCCAATCGAAGTGCAGGTTTCAAGGGGGAGGTTTTCTTTTTTTATGAAGGCCTAAAAGACCGGACAAGTTGGTTTCAATCTACTTATCACGATATAAAATAAACTATGGAACGGAACCAAAGTCTGGATGCTTTGCGGGGAATATCTATTCTGGCCATGGTACTGAGCGGTAGCATTGCTTTTGGCGATATCCTGCCTGCATGGATGTTTCATGCGCAGGTGCCACCACCCGATCATGTATTTAATCCGTCAATTCCAGGCATTGGCTGGGTAGATCTTGTTTTTCCATTTTTCCTCTTTAGTATGGGGGCGGCAATTCCACTTTCTTTACAAAAATTTGCTGGCAAACCAGATGGATTTATCGAGGTATGGAAAACGGCCATAAGACGTTGGATTTTACTAACCTGGTTTGCTTTGTTTTTATACCATATGCGTGCCTGGGTGATTGCCGAAACACCCGAACCAAAAGATCATTTACTTTCCATTTTAGGGTTCTTTGTAATGTTTATGGCTTTGTATCGCCCCACTGGAGGCACTCGTCCGCTGGTATTCAGGGTGATGGAATGGATAGGGTTTGGGTTGAGTATTTTGTTGTTGCTATTACTCCCTTTTAATAAAGGACTGGGGTTTCAATGGAACAAAAGCGATATCATCATTATCGTGTTGGGCAATATGGCATTTTTCGGTACCCTCTTATGGTGGTACACCCGCAATAATCCATTGTTGCGGCTGGGCATATTGCCCTTTGTAATGGCTGTATTTCTTGCTTCAGGGCAAATCGGATCCTGGAATGAGATCATATTCAACTGGTCGCCAATTCCCTGGATGTATAAATTTTATTACCTGAAATATCTTTTCATTCTGGTACCGGGCATGTTTGCCGGCGAATGGATGTTACAAAAAGAAACAAGTATTTCAGACCGATATGCTACCCTTTGGATACCACTACTCAGCAGCATCCTGCTGATTAGCAATGTCGTCCTGTTGTTTTCACGACAACTGATCCTGAACCTTGGCATCAGCAGTTTGGCTGGAATAGCCCTATTGATGCTGGCACGTCAAACCACAGACAACCGGTCAAAAAATATGGCTCAGGCAGGCGTATACCTGCTGTTGCTCGGGCTATGCTTTGAGGCTTTCGAAGGTGGGGTAAAAAAAGATCCAAGTACCTATTCGTATTATTTTATTACATCCGGACTTGCCTTTTTTACCATGCTTATTTTTAACGGATTGCAGGCTGCCAAAGCCACTCAAAAAATAGTAGCATACCTTGGCAGCAATGGCCGAAATCCGATGGTAGCCTATGTAGCGGGCAGCTTGCTGTTGTTACCTTTATTGCAATTAACCGGATTAATGCCTTATTACAACCAATTGAACAGTTCTGCATGGACAGGTTTTTTAAAAGGTGTATTATTTACCGGCGCGGTATCGTTGATTACCTATTTCTTTACGGCAAAAAAATGGTATTGGCGCACCTGATATAAGGATTGATTTCGGACGGAAAATGGATTATGTTTGACTCATTTAAAAAAGAAGTTTTGGAAAAAGTAACATGGAAACACTTGTAAAAGAAAGCGCCGTAAAAAAGCATCCTGCTACCTGGATACCCACCACCTGGTTTGCTATGGGTCTCCCCTTTGTAGCACTGGCGGCTTCGAGTGCCATCATGTATAAGAACATGGGCATCAGCGATTCGAAGATCGCTTTCTGGACATCGCTGATCATGTTGCCTTGGACCATCAAACCACTTTGGGGTCCTTTCCTCGAAATGTTCAAGACCAAAAAATTCTTTGTTTTTACCACCCAAATTTTCACAGGCTGCCTGTTCGGGCTGGTGGCAATAGCCTTACAAAGCTCCCATTTTTTCAGCATCAGTATAGCCATTATGGCCATCATTGCTTTTAGTGGTGCTACCCATGATATTGCAGCAGATGGGGTTTATCTGAACGAGTTGGACAAAAAGCAACAGGCAAAATATGTTGGCTGGCAGGGAGCGTTTTATAATATCGCAAAAGTAATGTCGGGTGGTGCGCTGGTGTACGTGGCAGGGGAACTGGAAAAAATTTATGGCATTGCCGGAGCCTGGTCGATTGTAATGGTATTGTATGCCATCATCATGATTGCCCTTGGATTGTACAATATGAAGGTGCTACCGGAAGGCGGGAAAGCCACTGCCGTAAATAGCACCCGGCAAGCAATGGCTACCTTAAAAGATGTAATGATTAGTTTTTTTCAGAAAAAAAACATCTGGTATGGACTCACTTTTATCGTGCTTTACCGGTTTGCAGAAGGGCAGGCCATTAAGATTACCCCTTTATTTTTTAAAGCAGCACGTAGTGAAGGGGGGCTTGGGCTTACCACATCACAAATTGGTTTGCTATATGGGGTATTCGGGGCAATCGCCTTTGTGGCAGGATCCCTAAGTTCGGGCTATTTTGTGAGCAAAAGAGGGCTTACCCGCAAAACGCTTCTCATCCTCTGCGCTTTTTTTAATATCCCATTTTTAGCCTACGCCTACCTTGCCTGGGCTCTTCCTGAAAATCTTGTGGTAATAGCATCAGCAGTGGCGATTGAATATTTTGGATACGGTTTTGGATTTGTAGGGCTCATCCTTTTTATCATGCAGAATATTGCTCCGGGTAAATACAAAATGGCGCATTATGCTTTTGGAAGCGGGTTAATGAATCTTGGCTTTATGATTCCCTCCATGATCAGCGGATTTTTAAGCGATTACCTGGGGTACAAAGAATTTTTCGTTTGGGTATTGATTGCCACAATCCCTGCCTTTTTAATCACGGCATTTGTGCCCCTAGCCAAACCGGAAGAACCTGAACCACTGATAGAAAATGAAACGATTTTGAAAAAATAAAGAGATGAGCAAAAAACTTTTTTATACGTTGGCTTTCCTGCTGCCCCTATTCGGCATAAAGGCGCAAACCGTTATTGACTCAAGTTTTAGATTTTACTATTACGATCAAAAACTGAGCATGTTTAAGGACAACACTACGATAAATGCGGATGCAGTATTTGCAGGCGACAGCATTACCGATGGAGGCGAATGGGCAGAATTTTTTCCAGGCAAAAAAGTATTGAACCGGGGAATAAGTGCCGACAATACTTTCGGGCTGTTAAACCGTGTAGATGAACTGATTGCAAGGAAACCCAAAAAGTTATTTATCCTGATTGGTATAAACGATTTAGCAAAAAGTACGCCGCCGGAAGTAATACTAAGCAATCTCGAAAAATTGGTGAAACAAGTTCAAAGTGGCAGTCCGCAAACCACCATGGTGTTGCAAACGCTGATGCCAACGAATGAGGCGTTTCCAGATTTCCCGAAACACCAACACAAAACCGCTGAGATCATGGTGGTAAATGCCGGCATAGCAAAACTCGCTGCCACTACGGGCAGCATACTCTTGGATTTAAATCCAGTGTTTGCTAATGCAGACGGGCAGCTCGATAAAAAATATACCAATGACGGACTGCACCTGCTTGGAAGTGGCTATCAGACATGGGTAAAAATTATTCAAGAAAAAATTAATCTGTAATGTCCGATATATTGCCCATCAGCGGCACATTTATTGATGAAATAAGTCACGATATCCCCCATCAAAACTGGAGTGCTGTCGAGTGGGAGCTGGATTTTGCACATATGAAGGCCATGGGCATTGATACGGTGATTATGATCCGTAGCGGCTACCGTCGTTTCCTCACCTACCCTTCAGCATACCTGCAAAACCGGGGTTGTTACGCCCCACCGGTCGACCTGGTACAATTATTTCTTGAACTCGCAGCCAAATACGATATGGCTTTTTATTTTGGTCTATACGATAGCGGGCTTTACTGGGATACCGGTGATATGGGACACGAAACCGAAGCCAACCGTTATGTGATTGATGAAGTATGGGATCGGTATGGACAGATGCAAGCTTTTAAAGGCTGGTACCTGAGTATGGAAATCAGCCGTAAGACCAAAGGTGCCATAGACGCTTTTGAAAAGCTTGGGCAACAATGCAAGGATAAAAATCCTGCACTAACCACTTTGATCTCTCCATGGATTGATGGCAAAAAAGCAGTGATGGCGAAAGAGGCAACGCTCACTAAAAATGATTCAGTAGGCTTACAGGAGCACGAAAAGGAATGGAATGAAATTTTTTCTGGAATTCATCATGTGGTGGACGCGGTAGCTTTTCAGGATGGACATATAGACTACCACGAACTGGAAGATTTTTTTAGTATCAATAAAAAACTGGCAGACCAATACGGGATCCGTTGCTGGACGAATGCCGAAAGTTTTGACAGGGATATGCCGATTAAGTTCTTACCCATTAAATGGGAAAAACTATGCAAGAAATTACAGGCAGCAAAAAAAGCCGGCTATGAAAAAGGCATCACTTTTGAATTCAGTCATTTTATGAGTCCGCAAAGTATGTATGGCAGTGCGGGACATTTATATAACCGTTATTTAGAACACATTAAGCAATAACATGGAAGATATGCAAGCCTATTCTTCGCTTTACAAAAAAGAATTGCTGGAAGGTGTCCTCCCTTTTTGGATGAAGCATTCACCCGATAAAGAAAACGGGGGTTATTTCACCTGCCTCGGGCAATACGGGGAAGTGTTTGACAGGGATAAATTTTTATGGTTGCAAGGCAGACAGGTGTGGACTTTCAGCATGCTCTATAACAAACTTATACCCAATGAAGCATGGAAAGAAATGGCCATGTTGGGAGCTGATTTTTTGGAAAAACATGGCAGAGATGCTTCTGGAAATTGGTATTTTTCATTGACATCAAAAGGGGAGCCGTTGGTGCAGCCTTACAATATTTTCAGCGATTGTTTTGCTGCTATGGGTTTTGCAGCGTTGTATAAAATCAGCAAGGAGCAAAAACATGCCGATCTGGCTTTGACTACCTTTGAAAACATCCTGAAAAGAAAGGACGACACCAAGGGTATTTATAACAAAACCTACCCGGGGACGAGGCCATTGCGAAATTTCTCTTTGCCCATGATTCTTTGCAACCTGTCGCTGGAAATGGAACATATTCTTGGTAGTGAACAGATAGAAACCTTTGCCCCGCAGGTGATACATGATGTGATGGAGGTTTTTTATCATCAGGAAAGCGGGCTGATACTAGAAAATGTTGCACCGGATGGCAGTTTTGTAGATTGCTTTGAAGGACGGGTACTTAACCCGGGACATGCTATTGAATCGATGTGGTTTATAATCGACCTCGCTACCCGGATGCAGGATAAAAATCTGCAGCAGAAAGCGGTAGAGATTATGCTGCATACATTGGAATATGGCTGGGACAAACAGTATGGTGGTATTTTTTATTTTATGGACATCAAAGGACATCCGCCACAACAACTCGAGTGGGATCAGAAACTATGGTGGGTGCATGTGGAAGCCCTGGTAGCGCTTGCTAAAGGCTATGCGGCCACCGGGGATGAACGGTGTGCCTCATGGTTTGGTAAAGTACATGATTATACCTGGCGTAAATTTAAAGATGCATCCTACGGAGAATGGTTTGGCTACCTGAACCGGGAAGGCGAAGTACTGCTACCACTAAAAGGAGGCAAATGGAAAGGGTGTTTTCATATTCCGAGAGCATTGTATCAGATAGCCACTACGCTTGGGGAACTACCACAGATTGAAGCGGAAAATAACTCCCAAAGTAAAAAAAGCATTGCCTGACGGAAGGGAATTTTCGCAGCATTTTTTACCTGCTAAAAAAAAGATTTATGAAAAATATGAATACGATCACTACCCGTATATTGGGATGGGGGCTGCTGTTTTTAATAACTGCCTGCCAACCGGCTGCTAACAAAGAGACCGAAGAAAAAATAATACCCGAGCCCATAAAAGGCGCCTGGCTTACCAATGTGGCAAGCGATATTCTGACAAGCCGTGAAAAAATAGACTCGGCGATGGTGCTGGCCAAAGCATCAGGACTTACACATATATGTGTAGTGACCTGGAACAATGGATACACCATGTACCCAAGTGCCGTATTGGAAAAATACATGGGAGTAAAAATGGATCCATTGTATGGAGACCGCGACCCGTTGAAGGAAGTGATTGCCTCTGCACATGCACAAGGTTTGAAAGTAATTGCCTGGTTTGAGTTTGGTTTTAGTAGCAGTTATGGCAAACCGGGTACCCCGATTTTAGAGAAATACCCGCAGTGGGCAGCCAAAGACCGCGAAGGAAAAGTGTTGGTGGAAAATGGTTTTACCTGGATGAATTCATTTTTACCCGAGGTACAAGATTTTTTAACCGAAATGATTACCGAAGTAGTAAAAAACTACGATGTGGACGGGATACAGGGCGACGACCGTTTGCCCGCCGCCCCGGTGCGTGGTGGCTATGATGATTTTACCACCACCGCCTATGCGTCGGAACATGAGGGCGCTGCCCCTCCACAGGATTATGCCGATAGCAATTGGGTACAATGGCGCGCCAACAGAATGACCGCCTATGCACGGGACCTGTACAAAACAGTGAAAGCCATAAAGCCCAACGTACTGGTGGCGCATGCCCCTAGCATTTACCCATGGAGCAAAGAACATTATCTGCAGGACTGGCCTACCTGGCTCGACAGTGGCTACACCGATGTGGTGATGCCACAGGTGTACCGGTACAATTACGAAGCTTACAGCAAGACACTCGATGCACTTATAACGCAAACCATGCCACAATACGAGGGCCGTGTTTTTCCTGGAGTACTCACCTCCCTTGGTGACGGTTACCGCATTGACGAAGCACTCCTTGATAGCTGTATCCGGTACAACCGGAGCAAGGGTATAAAAGGGGAAGTATTTTTTTACTTTGAAGGATTGAGACAAAGTCCGGACTTTTACCAAAATAAATACCCGAAATATTAATGTATAAACGACTCTTACTTTTACTGACAGCGCTTCCTTTGGTTGCCTTTACACAGGTTTTTTATCAGAAAGAAACGCTGTATTCACCCTATGCATTGGACAATGGTGGGGCACAAAAAAGACGACAGGTGGTGGAAGACCATGCCAATAACCTGAAGAACCTGCCGATAGGGCGCAGTGATGATGAGAACTATGGGCTGGAAGTGGCGCTGTGGAATATGTCGCAGTTTATGGTACGAACCCCTGCTGCCGATGAGGGTATTGGCAGGCTGCTCAAACGCTTTGATGAACTGGCTGGTGCCACACAGCGGGCCCTGCTTGAAGTAGTTTACGGGCAGTATGCCAATGAGTTTATACCCGAGGTAAAAAAAGTGGCGATGCAAACAAGTCATCCCAAAACCTATGCCATGGCTGCGGTGCATATTTATCGCGCCCAACCCAATAGCGAAACAAGAGACTGGATAGCGGCAAGGGCCAAAAATATAAAAACAGATGAAAAGGGCAGTCTGCTACTTGCTGCCTTAACAAATTACATACTGCCTTCCAATGAAAGTCCGCTTCCCCCACTGACCGACCTTCTGACACATCAGCAGGCACATGGGTTTAAAATGATTTATGCCTTTCACCGGGGTAATCGCAACTATCCGGGTATTGCCATCGTGCAAAATGCAGATGGAAGTTTTGTAAAAGACTCCACCGGGCAAACCGCTTGTTATGTGCAATTGGCACGATCTGCAAGCAACCTACCCTACTTTATTACCAATGGCAGTTCGCCGCAGGGATTGTACAGCATCAGGGGCACGGCAGTATCGGGAAATGTATTTATAGGCCCTACTCCCAATCTGCAAACAGCGATGCCTTACGAGGTGCCGCTACCAGAATTTATTCACTACTTCCCCATTGTTCAAAACGCAGGTCCTGAAAAGGTGTACCGCAGTTATTTCCCTGACTCATGGCAGGAATGGAACGGCCTATTGGAAACCTTTAGCGCTGGCAAAATAGGACGCAGTGAAATTATTGTGCATGGAAGCACCATTGATCCAGAATGGTTTGCGGGCCGCACTTTTTACCCCCTTTCTCCCACACTTGGCTGTATGAATGGGCTAGACCTGTGGAACAAGCAAACTGGCAGACTCGAACGCAGCGATCAGCTGGCATTGGTAAATGCCTTTATGGGCAGCCCGGGTAAAAATGGCTTTTTGGTGGTGATAAATGTAAATAATGCCAATACCCCGGTTACCGCTGAAATGGTGCGGGATTGGGTGGAGAAGAGGACATTTTAAATATAAGCCTGTGTTATTTATAGGTTGCTTAATTGTATTTTGGTGCTGTCAAAAGATTAACCAATAACCTTTTATCCAAAGTGCCAATTCTATTTCTGATATCTCTACTTTTACTTTCGCTATTAAAATTTATATAATTTTCGCATCAAATACATTTAACTATCAATCCGCATACCCCATTATGTCATTTCTACAAAATATCTTTAAACCTAAAGAAGAGCCTATCCGTTCCTATGCTGATTTCTGGAAATGGTTTCAGAAAAATGAAAAGGACTTTTTTAAAGCAGTAAAGTCAGGTGAGAAAATTGAATCAAAATTTTTCGATAAGCTTTCTCCAAAACTCGGGGAAATAAAAGAAGGCTATTTTTATGTAACAGGTATGTATGATAACAGCACTGCTGAGTTAATCCTGACAGCCGAAGGTAATCCAAATCATATTTTTTTTGTGGAAGAATTGGTAAAAGCAGCACCTGATATTGCCGGATGGAAATTCACAGCATTAAAGCCTGCGCTATCTATTGAGCAGGTTAACATCAAGATGTACGGATATGATTTCACTGGCGACAACCTGTTTTTTTACGCAAATGCACCCGAAGGCTTTCCCGATGAAATTGACATCACTGTGCTACACCCTGATATTTTGGAAGAGAATAAAAAGCAGATAGCAAACGGCATTTTTATCTTTCTTGATAACTTTCTTGGAGAATTAAATTTACTCGAACAAGTAGATAATATCAAAGTCATCGGAACAAAAGAAGCCGAAAGTGATCTTATTCCAATTGCTAAGCTGAAAGAATACCTGCATTGGCGACAAAAAGAATTTATTGAAAAATATGAAGGTATACGGCATAATACGGAGCAGGATGGCCACACGAGTTTTGAAGCAGAAAACCAGGAGGGTAATGCTCTTATGGCAATTATTAATACTGATCTGCTGCAATGGGATGGCAAAGCTTCGCATCCATGGGTTGGCGTGCTAACCCTTGAATATGATGGAACCCAAAACAACGGCATGCCTGATGAAAAAGATTATAATGAATTAGATAAAATAGAAAAGGATTTAAACGCGGTATTGAAAGACAGTGACGGTTGCCTGAAAATTGGAAGACAAACCGGAAATGGAGAAAGGGAAATCTATTTTGCCTGTAATGATTATCGCAAATCATCCAAAGTATTTTTTGAAATACAGAAACAATATTCGGGACAATTTACAATCGAATATGATATTTTTAAAAACAAATACTGGCAGACATTTGAACGCTTTAATCCATAAAATAAAAAATTCAACATCATTCGTGATACACCTATTTTACCAGTAAATTGCCATTAAGCAAAAGACCTTTTCATAAGAACGCTCCATTGATTAACCCTGGAATACTTATTTTTACACCGTGAAGGTTGGACTCCTCTTTTTTGCATGTTACATTTTGGCATTATCCGTGCTGCCCTGCAAAATGATAGATGATTGTAAAGAATCTATTGAGCATGGTTGTGCCGAAGAGAAAGATGAGCACGATAAAGGTTGCGCTAATTGTCCCCCTTTTACCCTTTGTGCAAATACTCCTGGCTTTATTATTGCCATACAATATTTCCATTCTGTCAGCTTGCCAAAGTCTGCCCCAATCCATTTTGCTTCTTACCATAATAGGCCATTATCGCTATACATCGCAAACTTTTGGCAACCTCCCAAATGCTGCTGATATTTACTTTTAACAAGCTTTTTTATCAAAGCGGTTGTAATTATTTAATATCAACACCTATAAAATAGATAATGAAAAAGATATATCTGATTGGAATCCTGTTGTCAGGAATCCTGCCTGCTTATGCACAAAACATACTGAACATCCTTGTTAGGGATGCGAGTGAAAACAAACCCTTACCGGGCGCCACACTCAAAATCAAATCACTCAATCTATCTGCTGTTTCAGACAGTATTGGACATATTACAATAAACAACATTCCGGATGGCGCCTTCAACATCAGGGTTTCTTTTGTAGGCTATAATACCGAAGAACGTTTACTCACCTTCCCGGCGGCGGGGAGTACGCCTATTGAAATATTGCTGCAACAATCGGAGGAGGAAGAAATGGAGGAAGTAGTAGTAACCGCCACCCGAAGCAGCCGAACCATTGCCAATCTCCCTACAAGAGTGGAAACCATTTCGGGGGAAGAACTTGACGAAAAAGGCAATATGAAGCCGGGAGATATCAGAATGCTTTTGAATGAAAGTACCGGCATTCAAACCCAGCAAACCTCAGCAACAAGTTACAATGCTTCCATCCGCATACAAGGCCTCGATGGCAAATACACTCAAATCCTGCGTGACGGATTGCCACTCTATGCAGGCTTTTCAGGAGGTCTTGGATTATTGCAAATAGCCCCTCTCGACCTGAGACAGGTAGAAGTAATCAAAGGATCTTCCTCTACATTATTCGGTGGAGGGGCTATTGCAGGCCTCGTAAATCTGGTTTCGAAGGCTCCGCAAAAAGACAGGACCCTGCAATTTATGGCCAATGGAACAACGGCTGCAGGGCTCGACCTGAGCGGTTTCTACGCAAAAAGAAATGAGAAAACCGGAACAACCTTGTTTGCATCCTATAACAAAGGAACCGCTTACGACCCGGCAAATATTGGGTTGACGGCAATCCCAAAGTTTGACCGCCTTACGCTCAATCCTAAGCTTTATTTATACCTATCGCCAAAAACAAGCCTTAACATAGGCGTAAACGCCACCATAGAAAAGAGATTAGGGGGCGACATTGAATTTATAAAAGGAGAAAAAGATAGATCTGATGCCTATTTTGAAGAAAACAAAACCGACCGTTACAGCACACAGTTCTCGCTTGAGCATGCCATTGATGAAAATGCCAAGCTTACCATTAAAAACAGTGTGAGCTATTACAATCGCTCGATTCAGATTCCAGATTATATATTTTCAGGGGATCAATTGTCAAGTTATACCGAAGCAAACTACACGTTGAAAAAGAAAAATACAGAATGGATTGGCGGTATAAATTTTATTACAGACCGATTCAATCAGAATAAATCAGACAGCATCGGTCCGGTGAATTATAATCAAAATACCCTTGGTCTTTTTGTACAAAACACCTGGAATGCAGCAGAAAAAATAACTCTTGAAACCGGCTTACGGGGGGACTACCAAAATGATTATGGTTTCTTTTTGCTGCCACGTATAGCAGCCTTATTCAATATAAGTGAAAATTTCACTTCCCGGATTGGGGGCGGATTGGGATATAAAACGCCTACTGTATTTACCGAAGATGCTGAAAGAATACAATTTAAAAATGTATTACCCATTGACATCAACAATACAAAAGCAGAGAAATCATACGGAGGGAATATAGATTTCCAATACAAAACAACCTTGTTCAACGATCAGGTTGCTATAAGTATCAATCAGCTTTATTTCTATACAAGAATCAACAATCCGATTATACTTACCCCTAATACCAATGGTTTCTTCGAGTTCCGTCAGCCAGCGGGTTATTTAGATACAAAAGGTATTGAAACCAACCTGAAAATAAGCTACCAAAACTTCAAGCTTTTTGTTGGCCATACCCTTGCCGATGTAAAGCAGCATTACACAAATACAACTGAATTACCCCTTGTGGCAAGACATAGGCTGAACAATGTGCTGATGTACGAGATTGAAGAAAAACTAAAAATCGGTTTGGAAGCCTACTATTTCAGTTCCCAAAAACTAAATGATGGCACCACGGGAAAGCCTTATTGGCTCAATGGGTTAATGGTGGAAAAACTCTGGGAAAACTACTCCGTTTTCATCAATTTCGAAAACTTTGGGGACACCCGGCAAACCCGGTTTGATACCATTTATAGCGGCCCCATTAACAATCCTTCTTTCAGAGATATATATGCTCCGGTGGATGGCTTTGTGGTTAATGGCGGTTTTAAAATTTCCTTGTAATATATTTTATTGGTTTAACAGCGATTCAATTTTTGCAACCTAATTGAATGCAAGGCATTGAATCGCTTTTTTTTTACCCCCTAAACATACCCCATTGTAAAATCCATTATATCCATTTTGCTAAAAAAATAGTGGATTTCCGATAATTTTATAAAATACCAAACTACAAAGATTCCTGTTTTTACAGGAACAGCTATAGAAACGACAATTTTCCATTGGTAATTAATACCCTGAAATAATTAGCTTACTTTAGAGGATATTTCTTACAATAAATGGACTTTTTTCAAATTAAACCGCAACAAATGGCATTAAAAAACTCCGAAATGAGGACACTTGGAACCAAGGCTACAGATTTTAGCTTGCCCGATACTGTATCCGGAAAGAAATTATCCTTATCCGAACTAAAATCAGCAAAAGGAACCGTGATTGTATTTATTTGCAACCACTGCCCTTATGTACATCATCTCAATAAAAAACTGGTAGAAGTAGCGCATAGGTATCAGCAAAAAGGCATTTCGTTTATAGCCATCAGCAGCAATGATGCCGAAAACTACCCGCAGGATGCGCCTTCGCTTATGACGACAACAGCACAGGAAGAAGGATACCCTTTCCCCTACCTGTACGACGAAACACAGGAAATAGCCAAGGCTTATGGCGCTGTCTGCACCCCCGATTTCTTTGTATTTGACGGAAGCCTGCAATGTGTTTACCGGGGGCGCTTCGATGAAACACGCCCCAATATGGGTGCCCCAACAGGCGCGGATCTAATTGCAGCACTTGATGAAATACTGGCTGGCAAAAAAGTTTCTATCAGTCAATATCCTTCCATGGGATGCAGTATTAAATGGAAAAAATAAAGCAACATATGAAATTCCATGTAGTGGCGAACACCCCTTCCTACTGTGATGAAAAGCACAGCCCGGATGCGTATCAGGGACCTGCTTGCCAACAGGCAGGTTCGAGCACCCCATAAGGCGGGACAGGTGTGGCAAAATAAAAATTACACCATAGTGGGTTAGCTATAAAAATACACCTATGAAAAATGCAAGCAATCTATCTTCTGAAAACCAAAAGCTGTTTTTGGAGATATTTCAGCATCGGTTTGAAAAAAATCGAATAAGCCATAAGGACATTTTATGGACGGATGTCCTGGAGAAACTAAAATCCAATCCCGAAAAAATAAGGTCATTGTACCAAATGGAAAATACCGGCTGATAGCCTGATTGCATTGGTTATGAGAAAGAATTCGGTGCCTTTTTATTTGTTGATTGTGCTGCAGAAAGCCCGTCAGGCAGCCGAAGTCTTTGTTATGACCGGGAAGCACTTGAAGCAAGAAAAGAAGCCAAACCAAAAAACTATGCCGAAAATCTTGCAGCCGAAATGGGAATTGATCTGCTAAACGAAGATCAATACAGATACCTGCAGTCTTTGGGTAAATTTGACAAAAAAACCTCTGGTTGACTAAAGACTTCCGATGCCATAAGAAAATTGGGTGGTGCTATTTTTGGCGACAACCGCTACGGACAGGTTTTTATTTACCACAATGGTGTACAGTAGTACTACGCAGGACGGGGTTTCCGGGGAATCCTAAAAGCATAATAGCAGGACCGGTTACCTGTTCTAAAACCATTAACTGTCATGGACTGTTGTTGTGTACATTTATAGGATTACCATGAAAGAAGTGATTATTATCGGAGCGGGACTGAGCGGGCTAACCATTGCATTTTTACTTAAAAAACAAAATATTCCGTTTTTTATACTGGAAGCGCAACCTGCAATAGGTGGCAGGATTGATACCCAAAAAGGACAATCCGGAGTACCGATTGATTTGGGGGCAACCTGGTTTGGAGATCAACACACGCAACTTCTTGAATTGATTAGCGAACTGAAACTCAATTGCTTTCACCAACATACCGCTGGAAAAGCTATTTTTCAGACCCATTCTTTTCAACCACCACAGGTGTTTGAGGTACCCGAAGGAGAACAAAGCTCCTATCGTTTACAGGGTGGCACCATGGCCCTTATTACAAAACTTGCCCAAAAAACAGAGGAAGAAAATATTTTGACCAACAGAAAAATTACCCAAATAACAGAACAGGATAACAGCCTCCAATTGACAGATGCTAACCGAACAAAATATACAGCCCAAAAAATTATTACAACGTTGCCCCCGGCTGTACTGAATTACAGCATTCAATTTGAACCTGCTTTGCCAGAGGGATTACAACAACTCTTACCAAGGGTACAAACCTGGATGAATGGCTCCATAAAATTTGCGCTGGAATACGAAGAACCCTTTTGGCTTAATCATGGATTTTCTGGCACCTTGTTCAGCCAATCTTCCTTGGCTGTGGAAGTGTATGATCATAGCAATGCAGAAAACAACCGCTTTTCGCTGATGGGATTTTTAAATGGGTCAGCAACCAATTACTCAAGAGAGCAAAGGGCTGCTATGGTTACAGCCCAAATGAAACAACTGTTTGGAGCAATAGCAACTCCCCCACTGGCGTATCACGAAAAAGTATGGAACAGCAAATTTGTAACGTCACCCGCTGCCATGCCTTTAACCGCGCATCAAAATAACGGACATGGCTTGCTCCAAAAAGCATGGATGAATGAAAAACTTTATTTTGCCGGCACCGAAACAGCTACTATCCATCCCGGATACATGGAAGGAGCCGTTCGGTCTGCCTATCGGGTAGTAAAACAAATAACAGCACCCTGAAAAGGAAGCAGGCTATTATCCGAAAATCTCATTCAACAGGGCGGCTAAATGTATACCGCCTTCGAGCATTCTTCTGTTGGCAGTAGCAAGATGCTCATAAGTATAATTGTACCCAAGTCTTTGATTAGGTTCTGTAATCTGTGCCCGCAATGCGGCACTGATGGTATACGAATCGTATAGCCATTTGCCAATTGGTTCATTTTTTAATGCCGACAGTTCCTGTGGTGTTGCATGGTCTAATGAAGCTGCATATTCGGTATAGCTCAATTGTTGCGATTCAATCAGATCGCTATCCCAAACCCGGTGTAGGTTTGAAGGTTGTCCAGCCCATTGAACTTTCACGTCGTTGCCACCTTTGTCACCTTCGGCAGTGCTGTGCATAGGTTGGTGTACATCGCCTGCAATATGAATCAACAACTTCAGATAGAATACTTTTTTCTTCTGTTCCAGGTCTTTCTTTTTTAGCTCAGTAATCAGATACTGCATTTTCGTATAGGCATCCACAGTTTCATCTGTTTTCAGGTATTCCTGCATGCCTTCATAGGAAAGCCCGGCTTTAAAGTTGATGTAATGCCAGGAATCAATATACTTGTAATTACTATCCGACTTAATAAAATCTGCATAAGTAGAAGCCATCGCAACACTCTCCGATCCGAGGATTTCAGAGATAGCTTTCTTTGCTTTTTTGGATAAATGATTTTCGGCAATTTGTCCTATCACCCGGTGCCCGAGCATTCCCCAACCAAAAGAAACAAAAGGAACATAAGATAAGGCCATCAAAGTCCCGATAAATATCATTTTTTTCATAAGTTCATTTTTAGTTCGCTGCCTGTCGGCCACTTTTTTATTTGGTATACCTGTCTTACCCCATGCGGTGATGGAACCTGCCTTTTGGCAGGCAGTTCCCTTAATGATCATTTGCGCTTGGTATGAAGCTGCTCGTGGGGATTTAAAAAGTTCATTTTTTCAATCTGCAAAAGAAAATCAAATTAAGCGGAGCAGGTGTTAATTTATTGTTGGGGTTTGTAAGTACTCTATTCACAGAAGGCTAAATATTCTTTAGCAAGGGAAATGAAAATTTCATTACAGAACCCTTTTATAGAAATCTGATTTTACGATTACTCTCCCCTTTCTCCAGACTTTCAATTACACAATAAAGGGAGCTAAAGTCAGCCCCCTTTATTGGTTTATGTTCATTCTATAATTGTTGCAACTAAGCCAGATCAAAACGATCAAGGTTCATCACCTTGTTCCAGGCGGCAGCAAAATCATGTACAAATTTTTCTGCACCGTCGTTACAGGCATACACTTCAGCAATAGCCCGTAATTCAGAATTAGACCCGAAAATCAAATCTGCCCGGGTTCCAGTCCATTTTACAGCACCAGTTTTGCGGTCACGGCCTTCAAATACTTCCTGTGCATCGGATGTTGCTTTCCAGGTGGTATCAAAGTCTAACAGGTTTACAAAGAAGTCATTCGTCAATGTTTCAGAATGCCTGGTAAATACACCATGCTTGGTAAATCCATAATTAGTATTCAATACCCGCATGCCACCAACCAAAGCCGTCATTTCCGGTGCAGTCAGTTGCATCAATTGCGATTTATCTACCATCATTTCTTCAGCAGATACTTTGTGCGTAGGCTTATAATAGTTACGGAAACCATCGGCAGCGGGTTCCAGTGCAGCAAAAGAGGCCACGTCAGTCAATTCCTGTGTAGTGTCTGTGCGACCGGGAGCAAAGGGCAAGCTTATTTCAAAACCACCTTTTTTTGCAGCGGCTTCTACTGCAGCACAACCACCCAATACAATCAGATCAGCAAGCGATACTTTTTTTATTCCGCTTATCTTGCTGTTGAATTCGGTTTGAATCCCTTCTAGTTTTTCAATAACATTTGAAAGCAGTCCAGGATGGTTTACCTCCCAATCTTTTTGCGGAGCCAAACGGATACGGGCACCATTGGCCCCCCCACGCCTATCAGATCCACGGAAAGTAGATGCAGAAGCCCAGGCAGTGGATACTAACTGCGAAATAGTTAGTCCGGAAGCCAGTATTTGTGATTTCAATCCTGCAATATCCGCTTCGTCAATCAAAGCAAAATCAACCGCAGGAACCGGATCCTGCCAAATAAGCTCCTCAGCAGGAACTTCAGATCCGAGGTAACGATCCTTAGGGCCCATATCGCGGTGGGTCAACTTAAACCAGGCACGGGCAAAAGCATCAGCGAGCTCTTCCGGATTTTGGTGGAAATGACGGGATACTTTTTCGTATGCAGGATCAACACGCAAAGCTATGTCGGTAGTCAACATAAAAGGCGCATGCTTCTTTTGAGGATCATGTGCATCGGGTACGGTACCAGCACCGCCACCATTTACAGGGCGCCATTGTTGAGCGCCAGCAGGACTTTTAGTCAATTCCCACTCAAAGCCGAACAAATGATCGAAATAATCATTGCTCCATTTTGCAGGGGTTTTGGTCCATGCACCTTCCAAACCACTTGTAATGGTATCGGCACCGGCACCGGTTCCAAAAGTATTTTTCCAGCCCATGCTTAGTTCCTCAATACCGGCACCGGCTGGTTCACGTGCTATATATTTTTCAGGATCAGCAGCGCCATGGGTTTTCCCAAAAGTATGACCACCAGCAATCAATGCCACTGTTTCGTAGTCGTTCATTGCCATCCGGCCAAAAGTTTCCCGGATATCATGGGCAGAGGCCAATGGATCAGGCTTACCGTTAGGTCCTTCGGGGTTAACATAGATTAAACCCATTTGTACAGCGCCCAGTGGGTTTTCCAGCACACGGCTGCCCGTATAACGATTGTCACCGAGCCACTCTGTTTCAGGTCCCCAATAAATATCTTCCGCAGGCTCCCATACATCGTCGCGACCGCCACCAAAGCCAAAAGGCTTCAGCCCCATAGATTCCAATGCACAGTTTCCTGCCAGTATCATCAGATCCGCCCAAGAGATTTTTTTACCATATTTCTTTTTTACAGGCCAAAGCAACAAACGCGCTTTGTCGAGGTTGGCATTGTCGGGCCAGCTATTGAGCGGGGCAAAACGCTGTAAACCCATGCCGCTGCCTCCGCGGCCATCAGCTATCCGGTATGTACCAGCACTATGCCAGGCCATACGAATAAGAAAAGGACCATAATGACCATAGTCTGCAGGCCACCAATCTTGTGAAGTAGTCATCAATTCAAAAAGATCCTGTTTTACGGCATTGAGATCAACTGATTTGAATTCCTCAGCATAATTGAATCCTTTTTCCATAGGATTCGACAATGTAGAATGCTGACGCAAAATATTCAATTTCAATTGATTAGGCCACCAATCACGGTTTAACATTCCGCTTCCGGCTCCTCTTTTGAGCATACCACCCGAAAAAGGGCATTTGCTATCTCCATTTACCTTGTAACTGCTTTCAGTATCCGGTGTCGGCATTGTAGTAGTGTTGTCCATATTATGATTTGTTTTGTACCTTCTTCTTGTAAAAAAAACGAATGTAACGAATTGTTCATTTTGGCCATTAATTTGTGTTGTTAATGTATGTTTTTTCGGTTAAATTGCCAAATTTGAATACCATACTTCCAACCAATTAATTTCCATGGATTTACAGGTAAATTGCCTTGATTTCCGGCTGCTTTTCAGGATAAAAAAAGGTAAATTATAAAATTGAATCATAAGTGGTTGGCATTGGAATTTTACAGCAAGAAAGGAACTTTTATTTTTTAAAAACCAATTTTAAAGTTAGGGATTCAATTAAGTGAAAAAATCATCAAGAACTAGCTCGAAGGGTAAAACCATTTTAATATTCATCAAATGATGGCTGATTTTGGTAAAGAAATCCTTTTTGAAAATATTTGTAATGGCAATATAAACATGACCTTTCGAAGAGTAAAAGACTTCCGGAAACAAGCCTGACAGGCAAAACCTTACTTTTCAGAACGTAAACAAACCATCCGTTCTTTTTCATACGGCTCGAAACACACTACTATTTATTAAGAAGGGACCCTTATCATAAATATCTCCAACGGAAAAAAAATAGAGATCCTGAAATTACAGGGACTATCTATTTTTACATTTCTTAAGAACCTTATTATAAAGTTGACTGATATTATTTAGGCTATTCAACAAGTCAGACAGTACCAAAGACTACCACAATCATATATGCAACAATTGCTTCATTATTTTTTGCACCTTGTATTTCCAGTATTCATTGCTGTTATTTTTTTTAGAAAAGAATGGAAAAAAGTCTATATCATTTTGCTTGCCACCATGTTGGTAGACCTCGACCACCTTTTGTCAAACCCCATTTTTGACCCAAACCGATGCAGTATCAATTTTCATATCCTTCATACCAAATATGCCATCTTTTTTTACGTGGTGCTGCTGTTCTTCCGCAAACCCTGGAATATTATTGGAATCGGGTTGGTTCTTCATATGATAACGGATTATATTGATTGTTTGTTTATGCTTAACAAATAGCTGCAGAGAAGTAAACGCTGTCTAGAATCTATAAAATCACTACTAACAACGGCAAAATTGTTTACCGGCGGGGTTAAAAGGGCACTAATCATAGAAAAAACTATTTGATTGGTTAAAATACAGGAAATGGTGGATTGGGGGAATGGAAAGATGATTAGGATGGTTGGGCAACTGATTCGTGAGGCACAAAACTAAGATGGATATTGGCTTGTAAGCAGATTGGCTGAGGGATTTAAAAAGGGTAAACCTTACTGATGCATTCGCATTATTGTAGTTATTTCAGGCGGCAGTCAGATGAAAAAACATCACAGATCATCTTTAAAATTTCTATATGAATGACTATTTTTACTCTATGCATTATTACTGAGTTGTAGTAAAACTAGCAATCGGGTATTTAGAAAACCGCAAACCATCCATCACAAATTAAACCTCTTCCTTTATGAAAAAAGTGCGATAATTTCTGAAAAAGTATCATTGAAAATATGCCTGTCTTTTTTATCCTGTTTTTCTTTCTACAGGCTCTTTAGGTGCTGGATCTCGATGTGGAATTTCTGGACAAAGAACTAGACGAGCTCTTTCCTATGGACAACCCCGACCATCCCCGGTTTGTGGATAAACTTCTCAAAGTCTTTACGCTTGAAGGCAAGGAGGAGTGGATACTTATAAATATTGAGGTGCAAGGCTACCATGAAGAAGATTTCGGTAAACGCATATACACTTATTTCTACCGACTGCTCTACAGGTATCAGAAACCCGTGACGGCTTTAGCCATTTTTACAGATGATAACCTTAGCTACAAGCCCAACAGCTATCATTACGAGTTTATGGGCACCTCGCAGATGTATACGTTTAATACTTATAAAATATTGGAACAGGATGAAAAAGCATTGTCACAAGATACTAATCCTTTTGCCTTAGTGGTGCTGACTGTGCTTAAATCCATACGCAATAAAAAAACAAGCGATGATGACCTGATGGAATTAAAAAAAGACTTGTTCCGCAGCATGTTAGCCCGCAACATGGACAAACCCACTATGCAAGCCATGGCCACCTTTCTGAAGATGTATGTTCATTTTTCTAAACCGGATAGCTACCGTATCTTTGAAATTGAAATTCAGACAATAACAAATAATATTACTACCATGGGCATAGAAGAACTGGTACTGCACCTCGCCGAGCAAAAAGGTATTGAAAAAGGTAAAGTAGAAGAGAAAGCAGAATTGTCTATGAAAATTGTCCAAAATTTAATTATCAAATTGGGACTATCAGACGAGCAGGCAGCCGATGTGGCAGGGGTTACTATAGAATTTGTACAGCAAGTACGGGCTACTTTGCATGAACAGTA
>JBBQXO010000063.1:0-24909 GCA_038209595.1 Chitinophagales bacterium
ATATTTTTGTGTCTGATTCCAATCAACAAAATCCAGGCATCGCTCCAGGCACGGCTCAGATGAATCACCAATCTTCCTCCAAGAGGTTGCCCGAGGATTACCGCCAGTACTACTGCGGGAAAAATGATTAACAGTCCTAAAACAAAGGTGAGGTAACAGTAGCCAAGATAAATTGGATAAAATATTTTTCGGAGCATTTTATAATTTTTATACAACAGCCAGCAGCGAATGAGCCATGGCTTTTTCGGCAAATAATGGTTTTACTTTGGCCCAAAGATTTTTGAAAAAAGGGCTATAGCGATAGTTGTCAAGTGCCTGTTCATTTTCCCATTCGCTGATGGTAAAAAAAATATAGGGCTCCCGTGCATCTTGAAAACCCTGCACCCTGATACATCCTTCCATATTGGAAATAGCAGCAATATGATCGGCCAGTATGGAGCGGAAGGTTTCAATATGTTGTGGATCAAAACTTAATTTGACCACCCGGGTAAGTGATTTTTTTTCGTGGCTATTCATGGCTATGCAACATTATGTTTCAAAAATAATTCGCACTGTTTGATAGAACATGCGCTGTTTAATAAATTCAGGATTAGACAGGTGACTAAAGGTTTGCAGGCCAAATAACCCTGCGGCATTGCCTTTATTTACTGCAATTTCCAGATATCCCGCCGCATTAAAGAAAGCGAGTATCCCGCCTTCGGGCACCTGTGGGTAGCCCAAACTGATTTTGCGGATGGTTTCATTGGCTTTAAACTGAATATTAAAGGACCGGCCCTTTCCTATGGTCTCAAAATCTTTTTGGGTGATATTTACAATTACGTTTTCAAACCGGTCAATAAATATGATGCGGCCATCAATATGGTCTTGTCCATAATTTGGCTGCAGGTTGCTTTTTTCATGGAGTTGATCTGTTTCGATGCCCAGTTCATAAATGGGCTGACCGGATGCTATATGGCGAATGGTATCCCCAAACAGTTTTGCCCAGGCCAGTGTATTGTATTTGTTTTTTTCAGCCAGCGGGAGTAAAATTGCTTTTTCGGGTTGCCCGTTCAATACCATGGGCAACAAACCGTTGTTGGCCGTACCGTAATATTGACCTCGATGATAAGCCAGCACCGGCTCACATTTATCTGTATCAAATAGGTTAACCAGCAGCAGGTGAAAGCTATGCTCCGGGAAATACGGACAACTGTTGCGGATGATATATGCCGCTTCTGCAAAATTAAAAGGAGCAATTTCGTGAGAAATATCTATAGGGTTGGCTTGTGGGTAAACCGATAACAGGATGCCTTTGAAGGCGCCTGCGAGGTAGTCTTTGTTACCAAAATCTGATGTGAGGGTGATTACAGCCACGGATAGTTACGATGAACAGCGGCTAAAATACAGCCCTTCATGCATTTTGACCGCCAAAATACATGCTACTTGATCAATTCTCCATTTTTAAAGTAAAAATGATGTACCAGTTTATCGGTCATTCCCCCGAAAATCCGATTCAACCATACGGTTATTTTACCCTGTCCGGTCATTATCAGGGTACGCTTACGTTTGGCAATAGCCTTCAAAATATTTTGGGCTACCTCATCGGCAGTCATCATTTTGCCTTCTGCCATTGGGCTTTCACCCTGTTGCTTTGCCTCTGCATTAAGTGCTGCAAAGCGGATATTACTTGCTGTGAAGCCGGGACAAACCCACATCACATTTACCCCGGTATGCAGCAACTCTGTACGGAGGGCTTCCAGCCAACCCTGCAAAGCATACTTGCTTGCACTATACCCACTCCGACCGGGCAAGCCCCGGTAGCCTGCAATGGAAGAAACACCTACCACATCTCCCCGCCTTTCCAAAATAGAAGGCAAGGCATATTTGGTACAGAATAGTGCTCCCCAAAAATTTACATTCATCAAATGTTGAAAGGTTTCAATTTTGGTATCGTTAAAAAGACCCCGCATACTTACTCCGGCATTGTTAATAATCAGATCAATACCGCCATATACTTTCAGGGTATTTTTAATAAATTGTACACAATCGCTTTCATGGCCTACGTCGGCTACAAAGGTATTCAGGGGTTTGTCGGGATGTAATACCTGCAGGTCGTAAAGCTTGTCGGCGCTACGGCCACAGGTAGATACCCGGCAACCAAGCCCAAGAAGTTGTTCTACCAGTGCTTTGCCAATTCCTTCGCTGCCGCCTGTTACTACAGCTACCTTACCTCTGAAATACTCCATAGTTTTGTAAATGAAAGTTAAGACAAAGGTCATTGAACCGGCCCATTTTCTCTTTATAAAGATTGTCAACAGCACGTTAAGAAAAACAATTTTATTTTTTTTTGGGTGGTTTGCCAGTTCCCCCTATTTTTGCACTCCCAAAACAAGAAAACATCCTTGTTGGAAGAACCAGATCTGGTAGCTCAGCTGGTAGAGCAATACACTTTTAATGTATGGGCCCTGGGTTCGAGTCCCAGCCGGATCACAAAAATAACTTCGCAAATAGCGGGGTTTTTTTTTGCCAAAATTTTTCTTATTTCCTTATTTTAGCATATGGAATTACAAATAAATTCAATACCCAAAAGATATTTTCTGGTAGGGATGATGGGCTCTGGTAAGTCTTATTGGGCGGAGCAGATCAGTCGTGAATCAGGAATTCCTGCATTGGATACCGACCAATTGATTGCCAGTCACTATAACCAATCCATTACCGAGATCTTTGAAAAGGAAGGAGAAGTGCAATTCAGAACTTACGAAAAAGAGCTCCTTGAAAATTATGAATGGCCATCCAATGCCATTGTTTCTACCGGTGGCGGCTTGCCCTGTTACCACGGCAATATGGAGACCCTGCTCCAATTGGGAAAAGTTATTTTTCTTGATCCCCCCATTGAAATATTGGTAGACAGACTGTGGGAAGAAAGGGCAAAAAGACCTATGGTTTCTGCTTGTAATACCCGGGAAGAATTGCAGGAAAGGATAGGGAATCTGCTGCTACAGCGCAGAGCATTCTATAAAAAGGCTACCATTAGGTTGAGGATGTCAAATCTCGAATTATCTGACTGGAAATTTTTTTTGACCAAATAAAAATTATGAGATTTCAAACTGTCCCTCACCTAACTTCGGGCAACTTAAAAATAGGAATTATCATAAAAATTTCAATTGCCAGGCCCCTCTAAAATATAGTAGGCACTGCCTGGTGGGTTAGCAATTTTAAATCACAATTTTAAATAATAAGTATAAAACAATAAATAATCCATATGAAAATCAGACCAACAGTTTGGGGTTCCGTAATGGCAGGACTTGGTGTAGTTTTTGGAGCTTTTGGCGCGCATGCCCTCAAAGAGAGCCTTGAACCCGAAGATCTGGAGGTTTTTAAAACCGGGGTGCAATATCAAATGTTTCATGCTTTGGCATTAATTTTTACCGGTATGATGCTCAAATCAAAACCCAGTAAAAACCTGATGAATGCCGCCCTTTGTTTTATTCTGGGAATTTTTCTTTTTTCTGGATCTCTATATCTGATTAGCATTGGCAAAGTCACCAATAACAACCTTACCTGGCTTGGGCCTATAACTCCAATTGGGGGTATTTCCTTTATTGTAGGCTGGGTTTTGGTCGTCTATCATCAACTTTCTAAAAGATAGCCGGTTCGCAGGAAGTTAGAACAAGGATCGGCAAGGTAGCATGCAGAACAAATTCACGGGTATGCTGGTGAGCAAACAACGAGTCGAAAAAGCCTTGTTTTTCGGGAATCACCATCAGCCAACCCAAATCATTTTCTTTTGCAAAATGAACAATACTCTCCTCAGTGTAATCCTTATGTAAAAAGTGGAAGCGGTGGTTGACTCGTTGAAACATGGTATCCATCAATACTTCTTCTTCCATCACAGCCGGTTCATATTCATGGTAATTGGCATTGTTGTGAATAATATGAAGGTCGGCACTTAATAATTGGGTTAATTGCTCAATGTACTTATCAGGCGTGCGCTCCACAACATTTTTAAGATCTGAAGCCAATCCTATTTTTCGAATGGGTTTATAATTATAATATTCAGGAATCACCAATACCGGTACCGAACACTCTTTAATGGTACTTAAAGTGGTACTGCCTAGTAAAAAACGTTCTACACTTCCAAGTCCTCTTGTACTCATCACCACCATCAATGGTTGATTGGCATCTGAAATAGCCATAATTTCATATACGGGGCTGCCGGCTTTCACCTCCGTGTGTAGCATTGGCATATCGGTTATTTCCCTTTTCAGACTAAGTACAAGGTCATGCATAGCTACTTTGGCCTGATCAAGCAACACATCATAATTGCCGGCAGGCATTGGAACATCGCCATACACCACTGGCATTTGTACCACATGGAGAAGAAATAGTTCGGATTGCAGATCTGAGGCCATGGAAGCCGCATACCTGGCAGCATGAATTGAAACAGGGGAAAAATCTACAGGTGCTAGTATTGTTTTCATGACATCATAATTTTATAATTTTTATGGAAATATTGCCGGACAATATAAAATTACAAAAAACAACGCCTTTTTTTTATGACTTAGGTCAGTTAACAGGAGTTCGTTCGGTAAAAAATGAAGTTCTACTTATGGAAGATATTTAACAAAAGAAATCCTTCGGTAGCTTATGGGCATCCGCTTACCTTTGCAAGGATTTATATAAAAAATCTATCTAATTTTTTTGACATATGGTTACAAAGACAGTAGAAACAAAACTTTTACAGGAAGTTGTCATCAAGTTTGCAGGGGATAGTGGGGATGGCATGCAGCTAACAGGTACTCAATTTACTAACAATACGGCTTTACTGGGGATCGATCTGGCAACTTTTCCTGATTTTCCAGCAGAAATTCGTGCTCCTCAGGGTACGTTGCCAGGTGTTTCTGGTTTTCAATTACGCTTTTCAAGTAATCCTATTTATACCCCGGGCGATCTTTGTGATGTACTTGTGGCCATGAATGCTGCAGCGCTGAAGGTAAATCTGAAAGGGCTAAAGCCGGGTGCCAGAATTATTGCCAATTCAGATGGTTTTGACAGTAAAAACCTCCGGTTGGCCAATTATCCGGATGGTGTAAATCCTTTGGAAGATGAAAGCCTTGGCGCTTATGAGGTTATTAAAATGGATGTTACCAAAATGACCAGGGAGGCGCTTATAGAATCCCCCCTTGGCATGAAGGAAAAAGACCGTGCCAAAAATATGTTTGTACTGGGCTTTCTCTATTGGATGTTTGACCGCAATTTGGACAGTACCACCAATTTTCTACGGGATAAATTTGGAAAAAAGGATGATATCCTTAATAGTAATATCAAGGTTTTAAAGGCTGGTTATAATTTTGGTGATACTACAGAAACCTTCACCCATCGTTTTCGGGTGGAGAAGGCCAAAATGGAACCTGGTGTATATCGCAGTATTATGGGAAATCAGGCTTTGAGCTATGGCATAATTGCCGCTGCTCAAAAAAGTAATCTTCCTTTGTTTCTCGGAAGTTACCCCATTACCCCGGCAAGCGATATCCTCCACGAACTGGCGCGTTACAAAAATTTTGGTATACGAACCTTTCAGGCTGAGGATGAAATAGCGGCCATTACAAGTGCTATCGGAGCGAGTTACGGAGGCAGTCTTGGCATTACCACCACAAGTGGCCCGGGTATGGCGCTAAAAGCTGAAGCTATGGGGCTCGCTGTTATGATGGAAATTCCTTTGTTAATTATCAATATTCAGCGGGGTGGACCCAGCACCGGCTTGCCCACAAAAACTGAACAAAGTGACCTGATGCAAGCCTACTATGGCAGAAACGGGGAATGTCCCATGCCCATTGTAAGTGCCAGTACTCCTTCAGATTGCTTTGAAGCGGCTTTCGAAGCGATTCGGATAGCCATTCACCATATGACACCGGTAATCTTGTTGAGCGATGGATATATAGCCAATGGTGCCGAGCCGTGGAAATTTCCTGTGGCAGATGATTTACCCACTATCAAAGTTAATTTTAAAACCCAATTGGGGGATAGAGAAGAAAAATTCCAGCCCTACCTGCGCGACGAAAAGGGAGTTCGGCCATGGGCTATACCGGGTACTCCCGGACTGGAACACAGAATTGGTGGTTTGGAAAAACAAAATATTACCGGAAATGTGAATTATGAGCCGGATAACCACGAGCTTATGGTAAAATTACGGCAAGAAAAAGTAGATAAAATTGCTAATTATATTCCTGAACAGAAGTTGGATGCTGGTCCTGAAGCGGGCAAAGTGTTGGTTTTGGGTTGGGGAAGTACCTATGGTGCTATTAAAAGTGCTGTAAGCGATCTCCATGCAAAAGGTGTAAAAGAGGTAAGTCATGCTCATCTTCGTTACATCAGGCCGTTTCCCCGAAACCTCGGGCAAATAGTGAAAAATTTTGATACGGTCTTAATACCCGAAATAAATAACGGTCAGTTGATAAAAATCATCCGGGATGAATATTTGGTGGATGCCAAAGGCTACCATAAAATAAAGGGAACTCCTATCACCCGCTTCGAGATGAAGGAAGAAATAGAGAAGTATTTGTAAGGGTCTTTTTGAAAGCGCATTGGGCAATACTTGGCAATTGCATGACATTGGAGTTTTAATGGTTGTAAATTATGATGTTATGCAATTGGCTTATGAACGCATCAGGTGTTCGTAAACGATTACTTTTTTTTGAAATAAGGATCAACCAACTTTCAGGTTGTCAATAAGCCGCACTTTTCCTAGAAAGGCTGCTACCAATATTATGGCGGATAAACCTGCGTTCAGGTCGTCGGAATTAAAAGGTTCAAGGGTAGCGGGATGAGTTATGGCTATATAATCTATTGGTTCGAAACCGTTTTGTTGTAATTCCTGAAGCGCCGCTTTTTGTAAGATTTCCGGGCTGGGTTGCTTTGCTAAAAGCCCCTGCCGGATTATTTGCATTGCCCTGTATATAGCTGTTGCCTGCCGACGCTCGTTTTCATTCAACCTCATATTGCGGCTGCTCATAGCAAGTCCATCAGGTTCGCGCCGGGTAGTACAGGTAACCAACTCCACCGGCAATTTTTCAAGATGGATCATTCGTTGAACCACCATACATTGTTGAAAATCTTTTTGCCCCATAAATAACTTTTCGGGCGCTACAAGGGTAAGTAGTCTGTTCATTACCTGACATACTCCCTGAAAATGCCCCGGACGGGAAGCGCCTTCCAGCAAAGTTTCCAGCGATCCCATATCAAATGTTGGGAGGTTGTTTGTCCCGTTAGGGTAAATGGTAGCTAAATCCGGAAGAAAAAGCAGGTCGCAGCCAGCTTCCTCCAATTGCAGAATGTCTGTTTCAATTGTTACCGGGTATTTATTAAAATCTGCCGGGTCATTAAATTGGGTAGGATTTACAAAAATACTTACAACAACAAATGCCGTATTTTTTCTTGCCTCCTCTAGTAAAGAAAGGTGCCCCTGATGCAAGGCTCCCATGGTAGGTACAAACCCAATACTCTTTCCATCTGCTTTTTTTCTCTCTAATTGTTTAAGTAAATGGGATGCTTTATGGATAATTATCATACATTTTTCAGTTTAAACATTGACATATGGGCGACCTTACTTCAAAACAGGTATTTTTAGTACCTTTGCACACCTTTACAAAAGGTTAGAAAAATCTACAGTCAAAATGAGTACAAAGAAAAGAATTTTGTTTATTGCTAATGAAATGTCTCCATATCTGGAATTGACAGAGTTTTCAGAAACAGTAAACAGGTTAGCCATCTTAGCGAATAATAACAATTATGAAGTAAGATGTATCATGCCTCGGTTTGGTCTGATCAACGAAAGAAGGCATCGGTTGCATGAAGTTGTCCGCCTGAGTGGCATTAATGTTACAGTTGACAATGATGATTTTCCACTTCAAATTAAGGTAGCTAGTTTACCAAATGCAAGATTACAGATTTATTTTCTGGACAATGAAGATCTTTTTAAGCGCAAATTTGTTTTTCATGATGATAATGAGAAGTGGTTTGAAGACAATGAACTGAGAACCATTTTCTTTTGTAAGGGTGCATTGGAAACAGTAAAGAAATTTGGATGGCCGCCAGATATTATTCATTGCAGTGGGTGGATGTCAGGATTGGTGCCTTTTTATATCAGAACTGTTTACAAACGCGAACCGGTTTTTACCCATAGTAAAGTTGTGTTTACACTCGGACCTAATACTTTTGAAGAATCACTTGGAGCCAATTTTGTGAAGGCAGCATTAATCAATAACAGCATCAAAGCCAAGGACCTTGCCATATTTGAAGACGGTAATAATATGGCTATGCAAAGAGGTGGGGCTAGTTTCGCAGATGCAGTAACCATAGGCGATTCAGAAGTCGATCCAGAATTGCTGAAAGAGTTTGCAAAAATAAAAGGGAAGAAAACGTTGCCATTTATGGAATCTGGCAGCGATTTAACAGACTATTTGAACCTGTATAACGAACTTGCCACCTAATTTTAACGGGGTTAATAAAAATCTTAATTATTTGTGTTGAAGAGACTGAACATTACCAAAAGCAAATTTGCTGATTTGGTTAAAGGTGGGGTGCCCTTACTGTTATTAGTGATTTGCCTTACCGGGTGTACAAAATTGGAGCAATCTACGCTTGGTGGTGATTTAATTCCGGCAGTGGATAATGTAAATACTTTTGCTATGGACCTCAAGGTTGTGGCAAATAATTTTATTCCAGCCGATAGTACCCGCATAAGACAATCAGACGATCATATGGCGGGAGCTATCAGCAATGATGCTGTTTTTGGTACCTCAAAGGCAACTATATTTTTTCAGATGAAGCCTTTGTTTTACCCTTTTAAGTTTAATTTCAATGATTCTATCCAATATTTCGATTCTGCGGTTTTGGTATTAAGATTCAGGGGATTTTATGGGGATAGCGTGTTACCTGTGCAATTCAATCTTTATGAAACAGATCGTATCATCCATCAGGATACTTCTATCATTCCTTATTATAATCTACAAAATCAAATTGGTATCAATCGTTCAAGGCTACTTGGTCAAAAAACAATTAGTGCCAATCAATTTCGGGATCCAATAAATATAAAAAGGGGAGATACGACTATCAGAACGGTAACAAACGAGATTCGGATACCTCTCAATAGTGCTTTTGCAAATTCCATTTTCAGAGGAGACTCTGCCACCGTTAATGGAAGTGACTCCATCTTCAATCAGTTTTTTAAAGGATTTGCGCTTGAGGCACAAGGGAGTGCACAGACCCTTATGTATTTTAGTTTGTCGGATGCAGGGTCGGGCATTCAGTTCTTTTACAGGGCAAAAAAAGGCCCCATTCAGGATACGCTGGAAACCCGATTAGGTACTACTTTCCGTTCCGGTCATGCTGTACGTTTTGAAAGAAATCGGGGTGGAGCAGAAGTCAGTAACTTTTTAACCCCTGATCCGGAGACGGGCGCTACACAGGTTTATATTCAAAGTGCACCGGGTACTAATGTTTCAATTCGAGTTCCCGGGTTAGATACTTTATCAAATAAAGTGTTACATCGTGCCGAATTGCGAATGGTGGATATTACAACCGGTAACGGACCTTTGGAAGCTCCCACAGCTCTTTATCTTGATGCTGAAAGTAAGACTCAACCTGGCGTTTATAAGGGTATTCCCTACGATCTTAGTCCTTTCAGCCCCTATTTCTGTTATCCTACAGCAGGTATAGATTTTGATTATTTTGGTGGTATTGCCAGACCTGGCACTATAGCGGGTAATATAGTCAATGTGTATACATTTAATATTACAAGATATCTGCAAAGTGTTATTAGCCGGGGAGAACCGTCTTTTAATTTCCGGCTTTCAGCACCATATCTGCTCTTTTATAAAGAATGCAGCAGTCCTGATCTTTCCTTTGGTGTTCAATCTTTCCCTTTCCAGGCTGGTAATATTTTCTTAGTGCCGCCAGGTAGGGGACAAATTAAACTAGGTGGCGGTAATCATCCGGATCCCAAATATCGTATGCAATTGAGAATTATCTACTCAACCAAATAACCCATTCAGCAGAAAGACAATATATTTGCGTTTTCTCACATAAAATTATCTTATAAATGCCATACCTGTTTACTTCAGAAAGTGTAAGTGAAGGACATCCCGATAAAATTGCAGATCAGATTTCTGATGCACTGATTGATCATTTTTTAGCTTATGACCTCAATTCTAAAGTTGCTTGCGAAACTTTAGTAACCACCGGGCAGGTAATTCTTGCAGGCGAGGTGAAAAGCGAGGCCTACCTTGATGTTCAGGATATTGCAAGAGAAGTAATCCGTAAAATTGGATATACCAAGAGCGAATACATGTTTGAAGCAAGTAGTTGTGGTATATTATCTGCCATTCATGAGCAAAGCCCTGATATCAATCAGGGAGTCGATCGCACAAGCCCCGAAGAACAGGGAGCGGGTGATCAGGGTATGATGTTTGGTTATGCTACCAAGGAAACGGATAATTACATGCCCCTTGCTTTAGATCTTGCCCATAAAATTTTGCAGGAACTCAGTTATATCAGAAAGCATGAATTACACCTGATGCCTTATCTGCGTCCCGACGCTAAAAGTCAGGTAACTATTGAATATGCCGATGACCATAAGCCACAGCGTATTGATACAGTTGTAGTTAGTACGCAGCATGATGACTTCGGACCAGAAGATCATATGCAGCAGCGTATTAAGGAAGATATGATTAAGGTGGTTATTCCAAGAGTGAAGGCTAGTTTGAAAGAAAGTTTACAGCCTTTGTTCGATGATAGCGTGACTTACCATATCAATCCTACAGGCAAGTTTGTAATTGGTGGACCCCACGGTGACACGGGGTTGACCGGTCGTAAGATTATTGTAGATACCTATGGTGGAAAGGGTGCGCATGGTGGCGGTGCTTTCAGTGGAAAAGATCCAAGTAAGGTAGACCGTTCTGCTGCTTATGCCACCCGGCATATTGCCAAAAATATGGTAGCAGCCGGTGTATGCGACGAGATATTGGTTCAGGTATCTTACGCTATAGGCGTAGCTAAACCTTGCGGTGTTTATGTAAACACTTACGGGTCTTCCAAAGTCGGAATCAGTGATGGTGAGATTGCCCGTAAAGTGGAAGCTATTTTTGATATGCGTCCTTATTTTATAGAAAAAAGACTAAATCTACGTAGTCCTATTTATAGCGAAACAGCTGCTTACGGACACATGGGGCGCATGCCCGAAGTGGTTACCAAAACCTTTAATAAGGGTAAGAAAAATGAAAAAACAGTAGAGGTAGAGTTATTCACCTGGGAAAAATTAGACTTCGTTGATCAGGTAAAAGAAGCCTTTGGTATAGCATAATTTTTTTACTAAAAATACGAATGCCTCTGCCAACAAATGTCCCTGTTGCAGAGGCGTTTTTTTGATACGATGTATATAAAATCTAAAAATATAATTGTTGGCCGTAACCCAGTTCTAGAGGCACTTAAAGAGGGTAGTGGGGTCGATAAAATTCTAATCTACCGGAATGCCACCGGAGATGTATTGAATGAAATACGCAATAGGGCGAAGGAATTATTAATTCCTGTTCAGTTGGTGCCGGGACCTAAACTCGATGGTTTGACCAATACGCAGCATCAGGGTGTTATTGCATTCAAAACTATGGTACAATACCACGATTTGCAAACCATCATTGATTGGGTGATCGGCGAAGGAAAAGTACCGCTTTTCTTGTTGCTCGATGGCATTACCGATGTGCGTAATATAGGTGCAATTGCCCGTACGGCTCTTTGTTGCGGGGTGCATGCTATTGTTATTCCTGATAAAGGGGTTGCAGCATTGGGCGAAGACGCTATGAAGGCAAGTGCAGGTGCTTTAAGTCATATCCATATTGTGCGGGTAAACAGTTTGGTGAAAGCGATAGATACCCTGCACCTTAATGGTATACAGGTGTATGCTGCAGAAATGAATGCCACTCAACAGGTATTTGAATTGCCTCTTACCGATCCCTGTACTTTCATAATGGGCAGTGAGGACAAAGGCATTCAACCGGTGCTTATCAAAGTGGCAGATAGCACTTTCAGGGTACCTATGCCGGGCAATTTTGAATCCTTGAATGTATCAGTGGCTACAGGGATGATACTTTATGAAGCAGTTCGGCAGAGGATGCTTTAAAAGGGTAAAGGAACCTATAAAAAAGGGCAAGATGAACAATAAAATCACATTGGTGGAATGTCCAAGAGACGCCATGCAGGGTTGGTCTGCTCCGATTTCCACGGTTGTTAAAGTGTCTTACATACAACAATTACTTTCCGTAGGGTTTGATGTGCTTGACTGTGTGAGTTTTGTTTCTCCTAAAGCTATTCCGCAAATGGCCGATAGTGCGGCTGTTCTTCAGCAACTCGACCTGTCTGATACCTCTACCAAATTACTGGCAATTGTTGCTAATACACGCGGTGCTGAAATGGCAAGGGAGTTTGATTCACTTTATTACATTGGATATCCTTTTTCTATTTCAGAGACCTTTCAGCAATTTAATACCAATAGCAGCATCGGGGAAAGCTGGGAAAGATTGCAGCAAATTCAGGAAATAACAGTAAGTGCCGGAAAGCAAATGGTTGTTTACTTTTCCATGGGTTTTGGTAACCCTTATGGAGATCTTTTTGACGCAGATGTGATTGCCGAATGGGCTGAAAAAATGCAAAACATCGGCATAGGAACCATTTCTCTTGCCGATACAGCGGGGGTAGCCTCTCCTGAGTCGGTAAGAAGTATTACTGCCGATACCATCCGGAATTTTCCCGGTCTTGAAGTAGGTGTGCATTTGCACAGTACAACGGATGGACTTCCCGACAAGTTAGATGCGGCTCTCGATGCAGGTTGTCTTAGGATTGACGGTGCTATGAAAGGGGTAGGAGGCTGCCCGATGGCTCAAAACGCGTTGGTGGGAAATATGGATACCGAATCTATTGTGGGTATGTTGAAAAGCCGATTATATTCTTTACACATTGATCCGGATGCTTTGCAAAAGGCTTCGTTTATGGCCACTCAAATATTTAATGATACGCCCCATGCAATTCAGGCTTGAACTGCATATTAAACCCTGGCAACAAACCATCCGGCTTTCGGAAAGGATTGCCCTGATGGGTTCCTGTTTTACGGAACATATGGCTGGTTATCTGAATCGCTACCGTTTTCGGGTGCTCGAAAATCCACATGGTATTTTATTTAATCCGGTAAGTATTGCCAAAGCATTGAAGCAGTATAAGCAGCAACATGTCTATACAAAATCCGATTTGTTTGAACAGGATGAATTGTGGCAAAGCTGGGAACACCATGGTCGTTTTGCTCATAGCGATCCGAAGGTTTGTATAAACCAAATCAATGATTCCATAAAAGCAGGTTCCGGCTTTTTACAAAAAACAGATTGGCTGATTGTTACATTGGGTTCAGCGTTTGTATATAAATTAAAATCGGATTCAACTTACAACCTTACCGGTTTAACGAAGGTTGTAGCGAATTGTCACAAAGTGCCTGCCCCTCATTTTGAACATACCATGCTCGATTTTGATGAGGGCAGAGAGGCACTTCAAAATATTATTGAAACGGCCCGCAGTCTGCAACCCGGCATCCGGATTATTTTCACCATCAGTCCGGTGCGACATTACCGCGAGGGATTGGTGGAAAACAACCGAAGCAAAGGGCTCTTACATTTGTTGGTAGCCGAAGCAACCACATCGCAGAAAAATGTATTTTATTTTCCTTCTTATGAGTTGGTAAATGACGACCTGCGGGATTACCGGTTTTTTTCTGAAGATATGGTGCACCCCAATTACCAGGCCACTCAGTATGTTTGGGAGAAATTCATGAACGCTTGTATAGATATGGAAAGCTTGTCTCATTTTGAAAAGATTGGGCAGTTACATTTGGCTATAAACCACAGGCCCAGGCATCCGGAGGGAGCTGCCCATCAAAAGTTCCGCCAAAAAATGTATTCCCTTGGAAAGTCGCTTTCAGAACAGTTGCCTTATCTCGATTTCAAGGATGCGTTGAATTTTTTTAAACCAGTTTAGGTTACTGGATTTTTAGTGAGGCCCTATTAACACTTAAATGTGCCTCTAAAAACCACTCAGACAAGGCTTGCCAATTTTATAACACCGGAGTTTCTTTTGCATATAAGGATGTTATGAAATTGAGATAACGTAGCATGAGAGGTTTTTATAAATGGCCTTAATGCATCCGATCCCCTCTTGGGCTAAGCTGATTCATAATTTCCGCTTCGTATTCCAGCCATTCTTTCCAGCGGCTCCAAACCTCCTCTTCCGGAACAAATTCTCTTGCCAAATCAATAAAGCTGCGGTAATGACCTGCTTCACTTTCCATAAACCGGCGGTAAAATTGACACAGATATTCATCATTAAGCCCTTCGCTAAGCCTTTTAAACCGCTCACAACTGCGGGCTTCAATTAAGGCGCACATCAGTAGCTTGTCCAGCAGTCTTTTGCTTTCCTTGTTGCCTTTGGTTTCAAATTGCAGCAAGGCATTTACATATTCATCTTTCCTTTGCCTTCCAAGTGTAAGCCCTCGTTTTTTCATCTCAGCAAGTACCAGCCGAAAATGTCCCCATTCTTCTGCCACAATCGGACTGAGTGCTTCTATGATTTCTGCTTTATCGCTGAACCGCTGAATAAGACTGATGCAGCTTGTTGCTGCCTTTTGCTCACACCAGGCATGATCCGTTAATATTTCTTCCAGCGATAAGGCCGCTAAATCCACCCACCGCGGATCGGTAGGCAATTGCAACCCTAAAATATTTTTCTGATAAGCAGATTCTTTTGATTGGATTCCCATGCAGCAAATTTAAGTCTTCCTCTGCTTGGGTACTTGAACCGATTAAGCTCATACCTATTTTTTATGATAGAATGGAATCTTTTTGAGTTTAAATAGTTGTTTAATAAAATATTTTGATTGATTCAAACTTTTCAAAAAAGCCTATCGGCAAATGTTCAAAAGGAAATGTCTGATTGTTAGATGGTGTTTTTTATTTTTTTGATGACCTTTTCTTAACATTTCTATATAAGGTATTATAAAGGCAATAGCCTTGACGTATTTGCCATAGCAAATTTTTCCTACGCTTTAAAAACGGGAAACCTCATGATAAACAGAAGATCCACGGCTTATATAACTTCTTTGGACAGGGAGATTTCGCCAAAAAAACTTAATACCATGAAAGAAAAAGGGAATAAGCAGCTCCAGCGAAAGGGGCTTTGGGTTAATAGTTTATACTTGATTAGATGGAACAAGGTTATTGCTTTTTTTGTATTGTTAGCCATAGGTTCATCCCTTTGGGCACAAACAACAACCAATGAATTTGAGCCTAATAACGATGTTCCCAATGCTAATCAGTTTGATTATGGTAAAACAATGTTGGGTGCAGTTGGAGGAGGAGATCTTAGGGATCATTTCAGACTGCCCTTAGAGTGGCATGCCAATATTTATATTGCTTTAAAATTAATTAACAATGGCTCCAACGATGTAACGATAACACTTGAAGCCAATCATATTTTCTTTGGTGAGCCTATTGCCAATCAATCGTTTACTGTTCCGGCAGGTGAAACAAAAGAAGAATTTATTAATATATGTGGCAGGGCAGCCAATAACTACTATATGTTTCTCTCCAACACTGGAGATGCAATAGATTATGAAATTATTTGGTACTCTTCAGGTGCCGCAATGGCCCGACCCAATAACAATACCCGGGAAACCGCCACCCCATTTGCCATGGATATCCCTATGGAAGGGGGTATAAACTATACAACCTATGACCGCCCCATATTTCCTAATTTGGGTGCACACGACCGCTTTGAATATTTTAAAACAACCATACCGGTAGGGCCGGCAGTGGAGCGAAACCTGTACTTACGCATTCAAAATAATGATTGCGGAGATGCGGGTAGTCTTGCTACTCTATTTAACTATTACCTCTATCGTAATGCTGAAACCGCACCTTTTTCCGAAGGTGTTATTGGTGGGGGCTTTACCTATTTGCAAAGCCAATCTATAGCGGTGCCTTTAAATGTGCTGCAACCCGGCGATGAACTAACCATTTATTACCGAAACCTAAATGCAGGCGCCTTTAAATTCGATTTTTCCGTCTCAGAGTTTCCACCTTACGATGACCCGGAAGACAATTGCTGTGATTATAATGCAGTAGAATTGCCAATAGGGGCTTACGCCGCAGGGAACGTTGGTGGCTATGACGGCAATACCGATACTTACCTGGATGAATACGACACCTATAAAATAAACGTACCTTTTACCGGCTCGGTACAATTTTTTGTGGAGGTGCAGCCCAAAGAATGTGGTGTTGAATATTTTGGGCTTTCGGCGGAAATACTAGATAAGTTTGGTAATGAAGTTGGTTCTATAATCCTTATAGAATCTGACTATGACACGGAATGTAATATTACCCTTAAGGACACCGTAAAATTGCGCGGTTGGACGCCTGGCAACTATTTTGTAAGGCTAAACACCAAAGACAGCAGGGACCCCTATTGGGTGCTCAACTACCGGATAAAATATGAAGTGCTGGATAGTACCGGTAACAACGACGTGGAACCTAACAATAGCAATACCCAAGCCATAGATCTTATAGCAGGCGATACCGCACGGGGAAATATCTGGTTTTTTCAAAATCCGAAATTATTAAATGACAATTCCGATCGCTATAAAATAAACATAACGACCCCCGGCAAGTTGGTTATTTATAGCAAAATGATCTTCCGCGATCGATCCGAAATATTTCATACCGATTATTACCTTAACCTCGAATTGAGCGGAAACATTCCATACAGCGCTATCACCCCTCCTTTCGCCGAATATTTACCAGATGATGTGATAATCCGCTCGGATACTATTGATTGTATAGCGTTTCCGGGTATCGTTTATCTTAATGCAACAACCCGTTTTTACTCACCATGGGAATACGAAATTTCGTATGAGCTTATCCCCGATAATTCCCTGGCAGGCTGGACGAATGATGAAGAACCCAATTCGTTACGCTCCGAGGCCATTTTGATTACTCCCGGCCAAACCTATAATGGCCGCATCAATTACCTGAATGAGGAAGGTACTCAAAATGATAACTTCGATTTTTACAAAATAAAATTTCCCGTGGCCGGCAACTTGGTGCTTAACATGACGGCCATCAATTCCCGGTGCGATAATGGCATAGGACAGGTGACTGTGACCGGGTTTAGAAATGCGCTCACTTCACCACTATTTACCACCGGCATTGCAAATGTAATGCGGGGCGATTCGGGTAGTGCAACCTATAGCCGGGCGGTGGCAGCCGGCGATTCTATCACACTGCGGATCTCGGGTGCGGGTGCATTCCACTACCGTTTTTCTACAGGGCTTATTGCACCATCGCCAGTATTTACTTTGGTAGGTAACACCACGCCTTGCCTTAATACTTACGAATACAAGGCCATAAATGTAATAGGGCAACAACTTACTTACAATTGGAGTCTTCCCGATGGTGGTGGTTCACTTTCCAGTAATGATAGCATTGCCACCGTTACCTGGAACGAAACTGGTATCCGGCGTGTAAGCCTGAACATCTCGAATGCCATAGCTATTACCCCTACCAAAAGCCTGAACGTTGCCATAAGTGGCAATCCACCATCTCAAACGCCAGTGGTATTTAGCTTTGCCCGCAATATGAGTGTGACAGAACTGCCGCAAGGAGCATCCTGCCGCTGGTTTCGTAATGGTATCCAAATAGCTGGCGCTGAAAGCACTTCATATTATGCTTCGCTCGATGGAAGCTACACGGCCCGATTTGCCAATGATTGTGGCCATGGACCTGCTTCTAATATCAACGTATTCACTGCGGCTGCCATAACTCAAACCATTACGCACGACACCATCCCTGATATTATCCTTTCGCCTGCCGCATTTGTAAAACTAAACAGCATAGCAAGTTCAGGCTTGCCGGTTTTTTACCAGCGCATTAGTGGAAAAGCCACCATCCAAAACGATACCCTGTACATTGGCGGAAGCAGTGTTCAAAATGGCAATGTAGTGATAAGTATATCACAACCTGGCAATGATGTTTATAGCCCTGCCCCTTCTGTGTTCGATACCATTCCGATATTGAAAGGCAGTCAGGTTATCACGTTCCCGCCCATTGCGAACAGGGTGTTGGATGCTGGGTTCTTTCTACCATTAGCCACCTCATCGGCTGCCACCTTTGTTACAGTACAAGTAGTATCGGGCAATGCTTGGATAAGCCAGGGCGGCGCTGTGGTTCCCACGGGTGCTGGCCCTGTAACCTTGCGAGCCACACAAACTGGCACCAATGATTATAATGCGGCTACGCCAGTGGAACGAAGTTTTTGTGTGGGTGTGCGTACCCTATCACCAATTGTTGGTGATACACTGCCTTGCCTTGCAACTTACCGTTATTTGGCGCAGCGCATACCGGGTGCCATTTATAATTGGGCACTCAGCAACGGCGGTACCTTAACCACCAACAGGGACACAGCTTGGATAGCCTGGGCCACACCGGGTAATCATACGCTGAGCGTAAGTGCTACAAGTCCCTGCGACCCGGTGGTAACCAATGTACAATCGCTTAACATCAATACTTCCGACAATGCACCAGGAATTGCAGGTGGTATGCAACCTGCTAATAATGCCGTGGATCAACAGCTACCCCTCAAACTATCATGGGTGCCCACAAACAATACGGTAAATTATGATTTATACTTATGGCAGGCTACGGCGGCAGAGCCAGCCACGCCTTATGCAGCTAATATCAACGATATAACCTTCACATTGCCGCTAAACGCCAATCTGCCTTACAATACCACCTACAAGTGGAAGGTAATGGCGAAAAACCCCTGCCAGCAAACTTCGGGGCCTGTACAGCAGTTTAGCCTGATACCCCTTCCCGACCTGCAGGTAAGCAATGTTCAAGCGCCGGCAGTAGCCACTTCGGGGCAAACCATCAACATTAGCTGGACAGTAACCAATGTGGGCCCTGGTAATACCATGGAAAATGCTAATTGGTACGACGGTGTGTACATTGCTTTAGATACTGTACCCTTTGTAAGTTTTAGAGGCTCACCAGAATGGAACGCAACAGCGTGGAGCTCATTAACTGCCAGTGGCCGGCCATTACTTTTGGGTAAAAAACAACGGCCGTCGGGGCTGGAAAGCGGCCAATCTTATACAAGCAACCTCGATTTTAAGTTGCCACTTAATTACAGCTTCCCTGTGTATGTGTATGTAATAACCGACAACGAACACCCTGTCTGGAAGTTATTACAGGAAAGTGTAAAAAATGACACGGCAAAAAAAGCATTACCGATGCAAATAAATCTGGCTCCTACACCTGATCTGCGTGTTGATTCAGTGTTTACACCCATCACCACTTTTTCAGGAACGACCATAAATGTGACTTATCGGGTACGAAACTATGGCGTATTAACCCCTGCCGGTAGCAGTTGGAGTGACTCCATTTTTATGTCCCAAAGTCCGCTGTTCGATCGGCAACTCGCTATTCCCATCATCATTCCTAAACCAGAAGATACTTATTACCCGAATACCCGTTTTGCAGGGCTATCTATCAATACACAGTTGAACACCGATAGTCTTTATACCCGAAGTATTCCCGTTGTAATACCCAATTTTATTTATGGTACCTGGTTTGTATATGTAAAAACCAATGCTGCGGCTAAAGGCAATATTTTGTACGAAGGGGCTGCCTTGGACAACAACATAGCAAGAGCACAAATGCAGATATACCTTACCCCGACGCCAAATCTTATCATTAGTACGCTAAGCTTGCCCATCACTCAGGCGAGTACCACACAGCAGGTAGGTGTAAACTGGAATATTAGAAACACCGGCTTTTTCGACAACTTTGAAAAGAACCATGGCCATAATCTGTATGCCGTAGATTACTATTGCCCATGTACTTCTTCCATTCCAAATTCGTTTTGCGTAGGCCCACCTGTGTACAAAGACAGTACAACCTTTGGCTCTAGCTATTGGGAAGACAATGTGTATCTGAGCAGAAGCGCAAATGGCCTTGTTCCATCCGAAGCCATACTATTGACTACCTACAAGCATGGGGTAAAGCGGTTTGCAGGTATTGATTTTATATCCCCGTGGAATAGCTGCTTTGGCATACTAGCCTCCCGTGGATTGAACAATGTAGCTACCGCCATTAAACCCAATGGTGTGTACCCTGCCAACTTCAATTTCAACCTGCCTTCCGACCTGCTGGAAGGAAACTATTACATATACGTGCATACCAATGCCAGCAAAACAGTGTTTGAGTTTCCGGGTACACCGCAAATAAGCAGATCCCCTCTTCCATTAGTGGTTTCAAGACCCGATATTAGGGTATCAGCCATCAGTTCGCCGGCTACAGCCACCGGTTTTCAAACCATCAATATTGATTACAGCTTGCTTAATTCCGGCAACGGTGCGGTGTTCAATCACCTGCGCAAAGACCGGTTGTATATCAGCAACTTTCCCACCTTTGATGGTAGCGCTACGCTTTTGGAAACCAAATCTTTTACCGAAAACCTTTCGGTAGGATTGCCCGTGACACACAACTTTAACTACAAGCTGCCGGCGGCCACTACTGGCAACAAATACTTTTACGTTATAACCAACTTTGATAGCAGCTTCCGCGAGACAAATTATGCGAACAATCGTAGCGCGGCCACCGCCACATTAGTTGCTGCTGCCACGCCTGCGGACCTAATTGTATCATCTGTGCAAACGACCGATTCGGTGCTCACGCATTTTGCCCAACAAATCATTTACGCCGTTACAAATAACGGCTTGGGTACTACCGCCGGTACCTGGACAGATAGCCTCTTTGTGAGCTGTAATGCCATTTTCGGGCGAGCCACCAGTTTTTTTATTGGTAGTAAAAAACAAACGCGACAGGTAGCGAGCACGGTAACCTACACCGATACGGTTACAGTAAACATCCGCTACGGATTCGAAGAACTACCCTGTTTCCCGGCACAAATGCATTCAAACGCCTATTTCTTTGTAAAAACAAATGCCGACAGTACCACATTCGAGGCGGGTTCTGTAAATAATAATATCGCAGGCAGTAGTGTAAAAGTGTTGATAAATGCATTGGTAGACCACGAAGTGACATCCGTAAATGCGTTAGAAACCGCCTCGGTGGGGTCACTCTATCCCATTAGCTGGACGGTAAAAAATAATGGGTACAATCCCATTTTATCCGGGGTTCAGTACATCACCAATTATTACACAGGGTATTTTGATGATATATATTTTTCTACCGATTCCATACCGGATGTCAATGACATTCAGGTTGTAAGCTTTTTGAAATATAGAACCATAAACCGGGGTGAGGAACTACGGCTGTCGCAAAACCCCATCTTGCCCAATATGGAACCCGGCAACTACTATGTGTATGCATACAATAATTCCAGAAACAACATCAGAAATGAAAAGCTGTTTAGTAACAATATCGGCTTCTTACGCGGTGCTGATGGCAGGGCAAAATTGGTAAGCGTTGCAAGGCCGCCTTTGGCCGATCTGATTACCTTCATTGTGTCAGCACCCACCCAAGTGGCACTCGGACAACCCATCAGGGCAGTAATACGGGTTACCAACAACGGCAGCGGTACTACTTTCCCGGGCAATACCTGGCGCAACGAGTTAATACTTTCCAACGACTACTCCTTTTCCTACAACCAAGGGGATATACACCTTACCTCATCCACACGCATTGGTCAGCTACTCCCCGGCCAATCGTACCTCGATACCCTTAGCGCAAACATCAGGATAACCATTACCCCCGGCAACTATATATTGATCGCAGCTTCCGACCAGAACGAAAAAATTGTAGAATCGAATGAAACCAATAATCTCGGCTTTAGTTTGGTGAATTTATTTGCTCCGCCTATTACCGACCTTATGGTAAGCAAGGTAACGGCACCCGACACCGTACTGCTGGGATATCCGATTGACACGGTAAAGTGGGTAGTTGTAAATACTTCAGCAGAGCAGGCACGTGGGCAAACAACAGATGGCATATACCTGTCAGCAGGTTCCTTGTTCGATTCAACAGCAGTATTGCTGGGCATTAAACAACGGGTTATTACCATTAATCCACTACAAGCCGATACGGTGCGCCTGAACCCTATTGTAACCGACGTGGTGGAAGCCAATTATAACTTGTTTGCAAGAGCCGATATACTCAACAACCTGCCGGAAAGCGATAAGGCTAACAACATAGGTATGACCACCAAACCTGTGTTTGTAAAAGCCAACCGATTGCTGCTCAATACGGAGACCTTCAACACACTGCAAACACTTACCCGCTATTACCGGTTGCGCATACCCGATTCTTTGATTGGCGCTACCATTTTGGTTACCCTCAAAACACCGGATTCACTTTTGGTAAACAATGAAATGTTTATTGCCGGTAGCAGAGTGCCAACCGCCGCCAGCTACGATTATATTTATGAGACCCCCAACTATGGCAATCAGCAAATCGTAATAAGCGATGCAACAGATTCGGTGTATTACATTATGTACCGGTGCTTAACCAGAAATGCAGCAGTACAAAATATTACGCTGAAAGCAGTAAAACTTCCTTTTGCGATATTGAATGTGCAAACCAATGCAGGTGCTAATATTGGCAATGTTACGGTACGCATTCGTGGCTCGCTGTTTAATGATAGCATGACTGCTAAATTGGTGAACGGCGGCAATAGCATTACGGCAACAGCCATCTATTTTACCAATAGCACACAGGTTTTCGCCACATTCCCGTTGCGTGGTAAGCCGATGGGTGTGTACGATGTGGTGTTGGAAAAAAACGATGGCTCAAAAGCGGTTTTGGAAAATGGATTCTCAATAGTACCTGCCAACAACGGTGGATTGATAACAGGTGCCGGCAATAACAGAATACCAGGAAATGGTAGCGAACCAGGCTGCGATCCGGGTGCTGAGAGCGGACTGAATTCTCAACTTGTATTAGATTTAGTGGTACCTGAACGAGTACTCATTAATCGCCCGATAGTAATACAGGTACACTATAGCAACCCTACCAATTTCGATTTGCCGGTACAAACCAGAATTCTTTATAGCGAAGCAGGCATGAAGATGTCACTGAATAAAGGGGATGTATTTGAAGGGGCTACCGCATTGTATCTTGAAATAACCGAGCCCGGCGGGCCTCCGGGAATTATACGGGCCGGAGGTAGTGGTACCATACAGATTTACTCGGTATCGCCAAAATTGCCACCCCCTGTTGGTTATGTTTTATTCCGGTTAAAATAATTGCGTTTACACACTTAAATATTAATTATGTATAATAATATTAATTTATATAACAAAGCCAGAAATGTCTGTGTACTGCTATTACTAAGTGCAGGCGCATTGGTGGCGACGATATCTGCGAACGCACAAAACCTGAACAATCCTAATAAGGAAGGTCCGCTGGGTACACAGGTAAATACGCTTACCGGTAACTTTTTTGTGTACCGTACCGATTTGTACATTCCTGCAAGAATGCTAGATCTCGATATGAGTTTTTATTACAATAGCTTTCTTTTCCAAAACAATTATGGCTACGGAAATGGCTGGTCTTTTAAATACAATATTCAATATCTGGCAGATACTCTGCCCGGCAACAAAATAATTTTTTGGGGCGATGGGCGCGAAGATAAATACGATACCATAACGACTGGTGGCTACCGAACGCCGAATGGCTTTTTTACCCGCCTTACCCAATACGAGCCGGGGAAACTGATGCTGAGAGAACTAGATGGTATGCGTTATTTTTTCGACAATTCTAATCACCGAAAAATTACCCGGATGGATGAGCCCAATGGGAACTTTATCAACTTTAGCTATACCGATACAATGCTAACAGGCATTACCAATGCGGCGGGGCAATCTATAACTCTTATTTATACCAATGGCAAGCTGGCAACTTTGGTGGATGCCATGGCTACACCCACCCGCGCCATTACCTATCAATACGATAATGGGAACAATTTGATGAATGTAAAAGATCCGCTGAATGCCACACAACATTTTACTTACCTGATAAACGGGCCGATGAAAACGATGTCTGATAAAAACCAAAACGTAATGGACATTATCTATTTCCCCGACCTTTCTACCCGGGAACTCATTGGTTGCAACAAACGATTGAGTTTCTCCTACGATACGGCATCGAATACCACAATAGCCACCGACCACCTCGAAGCAGGAAATATTTCCACCAAATATATATACGACAATTCGGGTGATTTGTACTGGGTTAAGTTGGTACAAGGCAATTGCTGTGGTAACATTACCCAATATGAATATGATGCTGCCGGCAACCAAACAAAAATGACAGATGCCAATGGCAATATTGCTACGTACACTTACGATGGCTCGGGAAATGTGCTTACCGCTACCGATGCCGAAGGCAACACGAACAGGTACACCTACACGGCTGATTTTAGTAAGGTAAAAACCTATACCGATTCCAAAGGGTTTACCTACACTATGGCTTATGATGCCAAGGGAAATATACTTTCTATTACCTCGCCGAATGGCAGTATGTATGCCGCTACCTACAATGCTCAGGGTGATATTATTACAAGCACTGACCCCAAGGGGAATTCATATACTTACAACTACGATGCATGGGGCAATCCTACAACCGTTTCAGGGCCTGATGGCTATAGCGCTACACTAGCTTTTGATGCAAGAGGTAACCTGCTGTCGTACACCAATGCAAGAGGGCAAACCACTACAGCGGCATACGATATACTAAGTCGCATGAAAAAAATTACCGATCCCATAAATCAGGAGCTACTTATGAACTACGATGCTGCAGGCAATATGGTATCTTTTACCAACCAAAA
>JBBQXO010000064.1:0-24546 GCA_038209595.1 Chitinophagales bacterium
TAAATACGATATGCAATTAGCTTTTACCGAAGAACAATTGGCCGTGCGGGATGCAGCACGGGATTTTGCCCGTCAGGAATGTCTTCCCGGGGTGATAGAAAGAGATGAACATCAGAAGTTTCCACGAGAGCAGGTAGAAAAATTGGCCGATCTTGGTTTTATGGGCATGATGGTAAACCCTGAATTTGGCGGAAGCGGCATGGATACCGTAAGCTATGTACTCGCCATGGAAGAAGTAAGCAAGATAGATGCGAGTACCAGTGTATGCATGAGTGTAAACAACAGTCTTGTAACCTGGGGATTGGATTATTTTGGATCAGTAGAGCAAAAGAAAAAATATCTGGTACCGCTGGCACAGGGCAAGAAAGATGGAGAACTATATATTGGTGCTTTTTTACTAAGCGAACCTGAAGCAGGCAGCGATGCTACAAGTCAGCATACAACTGCCGAAGATAAAGGCGATCATTACTTGCTGAACGGCACTAAGAACTGGATTACCAACGGCAATAGTGCCAGCGTGTATCTTGTGATGGCGCAAACCGATGTGGCAAAAGGCAGCCGCGGTATCAATGCATTTATTGTTGAAAAAGGCTGGGAGGGAGTAAGCGTTGGAGCTAAAGAAAACAAAATGGGCATCCGGGGAAGCGATACGCATAGCGTAAGTTTTCAGGATGTAAAGGTTCCAAAAGAAAACAGAATTGGTGAGGATGGATTTGGTTTCAAATTTGCTATGAAAACACTGGAGGGTGGGCGTATTGGTATTGCTGCTCAGGCATTGGGTATAGCAAGTGGTGCTTATGAATTGGCCTTAAAATACTCCAAAGAGCGCCGGGCTTTCGGCAAAGAAATTATGCACCATCAGGCTATTCAGTTTAAGCTTGCCGATATGGCCACCCGCATCGAAGCCGCCCGTTTGCTTTGTCTGAAAGCTGCCTGGGAAAAAGATAGTGGAGAGGATTATGCTTTAAGTTCTTCTATGGCAAAAGTATTTGCATCCGAAACAGCTATGTGGGTAAGTACTGAAGCCGTACAGGTGCATGGCGGGTATGGTTTTGTAAAGGAGTTTCATGTAGAACGCCTGATGCGGGATGCAAAAATTACCCAGATTTATGAGGGTACCAGCGAAATTCAGCGAATTGTGATCAGCAGGAGCATTTTAAAATAATGTCTTATCCATCAATCCGTAACGGTAGAAATTAAGTACAAAATAGCATTGTTACCAAGGTTTATTGAATTAATTCCTGCATTGTGAAATCTTATATTTACCAAACTGCCACCACTACAAGCCGAATTGATGCTATTTACTGTATGTGAAGTCATAACCACCTTATCCCTAATTACCAGAAGCACCGCTACGAGGTGCAAACTGCGCAACAGAAACTCTGACATTGTTGTTGTTTCCAGCAAAACTGGTTATACAGAAGGTGGCATCTGCTGAATTACCTGCGGCAAGAGTACGTGTAAAAGTACCAGCATTGAAACCTGTTCTTAGGGTAGTGGTACTATTACTAAGAAAAGTAGTTTTGCCTTCATTGGTAAGTTTTCCGTCAATTCGGGCTGTTCCATCAATTCCAACATTGGTTCGTACAAGCATATTGCCATTTACATGTAATTTATAGGTTGATGATAGGAAGGTTCCTATGGCCATATTGCCGCCTACCCTTGCATCATTGGTTACATTAAGGTCATCACCGGCAAATAAATCATCATTGGCACTTACATCAATACCTGCTGTAATTGAAAAATCAGCATTAATGTTACCTGTTGAGTTGATGTTACCTGTTTGAAGAGAAGATGTTCTGGCACTTCCATTTACATCTAATCGAAAAGCAGGAATATTCATATTAATGCCAACATTTCCGGTAGAGGATATAAGCATCCTGGCAATTCCATTTGTCCAAAAATCCATACCCTGTGGATTATTTCCAGCCGCTGCCTGGTTGCTGCTGATGCCAATTAAGGTACTTGTGCCAAACCTTAAAGCTGCCGAATCAACATTTCCCGCATTTTTATTGTCCTGATCTATTAATAAAGACCCGTTTATGGAAAGCATTTTAATGGGGGTGTTGGTGCCGATACCTACATTTTGAGAGAACCCATTTATCAATAATAAAAAGAAATGCGAAAGGATAAAAATGATTTTCTTCATAATTTGTTGGTTTACATGGTAAATTCAATTTTTATATTCTGAAAATCAAAAGGTAACTGCCATTTATTTTCGTTTCTTTTTTGGGTATCTTTACCTAAACCAAAAACGTTTTTTAAGCATGGCGGTGAAAAAAGAGGTGTATGAGGATTTAATAAAAGAGCTCAAAAAGAAGCAGGTTCGGTTAATTGCAGTCAGTAAAACAAAACCTTTGGAAGACATTCAGGCTCTGTATGATCTAGGTCAAAGAGATTTTGGTGAAAATTATGTGCAGGAACTGGTAGAAAAAGAAGCCGCCTTGCCCAAAGACATCCGTTGGCATTTTATTGGTCATTTGCAAAGCAACAAGGTAAAATACATTGCTTCTTTTGTTCATCTTATTCATGGGGTGGATAGTTCAAAGCTTTTGAAAGAAATCAATAAGCAGGGTGCCAAAAACAATAGGGTTATTAATTGTTTACTGCAAATGCATATAGCTTCAGAGGAAACCAAGTTTGGCCTCGATACTGAGGAACTCGATCAGATTTTCAAAGATCCCGGGTTTGAGGGATACAAAAATGTGCAGGTCCATGGATTGATGGGAATGGCTAGTTTTTCTGATAATAAAGAAAAGGTGAGAGGGGAGTTTAAAGGATTGAAGCAATTATTCGATCAGTTGCAAGAGCAGCAATTGGCCAGAAATGCTTTTGATACCCTGAGCATGGGAATGAGTGGCGATTATCCCGATGCTATTGAAGAAGGCGGTAATATGATTCGCATTGGCAGCCTTTTATTTGGTGCCCGAAATGCTTGATTTTCCTTTTATCAGACCTATTAATCCAATTTCATTGAAATCAAATACTCTTTGTTTTTATTATTGTCTGTCTGTCTTCTTTTTTTTAGGAATGTCTGAATGTTGGGCGCAGGTCGAATCTGATGAGCGTCCTCTATTGATGTCAAAAAATGGAATCGGATTTCAAAAGGACTCCGTATTTCTAATGAATTTGCGATTTCGTATGCAAAACAGGGCAGGCTATTATAGTCAGCTTGATAATATAGATGAACCCGGTACCGAAGCACTTGTGCGACGGCTCAGGTTGCGATTCGACGGATACATCCTGAATCCCCGGTTAAGCTATTATATCCAATTGTCTTTTTCCCGAAACGATCAAGACCTTGTAACCGAGTCTGTGCCTCAAACTATCCGGGATGCAATGGTTTACTATACTTTCAATGAAAATTTTTACATGGGTTTCGGACAAAGTAAACTACCCGGTAACCGGCAGCGCGTTGTTTCTTCCGGCAACCTGCAAATGCCAGACCGCTCCATTGCCAATAATACTTTTACCCTTGACAGGGATATGGGTTTCTTTCTTTATGGAAACATTCCTTTGGGGGAAAAACAATTTTTGAAAACTAAATTTGCTTTATCAAGTGGTGAGGGCCGGGGACAATTGCAAGGAAATACCGGGTTGTCTTACACCGGGCGGGTAGAATGGTTGCCATTAGGCAAATTTCAAAATTCCGGAGATTATTCAGAGGGTGACCTTGAATTTGAAAAAAAGCCCCGTTTAGCCATAGGAGTGGCATATAATTTTAATAATCGTACTACTCAAAGCGGCGGGCAGATCGGATTTGAACTTCCCGCTCCTGTAGATTTGCAAACCTTTATAGCCGATGCTGCTTTCAAATATTCGGGATGGTCTTTGTCTGCTGAATATTTCAATCGCAAAACCAGTGGCATTTCTGAAGCTAATGTCAATCAGCTAATTTTTCAACGCATTCCCCAGGGGCAAGGTTTAAATGTACAAGGTAGCAGGATGATTGGCCGTAAACAAGAACTCGTAGTTAGATATGCAACCATTACACCGCCCCAAACATTTAAAGCATACCAGTTACAAAGACGAACCAAAGCACTTGGTTACAACTATTATTTGTATAAACACCGGGTGAAACTGCAGGCTTATCTTGGGTTGGACGACCGTTTGCATCCCGAAACGGTTCCAGCTCTGCCTTTTCAGTTTAAAAATAGGTTCCATGGCATGATACAGATGGAACTCGGTATTTAATAGGCTTTTTTTGAAAAGTTAACCCCATACCAACCGGGATACTATAATACCTGTAGCAACAGCCACATTCAGGCTTTCCGCTTCTCCAATGCGGGGTATGGTAATTTTCTGAGTGGCCTTATCCATCAATTCAGGACGCACCCCTTTGCCCTCGCTGCCAATAATAAGCAAACCAGATGAAGGCATCATACTCATAATATTTTTTCCTTCCATAGCAGTAACATAAGCAGGTAAATCGGTAGTTTCAATAATGCTGACAAGATGAGTATAATTGACCTGTACCCGGCAAAGCGACCCCATCGTAGCCTGTACTACTTTGGGATTGTAAGCATCAGCACAATCTTCGCTGCACCAAATAGCCTGCATGCCAAACCAATCGGCTATACGGATGATGCTACCGAGGTTGCCCGGGTCCTGAATGCCATCAAGCAGCAGGTTCCATTTGTTCTTGTCAGGAATATCAGGCTTGTATTTCGGTATCCGTACGACTGCTAAAACAGTTGTAGGATTAGAAAGTGCGGTAATTTTTTCCATTTCAAATGGCTCTATATGCTGCACCATATTTGAAGCAATCTGCTTATCGGCAAGCTGTTCCCATTGGGGGGTGACGTAAACTCTTTCCACCCAGTCAGGGTTGCTTTTCATCAGTTCTTCTACCCATTTATGGCCTTCCGCTATAAACTTTCCTTCGGTACCCCGATGTTTTTTTACCTGTAACGAGCGGATATATTTAATTTCGTTTTTTGATAGCATATGCGTTAATGACCTTTTCTTTCCGACACGAACATACAATTTCCCCTCGTTTATTTCTGCAATTCACTGCGGTGCTGGCATTTTGGCTGCTTTCGGGTTGTGCCGGGGTAAAAAATCCACCCCTGAATACACCTTATGCTTACAATAATGATGTAGAAGTAACAAGCAATCAATTGAATACAGCGGCAAGGAATCTGCTCTCAGAAAACCTGCTCAATTATTTGGATGATAGCTTACAGGTACAAACAGTAAGCGTCTTCGGCCGCACAAGACGCATCAATCCTCCTATATTCGATAGCATCAACATTCAGCGCAGCATCCGGTTTATGGAAGGATACCTCAACAGCCTTGGGTATTATAATGCCAGTTTTGATAGTTTTTTGGTAAAAAAAGATGACCTAAGACCCAATAAACCCGAAATCAGGGTAAGCACCACTTTTTTTATTACTTTGGGAAAAAGCTTGCGGGTAAATGAACTGACTTATCAATTCAGGGTCCCTTTACTTCAAAAAATAGCAGATAGCGTTAAATCAAAATCGCAGATTGCCCCAGGCACTTTATACAGCAAAGATCAGGTGGCAGCCGAATTAGAGAGGCTTGCCGGGGTATTTCGGCAGTCTGGTTTCTTAAAAATAAACAGATCGCTTTTGTTGGCTGAGGTCGATACCACCGACCCTACCCTGATTGGTTTTGAGCCAGATCCTGTAAGGCAAATGATTAGCAGCTACCAAAGGCTTGAGGACCCCATTATCAACTTAAATATCCTGCAAAGACCAGGAACCGATAGTTCAGGTTTTTTGCAATACACCATAGATTCGGTTATTATCTACCCCGAAACCAGGGTAGACGAAGATCTGAACGGACTTATTTCTGATTCAACTTTTCAGGTTATGGTTTCCAAACAAGGGGTTATTTTAAAAACCCGTTATCCCTTGTTTACTCAAAAAACCATTTTGAATAAAAACCTGCTCCGCCCCGGAAAGCTATATGATGAAGCGGACTATTTTAAAACCATCAACAATTACTCGCAAATGGGTCCATGGCAGCAGGTGGATACAAGGATTTTTACCCGGATTGATTCTATCCCGTTGGCAGATTTACATGTATTCTTATTTACTGCAAAAAAACAAACTTTCCAGGTGGATCTTGAAGGAAGCCAAAACAATAATATATCGGTGAGTAATGTATTAGCTGGTCGTTTTCTGGCTTTAGCCTTCAACATGAGTCACCGTAACCGCAACGTGTTCCGCAGGGGGGCCCTGAGTACTACCACGGCCTCTTTCGGGTTAGAATTGAATAATACCCGAAGCGCTACCAACCCCAATTTTTTCCAAACTTTTATCGTAAATCTTGGTCAAAGTTATTCGCTGCCAAGGCTCATAAAACCCTTTCGTTTTTTGGATAATCGTCGACAGATTGACGCAGGTCGCACCAGTATCAATCTCAATGCGCTGTATACTGAGCGGTTTCGTTTTTTCAGCCAGACTTCTGTAAGTACGAATCTGCAATGGGAATGGAGGCGGGGGCGCAATACGGCCAATATTTCTATACCTAATTTTGAAACGGTTTTTATTGATCAGTTTGAGGATAGCCTGAACAAGGTAATTGCTCAAAATCCAGCTTTACGTTTTGCTTTTACCCCGGGTAATATATTGAGTGTAAGAACTGCTTTTGAAAGGTCGGTTCCCTACAAAAAACAAAACCATGCTGGCTTTTACCGGGTTTCGGGAGAGTTTGCTGCACGACCGGGATTTACGCTTTTCAATAATGACTTTTTTACTTTTTTTAGGCTGGAGTGTCAATACGTAGAAGGTGTAAAGTATAAAAGATCTTCGATCCATTATCGGATGTATGGTGGAGTGGGGTGGGATATTTCGGGTTCACCCGGGGCAACACTTCCCTTTTTCAGGCAGTTTGTAGCTGGGGGCAACAACAGCATGCGTGCCTGGAGACTACGCCAATTGGGATTGGGCAACAGCCTTTTGAGCGATACCGCCACCTTTACTGATCGGTTTGGAGATATCCAACTGGAAACGAATGTGGAATACCGGTTTAAGTTGTTTCGCTTTTTTGGATACAACCTCGAGGGAGCAGCTTTTGCCGATATAGGTAACATATGGAATCATAAAAATAATGGAGTTGGAAATGGGCAGTTAGCCCTGAAAGATCTGTATCGGGATCTTGCCGTTGGGGTAGGTACCGGGGTTCGGTGGGATTTTGGCTATCTTGTTATCCGGCTTGATGCGGCCTTTAAGGTTAAAGACCCGATAAGGGCCGGTGACGGATGGATCCGTGAATTTGAATGGAAAAGCTTTAATCGTTTGGGAGCGGTGGAGCGCAGTAATTTGGGTTTCCAGTTTGGTATCGGTTATCCTTTCTAATCAGGTACTTATTGGTTGCCCGGTGGCGATTATTTTTTTACGATCCCGCAGATTAGATAAAAACAAACCCGCAAAAACAAAAATCATACCTGCTATATGGGTAGGAAGTATCTTTTCATTGAGCAACCAAACCGCTTCAAGACTGCTGAAAACAGGAATCAGGTTTCCGAATAAAGAAGTATTGGCGGCCCCTAACCGGGCAATGGCTGCATTCCAGCAAAAAAAGGAGGCTACGGATGTGCCGGCTCCAAGATAAAGAATGATACCTGCAAGCCCGACCGTAAAGTGGATGGGTTGAGGGGCCAACCAATATTCGGCAATAGCAAAAGGAAGAATAACAAGGGTACCTATCCAAAAGGTGGTAAACAGGTAGGTTACCGGGCGGATAGCCGTTGGTTTTCGTTTGGCCAATACATTGTAAATGGCAAAACTAAGTGCTGCGGCCAATATCCACCAATCCCCTTTGGTAAATTGAAAACGGTACAATTGTTCAAGGCTGCCACGCGATAAAATAATCAGAATACCTGCAATGCAAATCAGCAGACCTGCCATTCTTTTAGGGGGAATTCTTTCTTTTAAAAAAATACGGGCAAGAATAAAAGAGAAAACCGGTGAGGAGGTCGTACCAATTAAGGCAAGGTTGATGGCCTGTGAAAAATGTCCGGCAATGTAAACGAGTGTATTGAAAATGCTGACGCCAAAAATGGCTGCCCAAAACAGGTGCGCGGGATGTTTTTTTACCTCAGGCCATTGGCTGCGAAAACTTTTATAACCCAATGGCAGCATGATGAGCGAGGCACAAAACCACCGGCTGAAAGCCAGCAGTACAGGAGGAATATCGTTGATGACACCCCTTGCCACAATAAAATTACCACTCCAGATGATAGAAGCTATAATAGCGAGTAAAATACCTGTGGTAGTGCGGTTTAATTTCATGAAGAAACCCCGATTATTTATTATAAGCGTAAAAACATGACTGGAACGATGGTCGGGATTGCCAACAGCTAGTGGGCAAAATCCATTTTAAAATCACCTTTGATTCTTTCCATAGGGGGGTTAAAATATCCAAATTGCAATTTGGGGAATTCCTCCCGGATCAGCTCCATCATCTCCAGCATACCGATGGGTTCACCGGTTTCGTAAATACCAATTTTACCCATATACCAGTCGGGATCAATGTTGAAATTCCGCCATTGTATCATACAGAGATCGGTTTCTGCAATCAGGTTGCGCAGTGCTTCATATTCCGCCTCGCTATCAGTAATACCGGGAAATACAAAATAATTGATGCTGGTCCAGGCGCCAAAATTTCTGGCTACTTTCAAGCTTTCAATCAGATCTTCAAATACGTAATTATTGGGCCGGTAATATGGCATGTAAATTTCACTCCGGGCACTGTTGGTGCTTACCCTGATACTATTGAGCCCGGCTTCACAAAGCGATTTAACTGCTTTGGGCATGCTGCCATTGGTGTTTATATTAATAGATCCTCGGTCAGTATGCTTACGTATTTCACGGATGGCCGGTGCAAGGGTTTCCCACATCAGCAGTGGCTCGCCTTCGCAGCCTTGCCCGAAACTTATAATGGGGTAAGGTGCGGTTTGCAGATGCGGCACGGTAAATTCTACAATTTCTTCCACGGTAGGCTTAAAGGTGAGCCGGTCTTGCGGGCTCGTAATGCTTTCATCGGATGGCTGAAAAGATACGCAACCCACGCAATTGGCATTGCAGGCCGGTGAGGCCGGAACAGGACATTCCCAACGTCCCAATGCCATATTTCTTGCTGCAGGACAGGTATAGGTCATGCAGCAGGTTTCCATCAGGTGTTTTACCAACCTGTTATTGGGATAGGCTTCCAGCATATTTTGGGTGCCTGCTTCAATTTTCTCCTCAATATAACCCGCCGCTTCCTGACGAATATCGGGTTCTATTCTTACCCCGGTTACGTAAGTGATATCATTTTGCCATCCGGTTGCCGTGTAGCAAAAAAGAGGCAGGGTAGGAGCATCAGCCTCTGTTTCGTAGGCAGCCAAAAATAAACTTGTATGTGCCGGTGGAATAAAGGCAGCTACTGCCCAGCCTTTGGTGCAAAGCCTCATATCACCGGTTTCTGTGTCTATTCCAATGGCTTTCCGGCCTGGTAATTCGTAGAGGTTGCCCCCATTTGGTAGTGGGATCCAGCTTTCTTCGGGCACCTCAAAAGCATCCCATCCGCTCCGGCCAATGGCAAAAAGGGTTTCATCTTCAAATATATTTCCCTGTCCGTCGGAGTAAAGTACAAATGGTTGCATGTGACTGTATTATTTTCAACAAAAAAATAGCGGCTTATTTACAGGTAAATTACTGTCTTCCACTTTTTTTAAGCGGCAAAAGTAAACATTGTTTTTGGGCTTATATCCTAATGTTTCAAAAACGGAGTTTTCGCAGCTTTTTAAGGGATGGTTTAGCCTACAGTATTAAAATGAAGCAGGTTTTTACAAAAATTATTGAATTCGGCTTCCAATTCTTTTGAAACTGGCTCTTCCAGTGTTTTTTGAATGATTTTGTTGTTACGAAGATCGAGGGTAAATAAATTATCGCGGAGTACTACATTTTCAATTTCAAACCACTCATAGCTTTGCGCAGGAAATGAATTGCGAACTACTTTTTCTGCATTAAAACCAATTTCATCGGGAAATTTGATATAGCGTTCCGCCACTGCCATCAGGGCAAAGGCAAAACCCAGCAGATAACTCCAGGCAAATAAGGGTATAAAAAACCAACCCATAGCCGCAATCATCAGTTCAACCCGGTAATATACCATGAAGTGTGGATCGGCTTTTCGGATATAACCAAAAACCCAAAGTCCGGTGATGAGTAAGGGTATTACAGCGAGCCAATATTGCTTACCTCCAAAGCCAGTTGTCACCAGATAGTAAAAAAAAGCGATCAGGAAAAGCAGTAAAAGGAGTTGACTGATTCCGTTCATAGCCCTGTAATCGGGTCGTTTGAGACTGATAACATAATCGTAGGAAGATCTGACCATTTGTACAAAAATAGGGTTCGGGCTCCTTATTGCGGATTGTTTGCAACAATCAGGTTACAAAGTTGCCATAATTCTCTGGCACCTACATTAGCATCCCAGTTGTTTTCGCTTACGCCTACTTCTACCAGATCGAAGCCCAGTATCTGACGCCCCGATTTGTGGATTTGCCGGAAAAGGTAATGTACTTGTTCACTTTCGAGCCCTCCCGGCACCGGGGTACCTGTATTGGGGCAGAGTTTTGGGTCAAGCCCGTCAATATCAAAACTGATATAGACTTTTTGTGGCAGCGTCTCAATAATTTCCTGACAAATTTTAGCCCAATGTTCTCCCTCGTATTGTCTTTTTTTAATATCACGGTCTAGAAATGCCACTACCCGGTAGTTGCTGTTGCAGATATAATTCCATTCGCCATGGCTGAAATCGCGGATCCCCACCTGTACCACCCGCTCTAATTCCGGAATTTCCTGTAAGGCATTATAAGTAACACTTGCATGGCTATGGGTAAAATCCTCATAAGCTACCCGCAGGTCGCAGTGGGCATCTATTTGAAGAATACCAAAGGAACCGTGTTTTTTTGCAATGGCTTTCCAGAATCCTAATGGCGTGCTATGATCCCCTCCAAGCAATCCTACGAGTTTGCCCTGTTCCAGCAGATTGAGTGTATGTTCGAACACCCAGTTAGTCAAAAATTTGCCTCCTTCGTTAATGTCTTTCAGGCTTTTACACATGAATTTATTGGTACTTAGTCCTTCCTCTTCCTCGCTGATAAAGTTTATGTATAGCTCCGCTTCCTTACGTAGAAAATCGCTTTTAAGCAAGATTTTTGGGTTAATGGGCTGAATAAAATATCCTTCTTTCCATGCTTCGGGGAAATCACTGTCATAAAGGTCTACTTGCATGGATGCCTTAAATATCTGTTCGGTACTGCGGGCAGCCCCCCTTCCATAACTTACAGTTACTTCCCAAGGAATGGGTACAATCACCAGCCTTGCCTCTTCTTCGCTAAAAGGAAGTCCAAATATGGTGTTTTTGGGGTTGGATGCGCCGTTCTCGTCAAAATCTGATAAATCAACCATTTTATTTTTCTATGTCAATTCCGCAAAGATAGTAGAGGAATCTGATGCGGCTTTTTGATTAGGAATCTGTTTCTCCTTTACTATATACGTAAAACGAAGCTAATTATGTTAATAAAGGATTCTTAAAGTGAGAACAGTTTCGAACTTGTGGTGTAATTTTGCAATGAGAAATAATTGAGGGCTATGAAAAAACTACATATTGCATTGCTGGTGGGTGTGGCAATTGCCATTGCCGTAATGATCAGTTTTACTACTGACCTTACTACCTACGATACCATTGCTTCGGCCCAAGGTAAACCTGGTAAATATGTTCATCTGATAGCCAAGCTCGATCATGAGTCCCCGGTGGAATACAACCCGGTTTCAAATCCCAATTATTGTTCTTTTACTGTTGTCGATTCATTGGGAGGTAAAACCCTTGTAATCAGTAATAAGCCCAAGCCTGCTGACTTAGAGCAAAGCGAAAGAGTGGTGCTTAAAGGTACCATGCAGGAAGATGGATTCCATTGTGATGATATCCTGCTGAAATGCCCAAGTAAATACAAAGATGATATGGAAGCGGCAAGCAAGCAATTGCAAGAAGCTGGTTAAACTTTTAAAACCTTGCTTTCCCGGGGTTGAACAAACGCTTATTTGCCTACGAAAGCATTGTACTTTTACAAAAATAAAAAGCAGGCTTGTTGGCTTGCAGGAATCTAAGCATAACACATGGAGTATTTAGGGGAGCTTTTATTACCAGGTCAGATAGGACATTTTCTGGTTTTATTATCATTTGTGGCATCAATGGTGGCCACATTTTCTTTTTTTAAGGCCGTTAAACCAGCCTCTTTTGGTACAGGCAACTCCTGGTTGAAAATAGCGAGAACAGCCTTTGCTATTGAATCTATTGCTGTTCTAGGGGTTTTTGTCACGCTATACTTTATTATCAGTCAAAATTTATTTGAATATAAGTACGCATGGCAGCATAGTAGTAAAACTTTACAGGTAGAATATCTTTTGAGTTGCTTTTGGGAAGGGCAGGAAGGCAGTTTCATGCTTTGGAGTTTCTGGCATTGTGTATTGGGCTGGGTTATCATTGCAAGGGGTGGTAAATGGGTTGCTCCCGTTATGACTGTTTTGTCGTTTGCACAAACCTTGCTTGCCACAATGATTATGGGGATTTATTTTTTTGGCAACAAATTGGGTAGCAGTCCCTTTGTATTGCTTCGCAATGAAATGGAAGCACCTATTTTTTCCCGCCCCGACTACTTGAATTTTGTAACCGATGGCAATGGTTTAAATGCTTTGTTGCAGAATTACTGGATGGTGATCCACCCCCCGATTCTTTTTCTAGGTTTTGCCTCTGCCATTGTGCCTTTTGCTTTTGCCATGGCAGGTCTTATGACCCGCGACCATAAAGGTTGGGCCACGCCTGCTTTGCCTTGGGGTTTGTTTAGCGCTGCCGTATTGGGTACGGGTATTATGATGGGAGCTGCCTGGGCATACGAGAGTCTCACTTTTGGTGGCTATTGGGCCTGGGATCCGGTGGAAAACGCTTCTTTGGTACCCTGGCTATTGCTTATTAGTGGTATTCATACAAACCTGATATACAAGCATAGCGGCTACTCACTCAAGAGTACTTATATTTTTTATACATTAAGCTTCCTTTTTATATTATATAGTACTTTTCTTACACGGAGCGGTATCCTCGGCGATACGAGTGTGCATGCTTTTACCGATCTCGGCATGAATAGTCAGCTATTCTTGTTTTTAAATATATTTATCTGGGTTGGTCCTATGTTGGCGGTAAAAGGGAATAATCAACGCTGGTTAATTGCCGCGGCTTTTATAACCTCGAATGCACTGAGTATAGTGCATCCGATGTTTGCCTTTTTATCCGCTATTACTGGGTTGGTATTATTTGTTGTACTCATCAACAGAGATAAGGAAATACCCACCATTGTACGGGAGGAAAATCTCTATTCAAGGGAATTCTGGATGTTTATTGCTTCGCTTCTTTTCTTTCTATCGGCTATTGTTATCATTGCCAAGACCTCAATACCGGTATATAATAAAGTGTTTGGTACAGAAATAGCCCCACCAGCAGACGTGGAATTCAGCCATAACAATATTCAGATTTGGGTAGCCATTATCCTTGGCATTCTTACAGCGGTTACCCAGTTTTTCCGTTACCGCAATACCGAGGTAAAAGTGCTTTTGCGCAAATTGGCAATCCCCTTTGCCATAGCGCTGGTTTTAAGCCTTACCATCAGTTTAACAGAAGGAATACAATACGATAAGCAGGGTCCCGGCTTTTGGCTGGCTCTTCATATCGGGCTATTTGCTGGGGTGTATGCCATTGTAGGTAACGCCTCTTATATCTGGATAGGGTTGCGGGGCAAGTTGAAATTGGCTGGCGGATCTATTTCGCATATTGGCTTTGGAATGGTTTTGCTGGGTATTTTACTTTCAGCAAGCAACCGCACTGTCCTGAGCATCAATACCACGGGTATATCGCCCTTGAAAGCTACAGACAAAGAGAATAGCTACGAAAATACAACCCTGATAAAGGATCAGCCAACCGATATGGGAAGGTATATGGTTACTTTTATGGGGGATACACTCAATCCTGTTGATCGGAAACGCTATTTTAAAATAGATTTTGTATCGAAAAATGGAAGTGATCGTTTTCAACTATATCCTGACGTTATTGAGAACAACAAGGGAGGCGAAGGGCTAACCCCGAATCCCGATTCACGGCATTACTGGAACCGCGATATTTTTACCTATGTTACTTTTTTGAGCGATCCGGAAGCCAAGAAAAAAGATACCACCGGTTTTACAAACAAAACGGTTGTGGTAGGCGATACGAGTTTTTATGGAAATGGCATGTGGGTAGTTAATCAGTTGATTTTGAACCCTAAAGGCAAAAAGTTTGAGGCCTATGCCGGCGATACCATTGTAGCTGCGGATATTTCCGTTATTTCTAAAGATGGCAGACAGTATAAGGGCATGCCTGCTTTTAGGCTAAAAGGCAATCAATTGGAAATGCTGCCAGATACCGTCCTGAGTCAAAGCCTTGTTTTTTCGCTGGTACGTCCCGGTGATCTTGAAAAAAAGGAAGTAGAAATAGGGGTGAAGGAATCGAGTGCTATTTTGGATTTTATTACTCTGAAAGTGTATGAGTTTCCGTGGATTAATATCCTTTGGTTAGGTATTGTTGTGATGATGGTTGGATTTACGATGGCTATCGTGCGTAGGGTAAAATTAATGCAACGCAGCAATAAATCGGTTTAGATTGTCTTTTCATACATTCAATACATATGGTTCAAATGGTATTATATCGGGTTTTGGCTGGGTTCGCCCTCTTGTTTTGTCAAACAGGGTGGGGGCAAACGGAGCAAAATCCACTTCCCCCGCTGCCGGTAACCGGGGATCATGATACCATTACGGTTTACCTGAGTTTACTGCCCGATGGCCGGTTTGTACCTACATCAGCCTTGCCCGATGTGGAATGTGTGGGTGTTATGCCACGTTGGATGAAAAAGGAAAAAGCCAAGTGGAGCCGGTTGCGCAATGCTGTTTATGTTACGTATCCTTATGCTTTATCGGCTTCCCGGGTTATCAGCGATATCAATCAGAAGCTGGAGCATGTGGAATCAGATAAACAACGCAAAGCGATCATCAAAAGCAAGGAAAAGGAGTTGAAACAAGCCTTTGGGGATAAGGTCACCAACCTCAGCGTTTACCAGGGAAAAGTCCTGATGAAACTCATTAACCGGGAAACCGGGGTTAATTGCTATGAAATATTGAAAGAGTACAAAGGAGGCACTAATGCCCGCTTTTGGCAGACAATCGCCTTCTTTTTTGGGGGCAATCTTAAGCAACCCTATCAACCACAGGGAGATGATGCTGAAATGGAAATGATTGTAAAAGAAGTGGAGCGGATTTACCGCCCATACGGGAGCTAACCAATCCTTTTTGCTTAATGATGCCTGGTTACAAAAAACAGATTTACTTTGCGGGCTATGAAATTAGATGTTCTGGCTATTGTGGCCCATCCTGATGACGCCGAACTGGGTTGTTCGGGTACGCTTATGCAGGAAAAAAAACAAGGCAAGAGGATAGGTATCGCAGACATGACCGCTGGTGAGTTGGGCACCCGTGGTACCTCAGAAACAAGAAGCCAAGAGGCAGAAGATGCAGGAGCCGTGATGCAATTGGATGTTCGGGTAAACCTGGGTTTACCCGATGGTTTTTTTGAAAATTCCCGCCCCCATCAGTTAGAGGTTATTCGCGTTATCCGGCGGCTCCGGCCTTCTATAATCATAACCAATGCTCCTTCGGACCGGCATCCCGACCACGGCAGGGCGGCTTCGCTGGTACGCAATGCTGCGTGGCTAAGCGGACTCCGGAAAATTGAAACTAGCTGGGAGGATGCCGTACAGGATCCATGGAGGCCCACACAGGTTTTCCATATGATTCAAGACCGCTATCTGGAACCCGATTTTCTGTATGATATTACCGGCGTAATGGAGCAAAAAGTACGGGCAATCCGGGCTTTTAAAACCCAGTTTGATGTAACCGGGTCCGATGCAGAACCAGCTACTTACATTTCCAATCCTGCCTTCCTTGAAAGTGTTATTGAGCGGGCAAAAATGTTTGGGAAAATGATTGGAGTAGGGTATGCGGAGGGCTACAAAACAGACAAAATACCTGGAATTACTTCGTTTGATTCGCTGGTTCAAATTGTAACATAGTAATGGCATCAGAAAGGTTACCTTTGCACGTTAGCAATTTTGATTAAGGGGATTGACTAATAGTGATTATATATTTTAACAAATAGGTAAATTGCTGTCAAATTCTTTTAATTTTATACGTATTTAATTTATTGATCTATTATTTTAATTTCATGATTCCAAAGTTTCCTGCAGTTCGTCCCTCGTTTCATACTGTTTTGAAAGAGCGTGTATCGGACTATTTCGAGCAAAACAAAATAAGTACAACCGGAGGATGGCGTATTTTTTCCAAAGCGATTATCCTTTCCGTAGCACTTGTTTTGCTATATATCCACCTGGTATTTTTTACTCCTGTCTGGTATTTAGGGCTGTTAGAATGTATTTTGATGGGTTTTGTTGTTTCTTTTATCGGGTTTAATATAATGCACGATGGAGCGCATGGCAGTTTTAGTAATTCGCCTGCCTTAAACAAATTTGCCGCATTTACGCTCAATCTGTTGGGTGGCAGTGCTTTTATGTGGAACATGAAGCATAATGTAATACACCATGCCTTTACTAATGTACATGGGGTGGATGATGATTTAAATGGTAGTTTTCTGTTACGTTTAAGCGAACACCAAAAACGCTATAAAGTGCATAGTTTCCAGCATATCTATTTCTGGGTACTTTATGCGCAATTGTATATTTTCTGGATTTTCTTTTCTGATTACAAAAAGTACTTCAGTGGTAAAATCGGAGATATTCCTTTGAAAAAAATGAGTTGGCAGGATCACCTGATCTTCTGGAAAAGTAAAGCACTTTTTCTGTTTGTTTACATTGTTCTCCCTGTCATGTTTGCAGGTTGGTTAAATTGGTTGATTGGTTTTATAGCCATTACATGGGTAGCTGGTGTGGTGCTGAGCATTGTTTTCCAATTGGCACATACAGTAGAACATACGCATTTTCCTTTGCCAGATGGGGCAACCGGTAAAATGAGTGATGAGTGGGCAGTTCACCAATTGAAGACCACAGCTAATTTTGCCACAAACAATAAAGTAATCAGTTGGTTTGTAGGCGGATTGAATTTCCAGGTAGAGCACCATTTATTCCCAAAGATTTCGCATGTGCACTATCCAGCAATCAGCAAAATAGTAAAACAGGCTTGTGAAGAGTATGGTGTTGCTTATAATGAATATGCTAAAATGCGTCATGCCATCTTAAGTCATATCAATTACTTGAAAGATCTTGGAAAACCTGTGGCGGCTTACGCTTAGGTTTACCAAAATAAAAAAATATAAAAGACGGGATCCATAGGGTCCCGTTTTTTTATATCAAAGGTTTTAAGAGTTGCCTTCAGAACCATCATCCTTGTCTTGCAATCCTGAAAAAAACAAAACAGTTTTTGAAAATGAAAACCTGATTCAAAAGTTTGACCTTAAAATAAATGGACTAAATTTTCACTCCCTTTCAAAACATCAATCAAAAGCTAAATTTTTACGTAACGAATATAAAAATATTTTATAGGCGTAGTGCCGCACTTTTCATTTTTTGCTTGCAAAAAGCCTAAGCCAAGAGTATTTTCCGGACAGTTGTTATTTACCCAAAAAGTCCTGTCCCTTTACCAACAGAAAAATTGAAATATATCAATCAGGAGGAAATACTATTATAATGGGTTCATCAGTTACTTTTTCAAATGCAGTTACAGTTGCGAATGGTCGTTTTACGATCACATTTACTTCAGGAAAGTCCTATTTTCCAGGTTTTAGTGGGGCGAATTCAAGTCCTCTTAAATTATCCTGCAGCGAAGGTTTTCCTTTTTTACGGATATGAAATTTTCTATATTCTGATTATGATGCGAATAAACCAATATTTATTGGTAAGGTTATTGATAGCCTCATGGTTACCGTATTTTGTTTTTAAAAAATAGTATCATCAGATGCTTTTCAACTTACAGGAATTACAATTGATTCAAGTTTCGAAAAAATATATACGGGTATTACAGCAGACCCTGCAACTACCTTTGCACTTGATATAAATCGCAATGTTCTTTTCACTGATTTTGATGGCATTACAGATACCTTCAATAACTACGATATTCAATTTGGGAAGTTAAAAACGTTTCCCGGTGCTGCTGTTCCACACTTTATTGGAAATAGTTTAAATTGGTTAAAGCTGCCCCCACAAGATGAAGCAAGAAGAGAAGTTAAATTTTATTTTAGTGAATAGTTACAACTTTTGCCAAAATGAAGGCTTTCAATTAGCAGGGCTAATGAATGATGAGTGATACGCAAATAAATATCAGTTAGGTTCAGGTTGTATTCATTTGATTAACGTTTATGGGTAACATGGCTGTGTGCTTTTCAGCTGGTGATGTTTCTATTTTGGAATATTTAAACACAAGTTGTTGGCAAATTCAGTCATTAAGTATGCATGAGTTACTTTACCCAAAAAAGGCAAAGGTCAGGTTATTGAAATGAAGAAATTATTTTATAGTTTTGAGGATAGGAGGGACGAACTTGGCTTGGTTTTTAAAAGCTGATAGCATCTTATTTATAATGAAATTTCTTACAATGCTATGCCGATACTTGTTCATCTTGCTGACGAAAAGGACTCGAAGAAAATTATTTCAGGTGGGATAAAAACAGGCAAGTATAGACGTGGAATCTATTGTATGCCTGTTTTACCTGATTTTTATGTGTCACATCAATGGCTTCGGGAATTGAAATCTACTGGAGCTAAGACTTTGGTTGGTATCTATTTCCGTGTAGACTCTGAGCAATTGGTGTTCGCAGGTAAGTATGGTACCAATCATAAACATATTACTTTGGGAGAAGCCATAAAGGAAATTATGACGATAAAGGATCCGCTTGGATATGAGCTAATTTTAGACAGAAAAATTGAAGCAGGGGAAATTCAAAAGCTTAGGCATTTACCGCAAACTATTGGATGGCGCTACATGCCTGACAGTCATAATGTAAAACCATGTATTTGTGAATACTGTAACAGAGGCAAGATCAAAGGGAGGCGGATTCTTGATAAAGGAGAAAGTGAAAATACTTAGCTGCAGGTAGCAAATGGGTATGCTGTTTTTGGGTAAACGCATTAGGGGAAAATAAAATATCCGTTCCAGAAATTTCCGGAACGGATATTATTAAAAAGACTTAATCTCAAAATAAATCAGGGCTCCTGCAATTTGTTTGGTTGTGCCTTCAGGTTCAAAGGATACGCATATGTATCTTCAAATCCCGGGTAGATGCCTTCAAGACGCACAGTGCTACCTGCACTTGACAATAATTTCATAAGACCATCTACATCGCTTACTGCTTGCCCGTTTACCGAGGTAATTACAAACTCCTCCTGTATGCGGGAGGTGCTCAGTAAACCAGTTCCTACACTTTTTATCTGAACACCACCCTTAATGCCCCACCGTTGCGCTTGCTTTGCCTCAACGGCTACAAATTCGCCACCTAACTGCTGTATCAGCGATTGTTCTTTAGTGGTTGCTTTTACCACATCGGTATTGCCACTTATATTTTTCAGCACCGTGGTCCCTTTTAATTTTTTGCCGTCACGTATAAACTCAACAGTTATTTTGTCTCCGGGTCTGTAGTTAGCCACCTGTTCCACCATTTCGCTACCGGAAGTAACGGGAACTTCATTGATACCAACAATATAATCTCCTTCCTTAATACCTGCAGCTTTGGCGGCACTGTTATCGTTTACGCCGCTTACATATACGCCCTCACCTTGGATAACACCTAATTTCATTAGTTCCTCGTCTGATACATTGTCCGGAATGTAGGTCAAACCTAAAAAGGCTCGCTGAACGGTTCCAAACTTTATAAGATCGCCTACAATTTTGCGTACTAGGTTTACCGGGATAGCATAACTGTATCCTGCATAGGAACCCGTTTGGGAGGCAATGGCGGAGTTGATTCCAATCAGCCGACCTTCTGTATCTACCAATGCACCACCACTGTTACCCTGATTTACGGCAGCATCGGTTTGAATAAAGGATTCTACCGGAGAATCGCTTTTCCGGCGGTTTAACCCAAGCGAGCGGGCTTTGGCACTTACAATACCTGCCGTAACGGTTACATCAAAGTTCCATGGATATCCAATTGCTAAAACCCATTGACCAAGTTTTACCTGATCGCTGTTACCCCATGCGAGGTATGGCAGATTATCGGTACTGATTTTTAAAACGGCAAGATCACTGCTTGGATCGTTTCCAACCAGTTGCGCTTTGTAAGACTTTTTATTAGGCAGCGTTACATTAATCTCATCTGCGTTTTCAATTACGTGGTTGTTGGTCACGATATAACCGTCCTTGGTAACAATCACCCCAGATCCGCTTGCTCTTTGCTCGGGAACCTGCATTTGGCGTTGCCCTTGCCCCTCTCCAAAAAATTCGCCAAAAAAGTCATCGCCAAAAAGGTCAGCAAAGGGGCTTCTCCGTCCTTGTTGTGTAACGGTTCGGGCGTTTATTTTTGTTTTGATATGCACTACTGCAGGGGTAGCTGCAGTGGCCGCTGCGGTAAAGTCAACCGGATAAACGCCGTTTCCGCCGCCTTCCTGCTGATTAAAGCTCGCATAATTGGCTGGCAATTTACCATCCTGAAAAACCTCGGATGCCTTACGGGTATTTATTTGTCCGAACGCCCATACAGTCAGTAGAGCTGTAATAGCACTTACCGCAATGGCTGTAAAAATTACTTTTTTATTCATATGCTATAAATTGTGTGTTGTTTGAGAATTAAAAAACGAATTGTTTCGTAGAAATAATTCGCAATAAAAAAAGTCTTTATCTAATACCATGTTAAGTCGAATTTGTTTAACCCGATCTTAACAACGGAATGTTAAGCTCTACTTTCTTAAATGCTTCAACCATTGTGCCAAAAACTCATAATGAACAACAATAAGCCACTTTTTCAGCCATTCTTCCTTTGTTCGGCTATAAATGAACACCTCGAAAAGGAAAGATAAACAATAATCAGTTGATAGCCCCATCAAACTACACTACAAACTACAGGCAAATTGCAGCGTATCTACCCCATCAGCATAATCAATCAGGGTGGGACGCTGTGCTTCTCCAAAAGCCATGCCTCCTGCACCACACAAACATTGCAGACTATCTTCGTTCGGCAGGTTTATCTTCAATGTTTGTTCAGGGTTGTAGAAAGTATAATTGATCTGAGAAATGGGCGAAAACAAAGAATCTTTTTCTATCAATAAAACCACATCGTTGGTCATATAGTACTGATTATTGAGTAAATGAAGAGAAAGATTGTAATCAAAATTATTTCGGAATTTATGATGGTCCTTCATCCATTCATATTTCAGCAGGGCTTTTAGTAATATTTCAAAGTTGTAATTTTCGGGCACCATCAGCTTGCTTACATTCCGGCAGCCGAGTCCGAAATAAAGTAAAATATCATCGGCGAGTGCATCCAGCATTTCCGGTGTTTCTTCACCCGATAATACTGCCAAAGAAGTTCTGTTTTTGCGAATGATATGGGGGAAATTCGCAAAATAGTATTCAAAATAGCGAGCCGAGTTATTGCTGCCAGTAGCAATATAAGCATCACAGCCACGCAATGTGCTGTCCATTTTCATAAAATCTGCTACAGCGGGCTCCCATTTAATAAGGGTATCCATGATATGACTGATCAAAATTTCATCTTTTGAGGAAGGTTTGATACGTTGTTTATGACCGGAAATAAAAAGGGTTAGCCAATCATGAAATCCAACAAGAGGAATATTGCCTGCCATGGTAAGCCCAACTGTCTTAGGGGTTTGTTGTGTATCATATATAGGGTATCCCGCTATCCATTGTTCCAATTTTTCTAATTTAAGAAATTCGGTGGCTATGCTATGGATTGCAAGATCGGTAAAGGGCGGTTCGAACCATGAATTCGACCGGTTTGCATTTTCTTTTGCGCTTTGCAGTTCAGAACTATTTTCCAATAAATACGCCCCTAATTGTTCTAGTAATGCTAATCTCTGTGATAATTTCAAAGCTTCGTTATATATTTGAACCACAAAAGTAATTTTTGATTTATTAAAAGACTTAATATGGCTATTAAAATAACAGATGAATGTATTAATTGTGGTGCTTGTGAGCCCGAATGCCCCAATAACGCCATTTACGAGGGTGGAGTAGAATGGGCCATCAGCGATGGAACTTCCGTAAAGGGTAGTTTTAAGTTGCTTGACGGATCTGAATTGGAGGCTGACGCCAAAAATGAACCCGTAAGCATGGATACTTATTATATTGTTCCTAATAAATGTACAGAGTGCCAGGGTTTTCACGAAGAGCCGCAGTGCGCTGCTGTTTGCCCGGTTGACTGTTGTGTTCCCGACGAAATGTATGAGGAAACTGTAGATCAGCTTATGACTAAAAAAGATAGTTTGCATCTTTAATTTTTGTGCGTTTACCAAAAAAAGAAGCGGGCCATGGCCGGCTTCTTTTTATATCAGGCTTTTTTTGAAACCAGTATCGTTTACCCCATATATTCTATTTGAAGAATTCCCACATGCAAAAGAAAAGTATTGCTATTGTTACCGGAGGTTATAGCGGAGAAGCACAAGTGTCATACAGAAGTGCTCAAACCATTATGCAGCAAATTGATCGCACAGCGTATGATTGCTATTTGATAGATATTGCCCGGGATGGGTGGTGGTATACTCCTGAAGAGGGCGGGGAAAAGTCACCGGTAGATAAAAATGATTTTTCCATACTTGTGAAGGGGACTAAACGCATTTTTGATGCTGTTTTAATAGGTATACACGGAACACCGGGGGAAGATGGCAAACTGCAAGGTTATTTCGATATGATCGGGTTGCCCTATACAAGTTGCGATGCTTCCGTTTCGGCACTCACTTTTAATAAGCGGTTTACCGTGGCCGTTGCAGGAATATCCGGTGTTGCTGTGGCGCATTCGCTTCATTTTTACAAGGGGGAAGAGCTTGATATTACCACTGCGTCAGAAACGCTCCAATTCCCGGTTTTTGTAAAACCAGCCAATGGGGGCAGTTCGATTGGTATGAGTAAGGTGCCTGTGCCCGAAGCACTAGAGGCGGCTATCGAAAAAGCCTTTAAAGAGGATAGGCAGGTTTTGGTGGAAGAGTTTATTGAGGGGCGTGAATTTACCATTGGGGTATACAAGCACAATGGACAAATTACTACCCTACCTATTACCGAGGTGGTGAGCGAAAATTATTTTTTCGATTACGAGGCGAAATATGAAGGGAAAAGTAAAGAAACCACCCCCGCTGAGGTTGAAGATGAAATTGCTAAACAAGTACGGGAAGCTGCAAGACATATTTACCGCGTTTTCAACTGTCAGGGCGTGATTCGTATTGATTTTATCTACAATGAAGCCGCAGGAAAGCCTTACATGCTGGAAATCAATACAGTACCCGGTCAAAGTGCTGCAAGTGTAGTGCCTCAGCAAATAAAAGCGGCCGGTTCAACGCTTACAGTTTTTTACAGCCAATTAATCGACGAATGTTTAAAAAATCATTCCACAGCCAGGTAATTTTGTTTTAACTTCCTTTCTTTGTCGAAAACTTCATCTTTGCAAATAAAATATCCGTGTTTAAATTTATAACCCGTCAACATTTTTTAGTCAATTTACTGGTAGCCTTTGCGCTGCTCTTTGGACTTATTTTTGGGTTCCTTTCTATTTTGGATGTTATTACCCGCCACAATCAGTATGAAAAAGTACCAGACGTTAGTGGCAAATCTTTGGAAGAGGCTTTCAACATCCTTCAGAATCAGGGTTTTAAAGTAGAAATTCAGGATTCAAGCTGGAACGCTGCCTTGCCACCGCTCAATGTTATTAAACAATCTCCTAAAGGAGCCGAAATGGTAAAAGCTCACCGTTTGATTTTTTTAACAGTCAACCGATCACAACCTCCGTTCGTAGAAATGCCCGACCTTGTTGGATTTTCATTCAGAAACGCCATTTTGTATATTAATCAGCTTGGTTTGGAGCTTGGCGATACATCTCGGAGACCCGATATTGCCCGGGATGCAGTGCTTGAACAAACTTATAATGGGAGGGCTATCCCAGCAGGAACCAGGATATTTTTTGGGAGTAAAATATCTTTCGTTTTGGGTAGTGGATTGGGTAATAACGAATATGATGTACCAGATCTGGTTGGATTAACTTATGAGGAAGGGAAAGCATTGCTTCGCTCTATGGGATTGAATTTGGGAGGCATTTATACGGATCCCGATGTAAAAGACTCTGCCAATGCTTTTATTTACCGGCAAAATCCCAATATAAGCAGTCCGATGATGGAAGGGCGCAAGCAAATCAACCGGATTCGGGAAGGACAAAGCCTTGATTTATGGTTGAGCCGCGACCGGAGAGAAAAATTGGAAATAACAGAGGAGGATATGATACCTGAGG